>NZ_LGIA01000014.1 GCF_001270965.1 Sunxiuqinia dokdonensis | reverse complement strand
ATTAAGGCAGGCAGCACATGAGAGTTCGCCAAATCAAAGTTGTCATTCGGACCATACAGGTTGGTGGGCATCACCGAAATAAAGTTCGTCCCGTATTGAATATTGTAACTTTCACACAGTTTAATGCCGGCAATTTTGGCAATGGCGTAAGGTTCGTTGGTGTATTCCAGGGCTGAGCTCAACAGGCTATCTTCCGACATGGGCTGGGGAGCTTCACGTGGGTAAATACACGTGCTTCCAAGAAAAAGAAGTTTTTTCACTCCAGTCAACCAAGCCTGATGAATCACATTGTTCTGAATCATTAAATTATCATAAATGAATTCTCCGCGATAGGTGTTGTTCGCCATGATGCCGCCCACTTTTGCCGCCGCCAGAAAAACATAGTCTGGTTTTTCGCTTGTAAAGAAATTTGCGACCGCTTGCTGGTTGGTCAAATCCAATTCGGAATGGGTTCGCAGCACAAAATTTTGATATCCTTTTTCCTTTAGTTTTTTCAGAAGGGCTGACCCGACCAGACCACGATGTCCGGCAATATATATTTTACTGTTTTTGTCCATCTCTCAAGCTCATTATTAGGGCACAATCCTGCATGTAATTTTCCAAGCATTTGATGGCTTGATGCTTCGGATTGTTTTATCTGGTTTTTTCCACACTTCACTTGCCGATCGTTTCGATTGTCAAGTCTTTAAAACGCCGAAAGATAAGCCTGCACCTGCCTCTGCAGGTACAGCTCATACTTTCAGCTTTTTTACTCAGCGTGGACTATCTTTATTCGAAGAAATTCAAAATACGATATCCTCCGTTTCGGAGGTACGATTCTTTCTGGAAGAGTTTGACATCGGAAGCCATCATGTCGGCAACCAATCCCTGCAAGTCATACTTTGGTTTCCATCCCAGAACTTGCTGCGATTTAGCTGGATCACCAATCAACAGATCAACCTCGGTTGGCCTGAAGTACATGGGATCAATTTTGACAATCTCATTGTCGTTCGACAAAATTCGCATCCGCAGATCTTCCAGGTATTCGTCGCCTACTCGCTCACGGAATCTCATTTCATCAACTCCCACCAGGTAGCCAACTTCGTCGACACCCTGCCCTTTGAAAGCAACTTCCAAACCAACTTCTTCGCAAGCCATCGTAATAAAGTCGCGAATCGATGTTGTGATTCCGGTTGCAATCACATAATCGTCGGGTTTATCTTGCTGCAGGATCAGGTACATGGCCCGCACATAGTCTTTGGCATGGCCCCAATCGCGTTTCGAGCTTAAATTACCAAGGTAAACTTTATCAAGCATACCCAAAGCGATTCTGGAAACTGCCCGGGTCACTTTCCGGGTGACAAATGTTTCGCCGCGAATGGGTGATTCGTGGTTGAACAAGATGCCGTTGCTGGCATGCATGCCATAAGCTTCGCGATAATTTACCGTAATCCAGTAGGCGTACATTTTGGCTACAGCATAAGGACTGCGCGGATAAAAAGGAGTCCGCTCTGTTTGAGGAATTTCCTGCACCATTCCGTACAACTCGGAGGTCGATGCCTGGTAAATTCTCGTCTTCTTTAATCCTAGTAAGCGCACGGCTTCAAGAATTCTCAGCGTTCCTATACCATCAGCGTTGGCTGTATATTCAGGGGTATCAAAACTCACCTTGACATGGCTCATGGCTGCCAGGTTGTAGATTTCATCGGGCTGAACCTCCTGGATAATCCGAGTCAGGTTCAAACTGTCAGTTAAATCGCCATAATGCAAAATAAAATTGCGATTGGTCGTATGTGGGTCCTGGTACAAATGGTCAATACGATCGGTATTAAACATGGATGAGCGACGCTTAATCCCGTGAACGATGTAACCCTTTTTTAGCAGGTATTCCGACAGGTACGCTCCGTCCTGTCCGGTAACTCCAGTTATTAATGCAACTTTTGACATATTTCTCTCTTTTTACAAATAAATAATTCATCAATGGTCTGGCGGTGCACCACTGACCAGTTCTTTATTTTTCTTTTTTCGTCTATTCTGACTGAAGCTCTTATCCTGAAATGCTTCTTTGCATCCGGTGCAGTCGTGGATTGCAACTTGGATACCTTCTATTTTTTCCCTTAAAATGAATATCGATGCGGAATACTGCAAAACGAATCTGCAGCTAAATAAACTGTATCGCAGTTTTGGTAATCAACTCAGGATTAAATGTTTTGAGTTGTTCCATTCTTAGCTGGTCGCATAATCTGCCTTGAGGAAGTTCCACGTCGTCGTAAGTGATCACCTGGTCTTTGGGGATGTCGTTTTTCAACCGGCAGCCATTGGCTACTCCAATTGGCAGCAGATTTTCTTTTCTGGCTGTGTCGTAATTCTCACATAAACCATAAGTCATGTACTCGCCCAAACCGTCGAGTTGTGTGTTAGCTTTTAGATCAATTTTCGCAGTTGTCACAACTTCCACCAGTGGTCCGCGGGCGGGTGCCAGGGTAGCATCGCCAAATAAAACCGCTCGTGCAACGGTTAATGGCACCTCGAAATGACAAAGATGGTAAGGTGTATAAAACAAATACAGCGGTCCTTCTCCGAGCTTATATAAATTCAGGTAGTGCTGTTGCAGCGGATCATCGTGAGTTCCCAGCACAAATACACCAGGACCCGGCTGGGCTCCGACCACATAGTCAACAATTCCAGGGCCTTCCAGCAAACGATCCAGCGGATAAAGCTGGTGAACCACCTCATGAAGTGGAGCTCCGGAAGGGACGGTTGGGCCATACATGCCGCGCTTGCCAACCCGCATGCCGGTTCCGTTGGCTACAATGGCTTGCTCAAATGAAATCTTGGTTCCATCGGCAAAAGAAGTAACCATCGAAGGATTTTGTCCCCATTTCTTGGCAAAACCTTCTTGCGTTGTCGGATTCCGATAAGGATCATGAAGACCTTTGATATTTCCACACAGAACAGGCTTAACACCAATGGATTTTACAAAACGATACAGGTTCATTTCAACGCCAGGTTGGTCGCCATCCGCAAAGGTCAGAACAACTCCGGCCTCATCTGCATATTTTTTCAGAATGGGGCCAATGGTTCCATCAACCTCAGCATTCATCATGATCACATGCTTTTTGTGCTCAAACGCTTTTAAGATTAGTTGAGCACTGAGTTCGATGGTTCCCGTAACTTCAATCACGGCGTCAATACCATCTGCCTGGCAAATTAGCTCCGGTTGTTCCGTCACACTCACCTTGCCATGTCTAATGTTGTCTTCTAAATCAGACAATTTCTCAACAATCCTTGCATCGTCAATTCCTGATTCTTCGTATGCTTTGATTGCTTTTGCAATTGTTCGGTTTGAAATAGCTACCAACTCCATTCCGGGAACTGACTTCACAATTTGAATAGCTATTCCACGACCCATAAATCCGGCGCCAATCATTCCTACGCGGATTGGGTTTTTATCTTCGTGTCTTTTTTGGAGGGCTTTATCTACAATGATCATGATGTTTGGTTTTTATGGTAATACGGATTCATCAAAATCCGGATGCTGCCTGTCTTTTTCTGAAATTACAGTTACATCCAGCGGCCAGTCGATCTTCAATTTCGGATCGTTGAATCGCAAGCCGGCTTCAGCGCCTGGGGTATAATATTCGGTAACCAGGTAGGTCACTTCCGCATCGTCCGTCAGGGATATAAAACCGTGGGCAAATTTCTCCGGCACATAAAGCATTTTGTAATTGTTTTCACTCAGCTCAATCCCAAACCACTTGAGGTAGGTAGGCGAGTCCTTGCGCAAATCTACAATCACATCATAAATGGCGCCTTTTGTGCAGCGTATCAATTTGGTTTCTTCGTGCGGATGTTTTTGATAATGCATACCACGAAGGGTTCCTTTTGTTTTGCTGAAAGATGTATTGGCCTGGACAACATTGCCGTTCAGGCCATGCTCTTCCATTTCGCGTTTACACCAGGATCGTCCAAAAAAACCTCTTTCGTCAGTCAGCTGGTTAATTTCCAGAACGAAGGCTCCTTTTAATTCTGTTTCGTTGAATTTCATATCTGTTGAATTACCAGTTCCATGATAAATTGTCGTCTAAATGTCCATTCTCTTGCAAGCCGGCCAATACCTTTAAACGCATGTATTTTGATTCTCTGAACTTTGGGTCTTTCAATCCAATTTCCGACAAAGACTTGTAGATCTCTTCGATGCTTGTCTTTAAGTCATAAATGGGTTGGTGATTTGGAGCCAGTTTTTCAAAAAGATCAAAGTTGACCTTATAAGATCGCTTGTCGGGTGGGGCATCCTCATTGACCGTAACCTGACATCCGGGAACAATTTCACCCACAGCTTCAGCCAATTCTTTTACTTGGTAGTTCCACTGGTTGCTGCCCGTATTGACAGCCAGAAATTTTCCTCCATTGGCTTGGTCGCGACCAATGGCCCACTCAATCGCCCGGGCCATATCCAATACGTTGATCAAAGGGCGCCAAGGGGTTCCGTCGCTTAAAATGTTAATTTCCTTTGCTACGACGGCTCCGGCCACAAAATCGTTGAGCACCAGATCCAATCTTAATCGGTTGCTCATTCCGCAAGCGGTGGCAAAGCGCAGGCAGGTAACTGTGAAGTCATTGGTAGCCAGCGGCTCCAGCTCCTTTTCTGCAAAAACCTTTGATCGTGCGTAAGCTGTTAGCGGATTCAGGCTGTCATGCTCTGTTTTAGCATCTCCATTGGCTGAACCATACATGCTACAACTTGATGCAAAAACAAACGATTTCACACCGGCTTCCCTCGCCTGTCCTGCAATTCGAACACACGACCGGTAGTTGACTTCAAGCGTCACTTCTTCATACTTGGCACCCATCGGATCATTTGAAATTGCTGCCAGATAAACAACGGCATCCACACCCTGCAACAGTTCTGCGGGAAAGTGGCGGACATCTCCGAAGATTTGTTTGTTCAGTTTCACTTCAGGAATAAACTCGGTGCCGGTAAGCTGGTTTGCAAAATAGCCGATGTCAAAGCCGATTAACTCCGCATCGGGATAGGTTGATCTTAATTGTGCGATTACGCCAGGGCCAACATAGCCCATATTTCCAATAATCAATATTTTCATTGCTCTATGTCTTTAATAATATTCTGTTCCAAAACGATTTATTCCCATATTTTCCATGGGGCTTTCCCAGTTGCCCAAAGCTCTTCAAGCTTATGCTTGTCGTTCAGCGAATCCATTGGGTGCCAAAACCCTTGATGTTTGTAGGCAGCCAGTTTGCCTTGTTGGGCAATGTTCTCAAGCGGATCTCTTTCCCAGATCGTGTGATCCCCCTCGATGAAATCAAGCGCTTGTGGTTCGACAACGAAAAAACCACCATTGATCCAGGCTGTGTCGCTGCCATTACCTTCTGGCTTTTCTTTGAATGAAGTAATCTTGTCTGATTCGTCGGATAGGCTAAATGCGCCGAAACGGCCAGGTGGCCTGATTGCAGAAAGCGTGACATAGGCATTCTGCTGTTTATGGAATTCAATTAACTCATTGATGTTGACATTTGAAACACCATCGCCATAGGTGAGGAGAAATGGTTCATCGCCCAAATAATCCTTTACCCGCTTAATTCGTCCCCCGGTTAAAGTGTCCTGCCCTGTGTCAATGAGCGTTATTTTCCAAGGTTCTGAGTGATTTTTGTGATAGGTTGTTGTATTGCCAACCAAATCAATTGTCAAATCAGAGCGATAACGCACGTAGTTTGCAAAGAACTCCTTGATTACGTACCCTTTGTATCCGCACAAAATGATAAACTCATTGTGTCCGTAGTGGGAGTAGGTTTTCATGATATGCCAAATAATTGGTCGATCTCCAATTTCGACCATTGGCTTGGGTTTAATCGTCGTTTCTTCAGAAAGCCTCGTTCCAAGACCTCCCGCTAATATCAAAACTTTCATCTATCAACAAATTTTGGGATTTTATTTTTTAGAAATTGCTTGTCCTGAGTATTTTCGGGGTGGCAATGGGTTTGAATCAGACTGGAGAAATCAATTTTATTTTTGAAATAGTATTAAGACGGTTTTTCAGATAAATGATTGGCTATTCGCAACAAACGTTTCTCTGTCTTTTGCCGAATGGAAATAATTGGAATGACAAGGTCAGTAGGGTATTAAACCGTGCTTTAATCCAGAACGCTGTCCGATTCCAGGCATTCAACATCGTCAATGGCAATTTCGCTATGAATGCAGTACCCCAAGCTTTCAAAGCGCAGAACAATTCGGTTCTTTCCCCGAATCTCGACGATTTCGCCCTGAACGTCCTTCAGCAATCCTCGTTTAATTTTGACAAGCGTACCTTTCGAGATTCGCTCGCGGGTTACATTGATCTGATCATTGAAGTTACTTACGAAAGTTTTCAAGCTATGAATTTGATTTTCTGGAATTGACGCTGCCTTTCCTGCAAATGCAACATACGAAACAGCTCCTGCATTATTTAATACATCGAAATATTCTTTATTACTTACCTTGACAAAAAGGTAGCCGCGCAACAAAGGTTCTTCAATAACTTTGACCCGATCGCTCCATTTCCGTTTTTCCACTTTAAGAGGCAAATAACTTTCAACCCCTCTTTTGCTTAGATCCAGGTGCAATTTTTTTTCGTATCTCGATCTGGTATATAATGCATACCAATTATAGGAAGAATTAATGTGTGTCATAATTTCATTTTTTTCTTTTCAAACCCTCAAATCCAATGGAAATTGGACAATCTTCTCACTCGGTGTTCTAAGGATGATACAGCTTCGCTCTTTGCCTCCCATTTTTCTCTGGGAACATTGATCGTGAAAACATGCGACTTTCGAACTCGTCGGTGATCGCTCAAACTGTTTTCAATCCTTTATGGAACATTAAAAAAACCGGCTTTCATTCTGGTTAAAATCCATCTTTTTCCGGTTATTTTGTTTATTCAAATATCCAACGACAGCCCTTATAAAACAATGGGTAATTTCACGTAAAACCATTAAACCCCAGTATTTATTGACCGCCAGACACCCCCAGATCATTCAGCCAGCCGCCGCATGTTCTACGGCAAATATCACTAAATCAACACACTAAAATTCCCTTCGAAAGCAACCATCAAAAGATGTGGCTGCCAAACTGCGAAGAGAGAAACGAGAGACTTGTTTCTGCTCAAAGGGCATTGGCCAAACTTCGCCTGATCCATTTTAAGCTTGTTAGGTAAATTCACTCATTAAGGCGTGGGAGCTATCTTTCGGAAAAGGCGGGGAAGCGATATCCTAACCAAACGGACTGAACAATTAAAATTCATCATGTTTTTCTTTGCGAAAACCCTTTTGAAAAGCGACTAGATTCCTCTGATTAACAAAACCTCACAATCTGACATCCCTTCGATTTTGATGATCGTGAAAAACAACAATTTATTTTGATATCCAATCTCTAAGATTAAAACGCTGAATCCCTTATAAAATGTGATCTATCAGCGATTTATCTTATTTGAATTCATTCTAAATTAGCCGATACCGTTAAGTGGATTATTTACTTTTCGTTTTTTTTAGCATTATTGTACTCGAAATTTGAGCGTGTTTATATTATCGTGAAGTGGGATTTGTGTGTAGATAGGTATTAATATTAACAATAATCAAATTGAATTGAAAACATTTAATCTACTTTGGTCTTTTTTTGATGGCTTGGTCTCCCAAGTCATGTATTCATACAACCTTATTGAAAAGTCAGCTAGCAGTTCGATCATGAATTTTCAGTCGATCCTGCTCTTGCGGCTCAAGTTATCGCCTTTGATCACGCCGGAAAAGAAGAATGTGACTTTCCGGTTTCGAGCGGTGCGCATCATTGCTTAATGATTTGTTTCAGGTCTATAAGAGCTGAAAGACGAACAGCGGCTCCAGCCTATTTCCAATTACAACGAAGAAAGTTGCAAAGCGAATAGGAACTGGTTTAAAGCGCCTCGTCAATAAAAGGGAAACAACCTATTTGGCTACTCGTACCCAGCGTGGACTACAAAATGAATTGGCTTACTTCGTTGCTTTAGTGAACAGGAAGTAACCAACCCAAATGCTGCCTGGCACAGGCCCAGGCAAATTACAAAAGGAAAAGAACAGATGACTCGAGGAAAGGAGTCCAACAGATTTTTGAGGATAGGATTAATTTATTAATAGTGAGAGAGATGAAGAGAGAGATGAGAGGATTAATACTAATCGTATTCCTGTTACTACCAGGTGCACTGATAGCGCAAACAAGCTATTATGTAAGCAGCAGTGAAGGAAATGATTCAAATTCGGGAACAACAACCGGGCAAGCCTGGAAGTCCCTGGAAAAAGTAAATAGTTTTAAACCACAAGCCGGCGACAAAATTTTATTTAAGCGGGGCGATGAATGGGTCGGCACCTTAACACCTCCGGCGTCAGGAAGTGCTGGAAAACCAATTACCTATGGTGCTTATGGCTCAGGAGATAAGCCGAAGATCTATGGATCACAGGAAATTACGGGATGGAGTTTGTACAAGGGGAATATCTATAAGGCAAAAGTTGAAAGTGATATTAACCAGCTGTTCCTTGATGGTGAGAAAATGAAGCTTGCAAGATATCCTGATAGCGGATATTCCATTATTGATGCTGTCGGCAGTAAAACGAACTTTACAGATAACAGTCTTCCCAACTTTAGCCATGTTGGAGCAACCTTTATTTGCAGAACAAATGCTTGGGGGGTAGAAACAAAAACAGTTGTCGGAGGAAATCACAACCAAAACCTTTCAATTAATAGTGCACCATTGTATCCTCTAAGTGTCGGAGACGGTTATTTTTTAGCCAATAAACTTGAATATTTAACGGCTCCCCAAGAGTTTTACTTCGATACTAATTCAAAAACGGTTTATTTGTGGACTCCTACTGGAGAGTCTCCTGCAAACTACAGCATTAGGGGTTCTTATCTAACTACTGGAATGCTTATCAACAACAGAGATCATATTGTCGTTGAAAACCTTGACCTTCTCCATGCTTCAGATATTGGGCTTAGCGCTGACTATTGTGAGCACCTAACAATAAATAATGTGGGCATACATTTCCCGGAGGCGGAAGGTTTACGTATCAATCACGACAGCAATGGAAACTACCAGAACAATTATATTAATGGGGCAAGCAACAATGGCATCTGGGCTAATACAAGTGATTCTAAGTTTCTGGATAATAGAGTTTACAATACCGCCTTGCTGGAGAACCTCGGTGTAACAGGGATGGGAGGTCCTATGGAAGGGGTTGCAATCTACAATCCTTATGGTCGCAATAATATTTTCCGATACAACAGAATTGAAAATGTTGGCTACATAGGTATTAGATGGGACACTCCAAACACAATTATTGATAAAAACTATATAAAAAACGTGTGCCTTGTTAAAGACGATGGAGGCGCAATATACACTTGGACCAGCAACTATGCAAACACTGGTGTATCTGGGAGTTCCGTGACAAACAATATTGTTTTATATTCCAGAGGTACCAAAGAGGGAGGAGTCTTGGATCGGACTTATGGTTATGGTATATACATGGACAATAACATTAAAGATGTCTTGATACAAGGCAATACGATTGCCTATTCTGGAAACGGTGGAATTTACTTACATGAAAATGGAAATATAACTGTTGACGACAATACGATACTAGACGCTTTATACGGTATATATAGCGATGAAGAAAACGAAAATTGTTTGATAACACGCAATATCGTGTATGTTTTTGAAAAGAATTTTGATAATTTTTCAGATACAAGAGTTGTTGGTCAAAGGAAGGGAGCTACCCATATCTACAATAATAATAAGTATTACAGCAAGCACAAGGTTGGTACTTTCAGGAGTCAGGATTCTTTTTTGACTTTTGAAAATTGGAAATCCGCCACAGGCCAGGATGCCAACTCAACTTTCGATGGTTCTCCTCTCGCTGATGGCGAGAAAGAGGAACTCTTCTACAATGCTACCAAACAAACCAAAGCCATTGATCTTGGGAGTTCGATTTACCGGGATTTAGATGGGAAGGAAGTTGCCGGCAGTATTAGTCTGGAGCCTTTTACTTCCCAGATTCTGATTAAGACCACCAAGAAAACGGCCGAAAAAGCCAACCAGGCCCCTGAAATTCACAATCAGTCTTTTGATATCAGCAGCCCAAAAGATGTGAACGATTTGATTGGACAAATCATCGCAAACGATGCAGATGCCGGGCAGGAATTGACCTACACCATTCTGGAAGGAAATGGCGACAACCAGTTTGCCCTGGAAGCATTGACCGGGGATTTGCTTGCCATTGCATCTATTCCGGCAACAACCGATCAAACCCTGGTTTTGACCGTGCAGGTGACTGATAACGCCTCCAGTCCGCTTTCGGCCAGCGCCGAGATTACCATCCGGATCAATGCCATTGAAGCGGCGCCAGCTCCGGACACAACTTCTCCGATGATTGCGTCCTTTTCAATTCCTTCAAACTACAGTGCGTTAACGATTCCGATTAGTGAATTGACCGCTTCGGACAATACCGCTGTTGTGGGATACCAGTTGACTGAGACTGCAACCACACCGACAGCTGATGATAGCCAATGGACCACATCGGCACCTGAGACTTACACTTTCTCCGCAGAGGGAACCCATACACTGTATGCCTGGGCAAAAGATGACGCAGGAAATATCTCCTCAGCAATCAGTCGTTCGGTATCCATTGCCTTGCCAGACTTATCGCCTGCATTTTCCGAATATTTGTTTGAAGAACCTGCCGGTGCAACTGTGGTTGACTCGCAAGGCTCAAACGACGGAACCCTGATGAATGAAGAACTTCGGGTTGAAGGCGTGAACGGCGATGGTCTGAAACTGACAGGCACAGGACACATCAACCTGGGAAACAGCTTTGGCGCCAACGTTCAGGACGAGCTGACTTTAAGTGCCTGGATTCAACCACAGTCAATCTCAACTGGTTATCAGGGCATCATCATGCATGGCGGACCGAATACTGACACTTATGCCCTGTATATCCATCCGGGAAATCAAAGCATTTCCTTTAAAACCTCAGGAACAACATCAGCCTGGACGAGTATTCCCAACATCGCCAGCTTGTGGGATGGAAACTGGCATCATCTGGCAGTCTCCTACGATGGAAGCAAAAAGATAATTTACCTCGACGGCGAAATTCTGTTTACTGTAGATGCGACCGGATCGATTGAATCGGGCGAAGGCTACAATTTACTGATCGGTGCCGGAAGGGATGACGAAAATCCGACCCTGTTGTATGAAGGCTTGATCGACGAAGTTCGCATTTACAACACGGCATTGACCGATATTGAGATTAGCGAACTTTACAATCGAGTAAGTGTTGAACCCAACCAAGCACCGGAAATTCAAGCACAATCGTTTGCGATTGCCGAGCCCAAAGTGGCGAATGAACTTGTTGGAAAAATTGTAGCTACCGATGCGGATGTAGATCAAACGCTTAGCTATACCCTGACCGCAGGAAACACAGCAGGACTGTTTAAAATTAATCCTGAAACCGGAGAAATTTTTGCCAATACCGACATTCCAGCAAATGCTGACGAATCAATCACGCTGCAGGTGCAAGTTACCGATAATCATCAGGAGCCATTGTCGGCTACTGCAGAGATACACATTTCTATTCAGGCGGTTGAGGTCAATCA
This sequence comes from Sunxiuqinia dokdonensis, assembly GCF_001270965.1. GTDB lineage: Bacteria > Bacteroidota > Bacteroidia > Bacteroidales > Prolixibacteraceae > Sunxiuqinia > Sunxiuqinia dokdonensis. The sequence continues at coordinate 90,184 of NZ_LGIA01000014.1, read as the reverse complement.
AAGTCCGGTTGCACAAAACCTGACTGTTGAGGTCGAAGGTAATTTTGAGGTGAATGATATCATTGGAAAGATCATAGCGTCTGATCCCGATGCCGGGCAGTTATTGACTTATTCCATCACCGGTGGAAATGCAGCGGGCTTGTTTGCCATTAATTCTGAAAACGGAGAAATTCGTGCGGCTGCTGATTTTATCACCACCAATGACCAGACGGTTGTTTTAACGGTTGAAGTGAAAGACAATGGCGAGGAGTCCTTAGCTGTGAATGCCACCGCAACAATCAATATCAAAGGAATTCAAATCAACCAGAGTCCGGTTGTTGAAGACCAAACCGTTGAACTGAAAGAGGAAATTCAAACGAATGATTTTATTCTGCAGGTGGTGGCGTCTGATCCCGACACGGATCAGCAACTGACTTATGCCATTATTCAGGGAAATGAAGCCGGGCTATTTAAAATCAATCCGGAAACCGGCGAGATCTTCGCCAACGCAAGCATTCCCACAACAATCGACCAGTCATTTTTACTTGTGGTGCAGGTAACCGACAATGCGGAGAATTCCTTATCAGCCCAAGCCGATATGACGATTATTAGCCTGAAAATTGCTGAAATCAACCAAAGTCCTGTCGCACAGAATCTGACTGTTGAGGTCGAAGGTAATTTTGAGATGAATGATATCATTGGAAAGATTGACGCGTCTGATCCGGATGCCGGCCAGGTATTGACTTATTCCATTACCGGTGGAAATGCAGCGGGCTTGTTTACCATCAATTCTGAAAACGGAGAAATTCGCGCGGCTGCTGATTTTATCACCACCAATGACCAAACGGTTGTTTTGACGGTTGAAGTGAAAGACAATGGCGAAGAGTCGTTAGCTGTGAATGCCACTGCAACGATCAATATCAAAGGAATTCAGCTAAATCAGAGTCCGGTTATTGAAGACCAGACCGTTGAGCTGAAAGAGGAGATTCAAACGAATGATTTTATTCTGCAGGTGGTGGCGTCTGATCCCGACGTGGATCAGCAACTGACCTATGCTATTGTTCAGGGAAATGAAGCCGGTCTATTTAAAATCAATCCGGAAACCGGTGAAATCTTCGCTAACACGAACATTTCCGCTACAATTGACCAGTTATTTTCGCTCATGGTTCAAGTAACTGACAATGGAGAAAATCCTTTATCAGCCCATGCAGACATGACGATTATCAGCCTGAAAATTGTCGAAATCAATCAAAGTCCGGTCGCACAAAACCTGACCGTTGACGTGGAAGGTAATTTTGAGGTGAATGATTTCATTGGAAAGATTGTTGCGTCTGATCCCGACGCAGGCCAGTTGCTGACTTATGCCATTACCGGTGGAAATGCAGCGGGCTTGTTTACCATCAATTCTGAGAACGGAGAAATTCGTGCGGCTGCTGATTTTATCACCACCAATGATCAAACCGTTGTTTTGACGGTTGAGGTGAAAGACAATGGTGAGCAATCGCTGTCAGTCAGTGCTACGGCTTCAATCAACATCAAAGGAATTCAGCTTAACCAGAGTCCGGCCATTGCCGACCAGTCTATTGAAATTGATGGTGATTTGGTCAGCAATCAATTCATTGGACAAATCTTGGCTTCAGATCCTGACGCTGGTCAGCAGCTCACGTATTCAATCGTACAAGGAAACGAATCCGGCTTATTCAAAGTCAATCCCGAAACCGGAGAAATATTTGCCAATCAGGCGATTTCATTCGAAAGTAATGAAAGCCTAACGCTTGTGGTTCAGGTTACGGACGATCATCAAATGCCACTTTCGGCCCATGGCAAGATCACCATTCACATCACGCCTGCCTTTGCTAATCAGAGTCCGGTGATTGCTGATCAAAGCTTCGAGATTCGAAAGAATAATAAGTTGGGGGATATGATCGGACAGGTGCTGGCGAGTGATTCCAACCTGGAACAAAGCTTAACGTTTGCCATCGTTTCAGGTAACGAAGAGGGTCTATTTACCATTGACCCGGCCACCGGCGGTTTGTATGCCACCGACGCGATCCAATTGACCACTTCTGAAACCGTTGTGCTTGAAGTGGAGGTAACGGATAATGCCATGGAGCCCTTGTCCGCAAGCGCTTATATCACCATCAATATTGTGATTAATGGTAAGATTGTGAATGGCGAAGTAAAAAACAACAATCCAAAACGCATTATCCTGGCTTACAGCGAACCGCTGGAAACGGACAACTTGAAAAGTGCACAAATCTCATCCGATTTTACCCTGAGCGATGGGAATATTGTCCGCCACGTGTCCATCAAGGACAATGAAATCTACCTCGATTTGGAATTCAAATATGAATACGAAGATGAGATCATCGTGAGCTACAGCCGGGGAGCAACGCCCATCTATGATGCATCAGGCAACGAGATGGAGCCTTTCGACAACTACGAGGTCACAAACAACGTGCTCATGGGCAATGGTGTCAATACAAGCATTGACCCAACAGCGAATGCCTTGGATGTGATGGTCTATCCAAATCCATCGAACGGGCAAGTTAATGTTCGCGCCAATAACCTGAGCTCAGACGACTGTGAATTGTTCCTGTTCAGCATGACCGGCAATTTGGTCAGCAAACAACTCGTTTCAGCTTCATTTGGAAACCTGGAAGAACGCCTCGATTTATCGAACCTCAACAAAGGAACTTACATTATCAAACTCATTTCCAAAAGACAAATCTTTCAGGACAAGATTGTGATCATGTAAGCTGGCATTCAAATACCTATTGTAATGAACCACCCACGGAGCAGGAGATTAATGCTGCTCTGTGGGTGGTTTTTTTTATTGGTGATTCGGGATTGGTCATTGGAGATTTTGGTTTTCTTGTTCCTTGTTTCTTGTTCGGTGTTTCTGATTGCTCCTGTTAGTACTCTTGCGCCTCCGTCGCTAACCGATCGTCCGTGGCATTTGCATGCTGAAAGCTAAAAAGAAGAATCCAACCACCTCCCTCCCGGTAAACCGGGAGTACTCCTCCTTTGTAAGGAGGAGAATTTGCGGCAGTGACATCCCGCTTGCTTTCAGCTCCAAACCTCCGCAAGGTGCGCCCTTTTCTCCTCCTTTTTTCAAGGAGGAGTACCCCGAGAATCGGGGGGAGGTGGTTTGCCCTTTCCAAGAGCCTGTCCGGCTTTTGACGCAAGGAGTACTCAAGCGTAGCGCAGGGGGAGGTGGTTGCCGGGTATCGTGGCTTCCGAAGTGTGATTTCGTTTGCTGAATGTTCGGTACGCCAGAGATTGGATAAAGATTGTTCAAAGGCTACTTTTTCCTGTTTTCCGTGGTGTTGATAACGATTCTTAAAACCTTAGGCCAAGTCCCACCGTAGCGTTGCGCCCAGTAATTTCGCTAAAGAGCATCCAGTGATTGCTGATCAGATAGCGTGCCCCGGCATGGAGATCCACATAAGGGTCGATCATGTCAATTTCTTTATGGCCGGCGCCAAATACGGCGCCGCAACTCATTCCGGCGTACAGACTCCAGGGCCTTCTGCGCAGTGACCGGTTGAAGGGGATAAACTGATAGCTGGCACGTATTCCTGAAGCCAGTGTGCGTTTCGATTGCAGGGAGGTGTCGCCCACCCAGGCTCCCGCTTCCAGCCCCAGCGTAAGCCGGCTCCACAACAGGTAGTCGAGTATTCCTTTGCCTCCCACGTAACTTTGGTTCCAAAAGTCTGACGAAAAGCCGCCTCCCAGCCAAAAGCGCTTGGGTCGGGTAGGGCCCCAGATCGAAACCAAAAACTGGTCGCTTGCAGGCTTCGGTGTCAATTCTGATTCTATTTGGATCCGCTCTCCCGATTCGCCATGCGCTGTCGTACTGCAGATGGTCATCAGGACCGTCATCAACAGCCCACTGACCCATATTTTGAGCATGCTTGTTTTTTTACGATTTAGTTCTTGATTTTTAGTTTATAACGCAACACGTCAACGAGTAAAACTGGTGTCGATACAAGATACCGATGCCAGAGGCGTTTGGGTTCCTTCAGCAGCCGGCCCAGCCATTCCAATTTTAGCTTAATCATCCACTGGGGTGGGCGTTTTGCTGTACCGGCGTAAAAGTCGAAGACTGCGCCAATGGAACAGATAATCCGTGCATCCAGCTTTTCTTTATTCAGATGAACCCACTTCTCCTGTTTTGGCGCAGTCATTCCAACAAACAAAACGTCGGGTGAAAAACGGCTGACATGCTTTCGCATCAGCTCGTTGTCTTCCTCCGAAAATTCGGCTTTAAAGGGAGGAGAGAAACTTCCTACCCGGACATTGGGAAATTCATTCGATATTTTGTTTTTTATTTTATCCAATGTTCCTTCCATGGCACCCAGGAAAAAGCAAGATCCGTTTTCCTCGTGGAGACGATTCATCAAATACATAAACAAATCGTAGCCGGCAACCTTCCGGATTCTTGCACCGCCTAACCACTTCACGCTAAGGACCACGCTATCGCCATCGGGCAATAGAATATCGGAAGCTTTTAATGCCTCGTTAAACAGCGAATCTTTTTTTGCCACGTTATAGGAATGACCGTTCAGCGTGTTGATCACAAGCCGGCTGTTCGTCCGAATCGTCGATAAGTCATGACTATAAATTGAATAGCCTAACAAAGGTGTAGTAGATTCATTCATGGTAGTATGATAAAATATATATTGGGGAAACAGTAAGCGAACTGCTGCTTTCAGAGTGTGGTTAACTCCATTGAAGTCATTCGTCGATGATTTGTTGGAGAATGTCAGTCAGCCTATTCTCGAAGACTTCCAACTTAAACTCATTCTCAAATTTTTGTCTTCCAGCTGCCCCCATTTGGTGGCGCACCTTTGGATTGTTGATCAAGAACTCAAGTTTTGAAGCCAGCGCCTCTACATCCTTCTGTGGCACAAGAAATCCAGTTATTCCATCTTCAATTACATCTGGTATCCCCCCTTCAAAAGTAGAGATAACTGGAAGTGAGTATTGCATGGCTTCCAGGATAACCAAAGGGAAGCACTCGTTGGGATAATGTGTCGGGAAAGCAAAAATATCGGCACTTACAAAAGCCAAGAACTTCTCCTGATCATACTTTTTACCTAAGAAATTCACTTGATCTGCTAAATTATATTGATCAACCATAGCTTGAAATCGTTCGGCTGTAATATCTCCTTCACCTCCAATAAAATCACATTGAAATGAAATCCCCTTACTTTTCAGCATAGAACAAGCTTCAATCAAGGCATAAACCCCTTTCGACTCAATCAAATTGGAAAGAAATAAAATTTTAACAACTGACCGTTCTTCTCTTGGAATTTGGATTTTAGAATTTGGATTTTCATTGGGTATTCCGTTTGGACAAATATGAAATTTTGATGCATGCACAAAATCCTGTATGTCGGAATAAAGATGTTTCGACAATAAGATGACATCAACATCTTTAAACACAAAATGATAAAAAAGCCGATGAACCCTGTTGTCGCTCCACCGCTTAACACCCTTGTTGTGCAGGTGATAAACACGTTTAACTCCAAATAGTTTCAATAAGGCAACAATTAGCACATCCCGGTAAAAGGCAGCACCTGTTACCGTTAAAGCCAAATAACACAATTGTGGCTTTTGTTTGAGCAATTCAGCCAGAAGCTTAAACCAAATACCAACAAAACTGCTTATTTTGCTCAAACTCACTTTCCCCGAACTGCTCACATTTTTCGAGGCCAACAGATTAATATACCTGCCTGAAAATAAGCTTGCAATTTTTGAACTTCCATAAATATATTGGCCCACCATGGATGATCCATGAACTGGAGGAGGAAGATGAAGGAGAAAAAGGATATTTGGTCTCACTTTCAAAATTTATCTTTAATTCTTTTATATACTGAAAACTTATTTCTGAATTCTTTGACTAATTTTTTCTCTAATCTTAAATCAAGATCAAATGAGAAAAGTCGATTAACTCCATCATCTAAATTTGTATCGAAACGATTTGTTTCTTTGGTATGTGTCGCTTCCTCTCCATACCCGATACTAGTGACCTTGGACTGTGAAGGAAAGACTGTTAACTGTTCTCGCCTATATTGATGAAAGCACCATCGAATCGCCCAGGAATCGATTTTTCCATTCATTTGCTTCCAAAGCATAAAAGGCAAATCGGAGCCACCACGCATAAATTTAATATGCTCAAAAGGGTCGAAAATAAATTTCTTGTAATCACTCACAGCCCAATCTATTTGCTCCCATCGATCAAGCCACGTTCCCCACCCCCAAGATGAAGCCCTATAGCCCAGATAATAATCTGCCTCATAGCCTTCTAATGAAGGTAAGTCCAGAGAGTAACCTGAAATAGAAAATATATTCTCGTGATCACGGTAAAAATTCAAAGCTTGATTCATAAAATCCAAAAAGTTGGGAGAAGTAATTAGATCGTCCTCCAAAACAATCACTTTCCCATACTTTTTGATGATCTCTGACACCCCTGAAATAATCGATCTGGCTAATCCTTTGTTTTCATTCGCTTCAATCAGTGACACACTTTTAAATCCACTGACGGAGTGGAGAAAGGCCCTCACTTCGGTAACCTTAGGTTTTGAAGCTTCATTTTTAGGTCCGTCCGAAAAAATAAACAGCTCACTTTCTGAAGCCAAAAAATTGTTCTGCAAAGCTTCGATGGTTTGCTGGGTCTCAGCTAATCGATTGTATGTAAAAAGGCAAATTGGAGCGAGCATAGCTTTTACTTTTTTGATACTTTTAACGAGGAATAAAACAATGGGAATAAGATCTTAAGATAAGCCTTGATTGCATAAATAATCCACCTCCATCCCCAAAACTTCCTGCGAAAGATATTATATTCTTTAAGGTTAAGTCCCTTCGGCGAATATAGCAACTCCCAACGTTTCGATATAGGAGTTTGCGAATTGCACCAAGCGCCTACTCCCTCATTTCTTGGACAGACAGCAATGTATTTTCTTGTCGTGTAACAAACAAATCCATCATTTTGGGCTCTCAATCCATAGTCGAAATCACCCATCCCATGGGTGTATTCCGGAGAAAGATTACCTAGCTTCTCAAAGACCGCTTGAGGAACCAGTACTGCATTTCCATTCATGTACTTACAAATTTGTAAATCACCATTTGGAAGGACAGCTCCTTCTTCGTTTCTACCCCCATAGGTAAAGTCGTTATTCTGTGCATCAGATTCGCAAGCACCTACAATAATTGAGGGTCGTTGATCTTTATGAAACGCTTTCTGGTAACAATTTAATAATTCTTCCAGTGCAGACTCATCCAATATCGTATCATCGTTGAGCCACAAGTAAAAATCATAGTTTCCGTTCCGACTGGCTGTATCCCAGGCCAAACGCATACCTTGGTTCCAGAAAAGACTGCCATCTCCCTGGATGACATGGATTTTGGGAAAGTTCTCTTTTACTGCTTCGCCTGTCCTGTCTGTTGAGCCATCATCGACCAGGAAAACATCTGCCTTATAATTGGGTTTCAACCGGGCCTGAAACAAAGCTTTTAAACAAAGGAGTGTTTTCTCTCGGCGGTTATGGCAAGTTAGCAGTACCGCTATTTTAAAATCAACATTCATTTTCAGTTATTTTGATGGTTACGGAATGGGGTTTGCCACCTCTTTCTGCAAATGTCGTTGGTATCTTTCCTTCACGTTTTTATCAAAAATGCCCCATGCCCATAATTTCACTTCCGAATTATTCATTTTTCTGAAAGCCGAAGAAAAGCACATGCCGATCATGAGCCAGATCACAAAGTTATTCATGTCAAATCCCTGGTAATCTTCCACCCAGGAATAGACCCAACGAAAAGCGACAAAAAGCCCTACTAGTTTTATGAAAATATTATTTGATCGGTAGACCGCAAGAAAAGATGCCTGATAAAAAAGCAGGAAGAATAAGACTACGCCAACAATGCCGGTCCAAGTAAAGACATTCAAAACACCGACCTCATTCCTGATGCGTTCGGGCCGACCTGTTATTTCTTCACTTTCAGTCGCAAAATGAAAGGTTTCATTACCCCTGGCAGGAGTGCGTCCAATCAACCAATAATCATATTTCTGTGCTGACTGTATAACTTCAACATAAAGAAAAGTACGCGTGTCTGCTTTTAGATTTTCCTCGACAACTTCTCCATCCCTGCTTTTTCTCTCCTCTACATAGTTGCCTTCAATATATTGATCCATTTTAAAAATTTCAAAAGCACCGGAAACAGCCAGTACAAAAAATAAGAATGGGATAAACATCAGAACTTTTTGAGCAATCTTCAATAGGTTGGCAGACAAGGAGAAGTGACGGGTGGTATAAAAAGCAAGGAGAAGAATGATCGGCATACCGTATTTTATGACGTGGCTTCTGGTACCCAAGTCAATAAAACCAGCGATGATTGTAACGACAATAACAAGTATCTTTCCCCTGATCGGCAGGATTGGTAAAAATAGCATGAGTAAACTGATTGGAAAGAAGATCCATCCCCACGAACCTAAGAATAAAGGGAAAGCCAAAATCGAAAATGGCAACAGATATTTTACAAAGGAAGCCAAAATTGATTGAACCCGATCTTTGTCGATGGAAATATATGCCACGAATGCCAACAGTAAGGCCATCCCCATATTCACCAAGCCTTTATAATCCCAATAGATTTCGGCAGCAAATAGTCCCCGGGCAATGCTGAAAATATTCCATATTAAGTACAATTTTAAAAAAAGGATCGCTTTTCTGTCTTCGGGAGAGATGTAACTATACCTGACCGTCCAGAAGTAAGTGAATAGGATCAGGGTGTTAATCAGCCACCAGAACGCCGTATTGCCAACAGGCACTGGAGTATACAACTGCACCGAGAAAACAGCTATTGGCAAAATTGTAAATGGAACTATTTTTTCGATTGTTTTTTTAAGCATCTGCCGATTGTTTTTTTATAAATTTTGCCGGATTACCCGCCCATATCTCATTTTCAGGAATATTCTTGGTAACCACAGAGCAGGCGCCAATAATTGAATTGTCACCGATGCTCACTCCCTTTAGAATTGTTGAATGGGCTCCTATAAAAACGTTATTTCCAATACTTACAGGTTTATTTATTTTCTGCGCGCTATCTTCTGATGCGTTTTGTCTTGACTTTGGATCGAGCGAATGAAAATCGGTATCATAAATACATACGCCTCCACCTAGCTTAACATTGTTCCCGATCGTGATTTGATGATGAGCAACAATAGCAGTTGAACTAATTCCTACATTTTTACCAATCGATAAACTTGCTCCCCGATCAACAAAAAGAATGCAACGCTGCGGCCTTCCAATCGGATTACCCAAATTGCCATTGTTCATCCGAAAATTGGATTCGATGGAACAGCTTCCGCTCTTAGCTACACTAACATACGGCACACCGGTGGTTTGGAATCGCTGAAATTGTACATTATTGCAAAACAATACAATCCATGTTGACATTCTATTGATAAATATCAATATGGCTATCAAGATTCTTCGGATTGCCTTATAAAGGTTCGTTGCTATTTTTTGCATATTTCCTGATAAATTGAATTTAACTTCTCAGAATTTACTGTTTGTGAGTGGCGAGCTGATGCTGCTATTTTTCCTTGCTTTGAAATCTTGTTGGCTAACTCTTGGTCTCCAAAAATCTGGCAGATAGATTTCGCCAGCATTTCAACCTCTTCAAAACGATAGAGCAAGCCTGTTTCTTTATCCAAAATCATATCTGCAACTCCACCTACGTAGGAGGCAACACAAGGAACACCCAGCAGTTGGGCTTCTCCTACCGAGTTTGGACTATTTTCTATGGACGAAGGACATACAAATACATTTGAATCCAAATACCGTTGTCGCATCTCTTCTGCCGACAAGGAACCGGTGAAAACGACCTTGTCTTCCACTTCGTTTTTCTTCATCAAACCATCTATATATTTGCCAAATCCGTTCATTCTCCATCTCGACTTATTTCCCATGAAGTTGTTACCGGCTAAATATACTTTTGTATCTGGCCAATCTCTTAAGATAAAGGGTAATGCCTTAATTAATTGGTGTAATCCTTTGATGGGATAGTAAGCCTGGCTTAAGAAAATGCTCTGCTTTTCGCAAGCTTCATACAGCCACCCACCCTTGTAAAATTCACTCCGCAAAGTCTCATTGCAAAAATGATAAGTCGCATTTGGGTTAATAGCCCAAACGTGTGTTTCATCCCATGAAGTTCGCCCAATTACGTGATCTACTTTACCGAGAAGCATTTTTTCAAAAGATCCCCTCTCTTGCATCCTTTTACGCTGCTTAAAAATCGAATCTTCTCTAAGGCGATCTCGCAATGTGATGTTCTTATGTAACTCAACTTCAGAAATGCTGCCATAATAGTACCGCTCATAAACACTAACAAGTCCCTGTATAGAAACGACAACATTTCTATTGCCACATCCATTTATATATGCTAATCCGTGTGGGTATTCAGATCCATGAATGTGCACCACGTCAGGTGCAAATTGACTGTGAATGCGCTGCCAATAAGCTTCTAACTTAGTACTATATATATGGCCTTTATCTTGCCTTGGAATTAAAAAATAGTTTATCTTATTAACGGTGACTGACCGCAATTCTTTCCCTCCGTACAAAGAAGCCACTCCCAGTTCAATATTCTTTCCAACTTTAATAAGGGACTCTGCAGCTGAATACATCCAGCCACCAACAACAGGGCTGGGAAGTCCCAATTCATCACAAACTGCTGGGAAAAGTGTATTTGTTATCCAAAGAACTTTCATTTCGAACTTTTCTCGATTATAGATAATGGCACCATTTTCTAATTAAAACTTCTGATGGTAGACCTTCCCTCGCTAGGGATTTTCAAATAGATCTCATAGCAAAGCTACTTTCTTCATCGACCGATAAAAGAAGTCGATACTTGCTTTGGGAATGAAAAAGATGGTTTTGATTTTCAAATCATTTTGCAACTTGTCCTTGAGGTATTTACTATAAATGTTGTCTTTCTCAAGAAAGCCTGCGATCGCTTCTTTGTCTGCAACTGACTTTAAATGGATGAGTTCCCAAAATGCCCTTTTTGCGGCAAGCTTTTTAAGCTCTGGGTTGGTTGCTTTTTCTTTCAGAATGGCTTCGTAAATATATGGTGTCGATAGGTTGTAGTTTACCGCATTCTTCTTTGTGTGCTGTAGCTCGTGCTCCCTGAAAGAATAAAGTTGTCGCGGATCGCCATAAAAGGAAAACTGATCGGCATTGGAATATAGCCACGCCCAATCATAACTTCCACCGCCGTCATATTTGTCAAACCCATTGACATTTTTTCTTTTAATCGCACTTGAGATATAGGGAAATCCTAATTTGTATCTGATTCCATATTCAATCACCCGATCTCCGTTTTTCATATAGCCGAAGGGCAGGGTATGATGGTGGGGCAACTTTCCTTTGGATGTCAGTCTGCTAAAATCCGTAAAGAAGATATCGAGGTCGGGATGCTTTTCCACTGCATTGGCAAAGGCCTCAACGTAATCAGGAGCTAGCAGATCATCATCCTGAAGGTTCATTACATACTTGGTCTTGGCCAGTTCGAAGCCTCGGGCAAAGTTTGGAGCCAAACCAATATTACGGTCGTTTCGGTAATAGGTCACTCCCTTCTCCTTGCAGATTTGTTTAAAATAATCATGCGAAGAGCAGTTGTCTATGACAATAACTTTGCACTTTACGGTCTGATTTAATGCACTTTCGAGCGCGTTTTTAAAATAATCCTTGCGTTCGTACACAGGCATCGAGATTGTAAGTAGATTTGTATAGTTCATAACAACAGTTTTTATCGTTTTAAAGGGTCTAAAGGGTTGATTATTTTTATATTGCGTCGGTGTGTTTCAAAGGTCAGGCTAACTTATAATTGGCAAGCGAGTTTTTAAAAGCTTGGATATTTTCATGAGGCAGTTTAATGTTGGTTACGTAGACTCCCTCAATAAACGAGGAGATTTCCTCAACTTGTTCTCTTCGAATAACATTTAGATTGGTATCTTCCCCAATTTCAATCGCCCGGTTATCAACGGCTAAGATTAGCGTTCGGATGTTATTTTGAAGTGCACGCACTCCTGCATGAAGCCGGGTGCCTATATAGTCAATACTTTTCTGAGCCAACAAGGCGTCATAGGCTTCAAGCGTAGGTGGTATGATTGTCAGGTTTTGAATTCCCGGAGTCAACTCATTCAGGTATTGAATATCTTCATAGCTCTGCATCCACAAGAAAACGGTTTCATAATTCTTGCTGAGCAATTCAAGCATTTTTAAATCATCTGCTTTGTTTTTATTGTAAGATGTCAGGGTGGTTACAACGCTATCTTTTCGTTGAGTGGGGATCTTACTACAAACCTCAGGGCTCAATCTCCATAAAGTTGGACAAGATGCATTCACGACATTGTTGATTCCAATGGAGTGAAACTTTTCGACGGTGTAATTATCACGTGCTGCGTGAATCAGGTTTGAATTGAGTATCGATTTATAGATTCTTGCGCTGTATTGATTGATTTCATCCTGGTACTGCCACCATCCACAACCAAACAGGACGACTTTGTTTTTTAGAAAGAGTTTATGCGATTGACTAATTTTCCACTGCAACCGTCGTTCCAGGTTCGATGCCAGTAGGTTCGTTCCGGCAACAAACAGGATATCTTTTTGACTCATCAAATGTTTCGTATCAAACGAATTGTATAGTTGGGTCGGAAAATTCGTGAACACGTCTTTTGGGTATGTTTCCCTTAGGTTTTTGTACACACTTTCGTAAATGATATAGTCTCCCAAATTGGATGTTCCGATGGTCGGATTTAAGATCCCGATATCGAGGTATTGGCTCGATCGCTCTCCATTCTGATTCAGTTTCAGATAGCTCTTCAGGTAGCTTTTGAGATAGGCCGTATAGTAATTTTTGAGATAACTAATTTGCTTCATTCCACAGCAATTTATTTGTATATGCGGTTATTATTTCTTAATATCAAGCCAGCGAAAAGAGCCTTCACTCCATCCATAAATGATAGTATCAATTTGCTAGGCCCACACAACATGGAGAAATGACAACATCACCCATCTCCTCCTATGTAAATAGTGACTTATTCCCTTCTCTAACAATGAGACTATTTACTATTAACGGTTCCAAATACCCTTGGCGGTCCGGTTCAGTATTTTATACGTTTGTGTTGGCTGAAAAATTGCCCCAATGGTATGCGAACCAATAATGGCCATTACAATTCCAGTACTGTTGTTGAATAAATTCCCAAAAACATAGATCAAAATCAAATAGATGGCCACTCCAACAAAAGTTAGCGAAACGGTCAGTTTTAACTTGCCAATGCCGTTGATAAAGCTCGAATATGGAGCAACGCCAATTTGCATAATAGCATAGATTCCAAGCGAAATGGAAAGACCCAGAGGAACTTTTACCCGGGAGCCAACCCAGATCTCATATGCCCAGTTACTCAGGAAAATCATCAAAATAATTCCGCCGGCAAAAAGAAGAGATAGCCAATTTAGATTTTTCAAGGTTTTCTTTAGCCAGGGAAAGTCGGACTTCGTGTAAGCATCGGTAACCGCAGACCATATGGGACTCATCACAATAGAAAAAACCATGACCGGAAGCTGAAAATATTTGAAAGCAATATTGAAAACAACAACTTCCTCAGGTCCATAAAACTGGGTGATAAAAATATTTGATGTTGAGAATACAATAATGGCTGTAATTTGTAAAAAGAAAAACTTAGCCCCCAGGTTCATTAATCCTCTACTAAGCTTCAAGTCGACCTCCTTTACCGTAGGACGAAGCGCCTTATACCGACCGTTGAATGAGATAACTGATACCACAATCAGCAATAGAACTGGAATAACGCTTATAATTGAACCCACCAGAACTAAACTGCCACTCACTGTAAATCTGGTCAGCAGCAGAACCAATATAAATGCTAACAGGTTGCCTGAAGCTGTGATTAGTTTAGTTATAGATGGTTTCTGATCTGCCATATAAACAATAGAAACCAACTGGAAGATAAAGCGAAGTATAAAAAAAGTAAAGACAATGGATGTCAGGATATATAGTTCGCTTTGAGCAATGGTTTTCGTGTTTAAAATCGTATCCCAGTTCAGAAAAAAATTGCTGATATGAAACAATGCAAGAACAGCACTAAAAATACCAATTAAAAGTGCGTAGGTCGTACTCACATATTTTCTGCCCATTTTCAAATTATCGGTCGCCAGGGCCTCGGCCAATTTGTTCCGAAGTCCGTTTCCTAATCCAATATCAAAGAAACTAAACCAGCCAAGTATTGAAGTTAGTGTAAGCCATATCCCATATTTCTCCTGGGTTAAATAGTCCAACAATAAGGGTACATAAAGTAGACCGATAGCAATGCTAAGGCCTTGAAGGATAAAAGAATATAAAACTTGTCTGGCTGCCAGAGCACTTCTGGTATTCCGCTGAAGAAGCCCTGTGAGTTTATGATACAATGCGATCATTTTATTATTGCAGGTCTATTTATAAACAACAATGTCAGCTGCCATCAGGCTAATTCATCGTTGTGTGTTAGTAAAAACCGACTTAATTTTTGTTTCGAAGCCTAGTCACAACAGCCTGATAGACGGATGTAATAAGCTTTTTTTCTTCATCTTTTAGTCCAATTAGGAACAATAGGGTTAAAAATGTTAAAACATTCAAAATAACCACAACGACTAACCGGACAAGGCCAGCATCAAGAAAAAATGTAGGCGTGTAAGCTATGATAGCAGTAGCCAAAGTTGTTGACAAACAGGGTACCAATAAATCCGAAGTAAATTGGCCCAGTTCCAATCCACATAAATGATAAGTAAAAAGTACTCTCAATATTGATAATACAACCGTCATTCCAATCAAGTTGACATAGATAGCTTCGGGAGAAGCACCTAGTTTAAAAGCCAGATAACTTGCTGGCAGAAGGGCAATATATACCATGGAATTCCAAAAGCTCACCTTTTTAATTCGCCCAGTGGCACCAATTGCTGTGGAAAAAGTTACCGTTAATTGATCGATCCCGGCATTGATTAAGCTCAATCGACAAAACACAATCGCAAAGTCAGGAACATCTTTTAGCCAGAAATTTAGAATGAATGACATTTCGATAAGAACCGGGATGGCAAAAAATGAAAGCAAAAAAAAAGAGATTTTATTGCCCGTCATTGATGCTTTAAGCATCTGTGTTCTGTTCTTTTCTCCTTCACTTTTTACAATAACCGGATTCAAGGCTTTTAACATGGTGTTGGAGAATGCCATTAGTTGTCCTGATACTTGATTGGCAACCCCTTGCGCTGCATTGACAATCACCCCGAAAAATGAGTTGAGAATAATTGTGATTCCTTGCATGGCGACGATGCTGGCGGTACTGCTCAATAATTTCCAGCTGGCAAAACTTGTCATCTCTTTAAACAAACGCCTGTTATAGTATTTCCTTGGTGCCAGTTCAACTTCTTCGTATTTCCGATGGCAATAAATACTCCGTAACACCAATAGCAGGATTGGCAGCGAAACCATCAGAATACCAAAGGTCAACAGTTTGTCAAACGCTGTGTACGTAATATAGATAGCAATAGCCAGCTTCGAAACCGACTCGATAATCCCCAAAATGGCTACCAGTAGCATATTTTCATGGGCATTGATCACGGCGTCATAAGGTACTGAGACGATGGTGAAAAAAGTACTCACCAGCATGAACTGATAGAGCAATTTTGCAACGTCCATCCGCTCTTCAGGAATCTCCAGAATCCCATTAAACAAAAAATATCCAGCAACTTGAAGAAGAAGGAAGACTGCAATTGCGACCAGAAAGTGCAGGGAGACAGATACATTAAATATGTATTTCTGCTTTTGTTCATCACCTTCACCTTGCGCATAGGACATGAAGCGCTGGCTTGCGGAGGCCATGGCAATGTTTAAAAAGGTCAACATGGCAATGGCACCGCCCACAACATTGAATATCCCATAGTCTTCGGCTCCCAAAGCTGCCAGGATCAGCCGTGTTGCGTAAAGTGAAATAAAGACTGTGATGCCCATTTTGGCATAGAGAATGCCTGTATTGACTGCCACACGCTTTGCTGGTTGCATATATATTTTTTGGTATGAGAGACCGTGACAATTATCCGCATCATGATTCCGCTCCAAAGCCATGTTGGTCGGGTGCTCGAATGCATAGACACAGAAATTGTTGGTGATTCATTTATGAAAAGCGACGGAATAAATTTCGTCTAAATACAGCTTCGCTTCCTGCCTCCCACATTCCTGGTGGAAGAGCTCTATTGTATTTAATTCAATTGTTCCAACGCGATACAGCTTCGCCACTTAAACCCCATTTGGAAGCTTCTTTTGAGATCATTTTTGTGGCTTTTCTTGTATCATCAAATATCACCTGAGCCATGTTATAAAACAATGGGTAATTTCACGTAAAAAGGATTGTTTACATAGTTGTAAAACACTTGGAATATGAGTAAAACCGCTATTTCCAAAGGATTTTGATCGTTTATTTTGAGATGAATCGGTGGTTGAGCAATGATCGGGGAAATTCCTCCAAAGTGAAAATAATGACGCTCCAAAGTATCTTTTTCAAGCTGCTCAATTCAGCGAGTCAGCCTGTTTAGGGATTTTGAACTGGCCCAACAAGGAAAAAAAAAGAGCTTGCCAAAATGTTATTTGTACTTTTGGCGTTCTGAATGGTAAATCATTCTTTTTGTTATTTCAGTTCCGGATTAATCTTATCATTCCAAAATTTGTATGAAGCACAAACACTGGCTCTTTTTTGGTATTGTTCTATTTCTGCTGGTGAACCTCGCCGGTTTGTTCATTCCCATTGTGATTAACGCGGCCAAGTATGCCCAGGTGGGTCGGGAGATTCTGGATAACCAGGACTGGATCAACATGACCATTGGCGGCGAACCTTATGACCAAAAGCCCCCCTTATTGTTTTGGATTGCCGCTTTGATTTTTAAATCATTCGGGATTTCTGTGTTTGCCTATAAGCTTGGCGTTCTACTCATCTCGTTGATCGGAATTTACGGCACGTTCCGACTGGGTAAACTATTGTACGATGAGCAAGTTGGCGCGCTATCGGCATTCATGTGGGCTACCTGCCTGGGGTATGCGCATTTTCACAATGACATTCATACCGATACCCTACTTGTTGTTCCCGTCATCTTGTCGATCTGGCAATATGCAGCATGGGTGAAATCCCGTAAAGACTACCATTTTTACCTGGCAACCCTGTTGGTTGGATTGGCGATGTTAACGAAAGGGCCTGTTGCAATAGTCATTATCGGGTCAGCTGTAGGACTTCATCTACTTTTCACACGTAACTTTCAGGCCATATTCAATTATCGCTGGCTGCTGGCTATTCCCATCGTCCTGCTAATGACTGCACCCGCCTTATGGGGCCTGTACAACCAGTTCGGGCTGGAGGGCATTAAATTCTACTTTTGGACAAACAATGTCGGACGGATAGATGGAAGCTACGCAGGGAAGAACACCGATCCGGTTTTTTATATCCATACAACCCTATATATGATCGCTCCCTGGGCTGTGTTTAGCTTTGTCGGAATTTTTATGCAAATCAGAGAGAAAGTCAGGCAAAAGTTTCAATCCACAACCGATACGGAATTTTATACGCTGGGCGGAATATTGGTGTACCTCCTTATTTTATCAACTGCCAGGGCGAAGAATCCTCACTATGAATTACCGGTTCTGCCCTTGATCTCGATCATAACAGCCCGTTGGGCATTGTTGATTTATGATCTGCCTCAATTTTCGAATCTCCGGAAAATCTTGAGCTCCATTCACGTAGTTATCGGTATCCTCCTTTTTGCGCTGTCAGGTGTATTTCTGCTATTCGTATTTCCCCAGGCCGATGTTTGGATTTGGCTGGTCATTGCCGCAATGCTGGGAGGATTTATTTATGTGCTAGGCTGGGAAAGTGGCCTTGATAAGCAAATTGCCTACCTGGTACTTGCCGTTTCTGCCTTACTGTTTAGTTTGAATATCCATATTCTACCGGAAATCGAGAAATATCAAGCATCCTTTGGGGCCTGCACTATTTTTAATCAGAAAGCCGGCGCCAACGAGAAGCTCCATATCTTCATGCCAGAGGCCCGTTACTGGGAAGTCTTTCTTTATTCAAAAAACTATGGCCAGTATCTGGTCACGCCAGACGACTTTAAAAGCGTAAACCCACCGGCCAACGACTGGGTCTTTACCGGGCCGGAAGGCGTTCAGGAGCTGATCGATATGGGTGTGCCCCTGGACACGGTGCGCATCCTGCAGCACAACAGCATGACCAGCCTCTCGTTCAAATTTCTGAATCCCAAGACCAGGGCTTCAAAACTCAAAACCCGCTACCTGCTTCAAATCCGGGAAGATTAATTTCATCCGGCTAATCCGTCCTCAAAAAACGACATGAAAGGTGCTATCGTCTTGTGCCACGACCAGTTCATAGTCTGAAAGACGCGCACTTCAATATCAGAGTGGATAAAAGAATAGATCAGTCTGTCGCAGTGCAAAACAGAAGGCCTTGTAAGAAATCCGTCAGTTTTCGGTTCCGCAGGTTTAAGAACCTAAGGAGAAGACACGAGAATATGAGTGTTCTACGACAGTTGTTGTTTCGGAGCGGCCTATTTTTATCAAAAGTGGAATCAAACGAAAAGCTTAGTGCAGGCGGGAAGTTCCGACGCGAGGAGGAAATCACCCGCCGAACTTAGCTTTTCGGAAGATGGAGCTTGCGGATAAAAATAAGCCTTGACTTTTTTGTTTACTTTTTGTGGCAAGACAAAAAGTAAAATCCGGCTGATAAGCCAACGCATCATATCATTTGGAAAGTCAGCCAGCTTTTTTGTGGGTCTTATCAATCTCCATTTTAAGTCCACCCCAATGATGAATTGATCCCTGAAAGACGTGCTTGACGCAAACCTCCAATTGTCTAAAAAATAGCTATATTAGGGCTGATCATTTTTTCAAACTAAACACTAAACGAATGAATCAGAAATTAAACCGAAGAAATTTCCTTGGAAAGGCAGCCCTCGGCGCCGCGGCTGTAACCATTATTCCGCGTCACGTGATGGGAGGAAAAGGCTTTGTGGCTGCCAACGACCGAATCAATCTCGGCTACATTGGAACCGGCAAACAAGGGCGCATTTTGCTCAATTACTTCACCCAAAATTGCAAGGATGCCGTTCCGGTGGCCGCTTGCGAAGTGTACCAGGCCAAGCTTGACCTGTTCATGCAACAAGCGAAAAAAGCACACCCGAATGGATCGATTCAAACTTACGAGTTCTACCGCGAGCTACTGGCCAATCCGGATGTTGATGCGGTGGTGATTGCTACGCCGGATCATTGGCACGCCCAGATTGCCGTGGATGCCGCCAAAGCCGGAAAAGATATTTACTGCGAAAAGCCGATGGCACTGACTGTTGCAGAGGGGCGAGCCATGGTGGATGCCACACGTAAGTACGACCGTATTTTTCAAACTGGCAACATGCAACGTTCGTGGCGAGACTTTCGGCATGCCGTTGAATTGGTACGAAACGGTTATATTGGAGAAATTAGAGAAGTTAACGTGCATGTAGGCGATCCGGTTGTGCAGTGTAACCTTCCGTCTGAAAAAGCGCCTGATGGACTGAATTGGGATTTATGGGTTGGCCCTTCGCTGTATCGTGATTTTCACTCGGAACTGGCGCCCCCAATTGAACGCGACATCTACCCCAACTGGCGAAACTACCGCAACTTTGGCGGTGGCATGATCACCGACTGGGGGGCGCACATGTTCGACATTGTGCAGTGGGGGTTGGACATGGATGAATCGGGGCCGGTTGAATTTACGCCGCCGGATGAGCCAGCCAAGCGTGGTTTAAAAATGACTTATGCGAATGGGGTAGTGGTGAACCATGTAAACTGGGGCGAAAACAATGCCGTGCAGTTTATTGGTTCCGAAGGAAAAATTGAAATCAGCCGAGGTTTTCTGCGCACCTTCCCCAACGAAAAACTGGCCAAGGCCGACCTGAAGGAAACCGACAAACGCGTGTACTACAGCGACAACCATTACCAGGATTGGATCAAAGCCCTCCGCACGCGGCAGCGACCCATTTCGGATGTGGAGACCGGGCACCGCACCGCTTCGATGTGCAACCTGGCCAATATTGCCTACGAATTGCAACGACCATTAAAGTGGGATCCTAAAAAGGAGAAGTTCGAAAATGATCAATATGCGGACGCCATGCGAACAAGAGCAATTCGTGGCAAGTGGGATTTTACAGATTTTTAGACGAAAACCTGAGCATATAACAAAGGCCCCAACATCACTGTCGGGGCCTTTTCATTTTATTTTTTTGCCTACTTATTCTGATAAACGCGACTTCAAATATTCGCGGTTCAGGCGCGAAATGTGGGCGATGGAAATGCTTTTGGGGCATTCCACTTCGCAGGCACCCGTGTTGGTACAACCGCCGAAGCCCAGCTCATCCATTTTCGAAACCATGGCTTTGGCGCGTCGTTTCGCTTCAACCTTGCCTTGTGGCAACAGGGCCAACTGGCTCACTTTGGCCGAAACGAACAGCATAGCCGACGAGTTTTTACATGCCGCTACGCAAGCGCCACAGCCAATACAGGCGGCCGCATCCATCGCTTCTTCGGCAGCAGGCCGTGCAATGGGAATGGCATTGGCATCGGGCACACCACCGGTGTTAACCGATACGTATCCACCGGCTGCAATAATCTTGTCGAAAGCAGTACGATCCACAATCAGGTCTTTGATGATGGGGAAAGCTGCAGCGCGCCAAGGTTCGATCGTGACGGTTTCGCCATCCTTAAACTTACGCATGTGCAACTGGCAAGTGGTAATGTCCTCGTCAGGTCCGTGCGGGCGGCCATTGATGTAGAGCGAACACATGCCACAGATACCTTCGCGGCAGTCGTGGTCAAAAGCAATGGGTTCTTTATTTTCGCCGACCAGCTGCTCATTCAGAATGTCCATCATTTCGAGGAACGAGCTGTCGGTTGAAATATTGGATACCTGGTAGGTTTCGAAACGGCCTTTCTCTTTGGGACCGTTCTGACGCCAAACCTTAAGCGTGAGATTTATTGTTTTTTCCATGATTGATCTCCTTTTTAAAAGCCGTTATTTGTAATTACGTTGAAGCATTTCTACGAACTCGTAAACCAACTCTTCCTTGTGAAGTGCAGGTTCTGCATCTTCGCCTTTGTACTCCCAACAGGAAACGTAGGCAAATTTGTCATCCTGACGCAAAGCTTCCCCTTCGCCGGTTTGGTATTCCTCGCGGAAGTGGCCTCCGCAGGATTCTTCACGGTCCAACGCATCACGAGCCATCAAGGCGCCAATTTCAATAAAATCGGCCAGGCGGCTGGCTTTTTCCAATTCAACATTCATTCCTTCTTTGTTTCCGGGAATGCGGACGTTCGTCCAGAACTCTTTTTTGATTTCAGCAATTCGCTTAACGGCTTTTTTCAATCCTTCGGCATTGCGGCCCATTCCAACGAAATCCCACATCACCAATCCAAGCTCTTTGTGGATACTGTCCACCGAACGTTGCCCCTGAATGCTGAGCAGTTTTTCAAAGCGGTCTTTCACGGCTTTCTCAGCTTCCACAAATTCCTTTTCCTCTGTCGTCATTCGCGGCGTGCGAATATCGTCGGCCAGGTAATTCTGAATGGTGTATGGCAATACGAAATAGCCATCAGCCAGTCCCTGCATCAGGGCCGAAGCGCCCAGGCGGTTGGCTCCGTGATCGGAGAAGTTGGCCTCGCCGGCAGCAAACAGACCCGGAATATTGGTTTGCAATTCATAATCAACCCAAATACCACCCATGGTATAGTGGATGGCGGGGTAAATCATCATCGGTGTTTCGTATGGATTGTCGTCTACAATTTTCTCGTACATCTGGAAGAGGTTGCCGTAGCGGGCTTCAATCACATCTTTCCCTAAGCGGTCGATGGCTGATTTGAAATCGAGGTAGACAGCCAAACCAGTTCCAACGCCATAACCAGCATCGCAACGCTCTTTCGCAGCACGCGAAGCGACGTCACGAGGAACCAGGTTTCCGAAAGCAGGATAACGACGCTCCAAATAGTAATCGCGGTCTTCTTCGGCAATCTGTGTCGGCTTCAGTTTGCCGGCACGAATGGCTTCGGCATCCTCTTTTTTGGCAGGAACCCAAATTCGGCCATCATTCCGAAGCGATTCCGACATCAAAGTCAGCTTGCTTTGAAACTCACCGTGAACCGGAATACAAGTCGGGTGGATTTGTGCCATACAAGGATTGGCAAACATAGCGCCTTTATGAAAAGCTTTAACGGCAGCCGATCCATTCGATCCCATGGCATTGGTTGACAGGAAGAAGGTGTTTCCGTAACCTCCGGTTGCCAACACCACAGCATGTCCAAAGTGACGTTCCAGCTTTCCGGTCACCAGGTCGCGGGTAATGATTCCGCGGGCTTTGCCTTCAACCAGTACAATTTCCACCAATTCGTTTCGGGTGTACATTTTTACAGAACCGGCATTCACCTGGCGCATCAAAGCCTGGTAAGCGCCCAGCAGCAACTGCTGTCCGGTTTGCCCACGGGCGTAGAATGTCCGGCTAACCTGTGCACCACCAAATGAGCGGTTGTCTAACAAACCGCCGTATTCGCGGGCAAAAGGAACACCTTGTGCCACACACTGGTCGATGATGCTGTTGCTCACCTCAGCCAAGCGATAAACGTTGGCCTCGCGGGCACGGTAGTCACCGCCTTTAATGGTATCGTAAAACAGACGATAAACCGAATCGCCGTCGTTGGGATAATTCTTTGCAGCATTGATCCCTCCCTGTGCGGCGATGGAGTGTGCACGACGAGGTGAATCTTGGATGGTAAAGTTTTTTACATTGAAGCCCATCTCGCCAAGCGATGCAGCTGCCGATGCTCCGGCCAAACCGGTGCCGACGATAATCACATCCAGTTTACGCTTGTTGGAAGGGTTCACCAGTTTTTGGTGATCTTTATAATTTGTCCACTTCTGAGCCAATGGCCCTTCGGGTATTTTTGAATTGAATACGCTCATAACTTCTTTTCTTTTCGATTAAAACTTAATCTGGAAATACAAAGGAATAACGGAAAATCCGATGGCAATTACGATCGCGAAGATGGTTCCGACAAATTGTAATCTTTTCAGCCAGATTTTGTTGGCAAATCCAATGGTTTGGAAAGCTGACCAAAAACCATGAGCCAGGTGTAACCCAAGCAGGATTCCGCCCAGTACATAAATCAGGCTGTAAATCAAACTTGCTTTAAACAAGCTCGACACCAAAGCATAGGTGTTTTCCATCTCTTCGCCTCCCACAGTCACGTGCGCCAATAGCGGATCACCAGTGACCTTGATCTTCCAGAAAAACTGGATGATGTGCATCACCAGGAAAACAAAGATTAAGCAACCAAGAACCAGCATGTTACGCGATGCCCAGCTGCTCGATTTCGAATTGTTTAACTGTTTGTATCCGATTGGCCGTGCTTTCAAGTTTTGAAAACTAACAATGAGTGACCAAATGATATGTACTAAAAAGCCCAGGGCAAGTACTGGCTCCATTATTTTGATGGCGGGGTTGGTTGCCATAAAGTGAGCCCCCTGGTTGAACAGATCACCACTGTCATCAAAAATCAAAAGTAGGTTGATGCTAAGGTGAACGATAATAAACATCATCAGGAAGATTCCGGAGATGCTCATCAAGAACTTTTTCCCAATAGAAGAAGTCAGAAAATTGCTCATAGGATAATCGTTTTATTTAAAATTAATGATTCTCTTAAAGTTCCACAAAAGTAGAGTTATGCGGGTTGACCAGCAAAAATGCAAGATCAAAAATAGGTAATTTAAAACGGTTCTAAGAAAAAAATGTACTGCATTAGACTAAAAAGCTTGTGTTCATCGTCTTCGGAGGTTTTACCCGTGTAAACTCTTTGTTAAGACAGCTTAGTAAATGCACCTGAATTCCGGCGTTTTGCAATCCCCAAATTTCTTTTTTTGAATCCACTGGCTTTTTCCTATTTTTGCAAAGCTTTTTAGTCAGCCTTCCGTGTAAGGAAAGGCTTGAAAAATGGTTCCATAGTTCAACGGATAGAATAGCAGTTTCCTAAACTGTAGATCCGGGTTCGATTCCCGGTGGGACTACTTTTTGAGTGAAAGGCAGGCCCTTGCAAGTTGTTGTAAGGGTTTTGTTTTTCCCTTGGTTTATTTTCTGAATGCGGCTTCCTTTAAGACCTGCTCCTTCTCCCAAGTGCTTCAAATCATTTCATTTAAAGCGGCTTCCCACTCCTGTTCCTCCACTTCGGGCGAAGACTGGCTGCGCTTTAGGTATTCGGCTAGTCCATTCAGGTTGGCCTCCTGCAAGGCGTCAATGTCGAAGTTCTTTTCTTTTAAATGAACCAGGTCGCCCAGCCCGGCTTCGTCGAACAAACGAATCAGGTCGGGGTATTTTTCTTCGTCGAGCTTAACGAAGGTGCTTAGCCGGTCAATCCGCCAATAGGTCACGTCATGCTTCTCCAGGCCCGTTAGTTTTTGCAGGCGATCGCCTTCGGGGGTGCAGTTGTGGGTGACAAACAAGAAGGTGCGGAACAGCACCTTGTTTTGGACAACACTGGCCACCAGGTACCCAATTTTCACATCGAACACCTTAAATGGAAGTAACAGGTAGCGGTTGTAATGTTCGAGCTTTGTGATGGTGTGTGTGTTCTCCCAAAGGGCATAATTAACGGCACCTTCATCGAGCAAATCCAGGCGTTCGCGCATGCGTCGGAGCGCATGCGACTGGATATAGACTTCCAGTTGTGGCCGGGTGCCCGAATAGGCGCTGCCCAAAACCGATGCGTCCACCGAAATCCACTCGACAGGCTTGATCGTTGAAGGCTGTCCCAGACGAAAGGCCGGACGCTTATGTCCATTCAGCACGAACATGCGGACATGGGCAGGAGATCCATAGACTTCGGAAATCAAGTCCACCCGCTTTGTAAATTTGGTGACAGGAGCCGGACGAACCCGAACGCTAAAGTATTTCTGATCCGGCTTGCTGAGCTGGGTAATCAGCCGGAAATACTGGAGTTTAAAGTAACTGTAAAAGGTGTCGATACTTTGTGTTGAGAAGTGTTTTTGACATACCACATCCGGATGTTTGTCGTCTTTCATCAATCGCTTTGCTCTCCGAAACTCTGCTTCATTGAAACAATAGAATAGCATAAGCTGGTAGGTCGAAAGGGTATATTTTCTTGGATCAGGGCTGTAGGTCCGGTAGTAGGTTTTTAATCTCGCGGTGATTAATTTCAACTCTTTGGGAGTGACATAGGCATTGGCGGACTCCGGGTTCCGAACCCCAATTGCACATTTATACATTTCCCGTTTATCCTGGGTGTTCATCTCCAAAAAAGAGTCTTCCAGATCAACCAGGACTAACATCTGCCGCATATCTCTTAAGAACTGCTTATAACCCCCGTTTTGACTTGGAGCGGTCTTCTTTTTTGGTTTTCTATTTTTGCTCATCTGTTTGAAATCAGCGAATTAAAATCTTTTGATCCCTTGTTTCCGGAACAATCTACCCAACTCCCGGAACAATCTACCCGACTCCCGAAGCGATCTACCCCATTCCCGAGGCTATCTACCCTATTCCCGAAGCAATCTACCCAATGCCCGAAGCTTCCTACCCCATTCCCGAAGGAAGATCTCTTAGGGGATTTCTATAATACCCTAGGGGATCATAGAAATCCCCTATAAGATTAGCCTGCTCCCCATGGGTTTGGGAAGAAAAAAGTGGAATATAACGAGCATACCCCACTTTTTCATGCTGAATAGTTACTTCCTCAATTTTCGGATTTCTTTTACCAGGTTATGGTTTTTACCCAACAAACCGGCTACCAGCTCAACAGCATTCGAGGTGCTTATGTAAGCCTGTGCCAATGTTTCCTGGGCTGCTATGGTTGCATTTTTCGCGGCAATCTCTGCATCAGATTGGGCAGCTTCGGCCGCGTTGGCCCCATCCAATTCTTGCTGTAGTTTTGCAAGCAATTCTGCCGGGTCATAACCTGCGGCGATCAGTTCTTCGGAATTATTGGTTACCAAAAGGATAAATTGGGATACAAAGTCCCGCTGACGTGGTTCTGTTAAAGTAGCCATAAATAGACATTTTTTGGTTTTTTATTAGTTCCGGCTAAAGGTTAGGGAGCCGGAATATTATCGTCAAACAAGATAAGCGATCTACTGTTAAACGGCAATATGTTTATCAACATATTTTGACCATGGGTGTAGACAAGGATGTGAAACCAAGAAGAACCTCCCCGGTATTTCTGTGTGTAAAGCGTTATACAGCTTCGTTTCATGCCCAATTATTTTGTATTTTCGATCGAACAAAATCTAAACGAATAAATCATGACTTATTTAGCAAACGACAAGCGTTACAACACCATGACCTACAACCGTTGCGGGCGTTCGGGACTGAAGCTTCCGGCGGTATCGCTGGGTTTGTGGCATAACTTCGGCGGTGTTGATGTGTTTGAGAACGGACGCGCCATGTTGCGCCACGCCTTTAATAGTGGCATCACGCATTTCGATTTGGCCAATAACTACGGGCCACCTTACGGTTCGGCTGAAGAAAATTTTGGCAAACTTTTTAAGCAGGATTTTCAGCCCTATCGCGACGAGCTGGTGATTTCGACCAAAGCGGGCTATGACATGTGGCCCGGCCCATACGGCAACTGGGGAAGCCGCAAATATTTGTTGTCGAGCCTCGACCAGAGCCTCAAGCGAATGGGGCTCGATTATGTAGATATCTTTTACTCGCACCGACCCGACCCCGAAACGCCGCTGGAAGAAACCATGATGGCGCTTGACCAGGCTGTGCGACAAGGAAAAGCCTTGTATGCGGGCATATCGAACTACCCGGCCGATCGAACCCGCGAAGCCGCGCAAATTCTGCGCGATCTGGGAACGCCTTGCCTGATTCACCAGCCGAAATACTCCATGTTTGAGCGTTGGGTTGAGGATGAACTGCTGGATGTATTGGATGAGGAAGGAATTGGCTGTATCCCATTTTCGCCACTGGCCCAGGGCCTGCTCACCGACAAGTACCTGAACGGTATTCCCGAAGGATCACGGGCGGCCAAGTCGTGGGGATTTTTGAAGGCCGACCAGGTAGAACCCGCTATTGAAAAAGTGAAGCGGCTCAATGAAATTGCCCTGCAACGTGGTCAAACATTGGCTCAAATGGCGCTGGCCTGGGTGATGAAAGATCAGCGGATCACTTCGGTGCTGATTGGCGCCAGCTCGGTGCAGCAACTGGATGATAACCTGGCCATGCTCGATTATCCAAACTTTTCGCAGGATGAACTGAGCCGGATTGAAGCTATCTTGAAGGCCTGAAAAAAAGAAAAAGCCTCGTTCATGTTTTTGAACGAGGCTCCTTCATTTTATTGATTGCGTAGGCAACTATTCGATTACTGTTACCCAACCGTAAGGGTCTGGCGCGTCGCCGTCCTGAATGGCGCGCAGCTTTTCGTACAATTTTGTCGTCCAGGGACCGGGTTCGGTACCATAGGTGTATTCCTTGTCCAGGTCGTCGTCGTAAATCCGCTTGATGGGTGAAATGACAGCTGCTGTTCCGCAGGCTCCCACTTCTTCAAAAGTTTCCAGTTCTTCAACCGGCACTCTGCGGCGTTCCACTTTCAAGCCGATATCTTCGGCGATTTTCATCAGACTTTTGTTGGTAATCGATGGCAGAATCGAATCGGACTCGGGCGTAATGTAGGCACCATTTTTAATTCCGAAGAAGTTGGCCGGACCGCATTCGTCAATGTATTTTTTCTCGCGCGAATCCAGATACAACACGGCAGAATAACCTTCGGCTTTGGCTTTTTTACCCGCGGTGAGACTGGCTGCGTAGTTGCCGCCAACCTTATATTTACCGGTTCCCTGTGGCGCCGCGCGGTCAAACTTGCGCATAATCAGCAAGTCGGTGGGTTTGAATCCTTCAGGAAAATAAGGCCCAACCGGCATCACAAAAACAATAAAAAGGTATTCATCGGCAGGTTTTACGCCAATTTGTGGACCGCTACCAATCAGCAAAGGCCGAATGTAAAGTGAGGCGCCGCATCCGTAGGGCGGAACAAAATCCATGTTTTTTTCCACGGCCAGCTTCACCGCTTCCTGAAACTTGTCAAGCGGGATGCGTTCCATCAAAATGCCATCGGCCGAATATTGCATGCGTTTGGCATTTTCGTCCATCCGAAAAATGCGGACTTTGCCGTCTTTGCCCATAAAGGCTTTCAGCCCCTCAAAAGCTTCCTGCCCGTAATGAAGCGCCGTGGCCGACATGTGAATGTTGATGTATTCTGAGTCACTTAATTCGAGCGGTCCCCATGCTCCGTTTTTGTAATAGCAGCGAACATTGTAGTTTGTTTTGCGATAGCCGAAGCCAATCGTTTTCCAGTCTTGATTCTCCATAGTTATCTTATTTGCCATCAGGTTTTTTTCAGAAGCCTAAAATAATGAAAAAAAGCTCGACTGCGCATGGGCTTTCTCTCATTTGTTACTTTAAAATCATGTTATAAAAAATAGATTCGAAAACAGCGAAGTGGCGATTGTAAGGCCATTCCGATCAATCGTTTCCAATTTCAAATGCGGATGAGCAAACTGCTTACGATTTAACATTCAGCCTTAAAAAGTAGCCGTTGTGCTTCCGAATGTTGAGCGCCTGGTTTTGGTCGAAAAGCAGGTACTGTCCTTTTATGCCTGTTAGTTTTCCTTCAATCAATGGTTTTTTATCGAAGCTGACACTGCTTACTTTGGCAGGATAGCTAATCACCGGATAATGCAGTTCAACCACCTCATTCTCATCCGAAAAATACTGCTGTAACTCACGGGGCATCAACTCGCGTGCTTTCTGCTTTTCTTCTTCCAGTTGAATGGAATCATCGACCTGGTTTTGAAGCATGGCCCGCCAGTTGGTTTTGTCGGTGAAATGTTTTTTCAACAGCACCTCAATAATGCCGGCGATGTGCCGGTTGGGGGTTTTGGCCAGCTTGATGGCCCGGCTTGCGCCCTGGTCAATCCAACGGGTTGGAATTTGGTGGTGGCGTGTCACCCCAATTTTCAGCTCGCTCGATACGGCAAAATAAACGTAATGCTCGATTAAGTCATGCTCTTCGGCCCAGGCCAGGTCGCGTGCCACGCCAAACTGTGCTTTCGACAATTCGGGACGCACAACAGATTCGTCGGCTTCGGGCACCGTTTGAAAGCACGAATAGCAAAATCCCTGGCCAAAAGAAGTCTTGGTTTTCTTTCCGCAAGCGATGCAGTTAATTTGCCCATCGAATTGAAACTGAATCTGCTGCCCGATTAACTCGTTCATGTTCACCTGCTGATCACCAATGGGCAAGCGGTATTGAATTGGATCGGCCAATACGGTTTTCATTTTGATGATGTTTCCCTGGTATTCCATTTGTATTTTTCCTGCTAAAGTTAAGCACCTTCAAACAAAGTCAAAACATCATGTATTTCCTTTAGTTCAAAAAACCGGTCACTTTTGATATCAGCCGGATTCATTTGTTCAAAAATCCAGGTGGTGTAATAAGGCACATGAACGCCGTAGCCACCCAATGAAATCACGGGAAGCACGTCGGACTTGAGTGAGTTGCCAATCATCATGAATTTCCCGGCTTCAATATCCAGATGTTTCAGCAGTTCCTGGTAGTTTTCCTCACGTTTGTGAGTCATCACCTCAATGTGGTGAAAGTATTTCAGCAAGCCCGACTTTTTCAGTTTTCTTTCCTGGTCGAGCAAGTCGCCCTTGGTAGCGACCACCAGCCGATAGTTGGGTGCCAGCTTTTCCAGCAAATCGCGAATGCCATCGAGCAGAATCACCTCTTTATTCAGCATGCTTTTGCCAATCGCAATAATCGCTTCAACCTGCTCCGGCCGGACCTTTTTGTCTGTTACCAGCAAGGCGGTTTCCACAAGTGAAAGGATGAAGGCTTTGATTCCGTAGCCGTAAATTTCCATGTTTTGAACTTCCACGCGGTAAAGCTCTTCCATAATTTTTTCGGCCGGCTGATATGCTTTCAGAATTTCGCAAAACTGACGTTCGGCATCGCGAAAAAAGTTTTCATTTTCCCACAGGGTGTCATCCGCATCGAACGCAATAATCTCAATATTTTTTAAACTCATCGGCTTTGAGTGATTTAAATCAGACTTAGAACCTGCACAAACACAATCAGCAGCACCATGGCAATCGGATAAACGGTGGCGTAAGCAACCGAAGGCGCGTCGGTGTCGGTCATGCCGTCAATGGCGGCCAGACCGGGTGTGCTGGTCATACTTCCGGTGAGTGTTCCGAGCAAGGTTAGTAGGTTCATCTTCAGAAAATAACGAGCAACTACCGTTGTGATAATCATCGGCAGCAAAGTAATTAGGATGCCATACACAAACAGCTCAATGCCATACTGGCTAAAAGTTGAAACCAGGCTGGATCCGGCACTAGTCCCGACAGCAGCCAAAAAAAACAACAGGCCAAACTGCCGCAACAGTTGGTTGGCAGCGCCAGTCATGGTCCACATGACGGGGCCTGTTTTTCCGGTGCGTCCTAAAATTAGTGCAGTCAGTAAAATGCCGCCGGTCAATCCCAGACTAAAAGAAAAGGAGCCGAAATTAAGACTCAACTTTCCAACCAAAATACCAAGAATAATGCCTGTTGCGATGGGTAAAAAGTCGGTATCAGACAGCCGTCGGTCGTCGTCGCCAAAAATGCGGTTAACCTGCTCCACGCTTTCCTTATTACAGGCTACAATTAACTTGTCGCCAAACTGCAATTTGGAAGAAGGGCTGGGCGACAAGTCAATTCCTGACCTCCGGATACGGGTGATAGTGGCATTGTAGGTGTTTAAGATATTGAGCTGCCCAAGGGTTTTGTTTACCACTTCCTTGTTGGTGACCAAAACCGAACGCACATCGTACTGGGTGCTGAGCGGGATTTCGGTTTCGGTTTCCGGGCCAATCAACAATCGGACACGGCTCAGGGCCTCGTTGGTCCCCACTGCCTTAATGATGTCGCCTTTGTGGAGTATGGTTTCGCGCGAGGGTGTAATGGCCACATCGCCGTGCATGACCCGGGATACGACCGCCTTTGTCATATATCGGATGCGAAGTTCGCCAATGGTTTTGCCCACCACATTTTCATTTTCAACCACAAAATTCTTTTTCAGAATTTCAGGGAAACCGGCTGACACCTCTTTTTTATACTGTGCTTCGGCTTCTTTTACATTGACGCGCAGGAAACGGGGCAGGAAGCTGACAAACAGAATGACGCCAATCACCCCAAACGGGTAGCCAATACCATAGCCAATGGAAGCCAGCGGAGAGCCGGTCGTGTCGATGGCTGCTGCCAACCCTGGCGTACTGGTTAGCGCGCCGGTAAGCAAGCCGATGCACAGACTTTTGTCTATTCCGGCAAAATAATACACCAAATAAGTGATGATGCTCGAACTTAAAATGAGCAAGCTGGCCAAAATGGCCAGTTCGCGGCCGTTCTTTTTAAATGAGCCAAAAAATCCGGGGCCGGCCTGAATGCCAATTGTAAAAATAAACAGCACCAGACCGAGATATTGAAAATCGACCGGAATGATGACCCCAAAATGGCCAAACACCAAGGCAACAAAAATAACAGCCGATACATCGAGCGAAATACCTTTCACTTGAATCCGGCCAATAATAAATCCAACTAAAATGATTAAAAACAGGGCAAAATAGCTGTTGGTAAACAATTCCATGGCAATGCTTTTAAGTTGAAATCCAATTGATTCGTCTGGCGTTCGTTTTGTACGAACAGCGGTTGAATCCGAAATACGACTTGCAATTTATTGCGCAGTTCGTCGGACAAAAGTATAAACTAAAAGCTGGAATAGTTTCAACAGCCGGCAGAATTGTACGAAACGAACTATTCTCTTAACAGAAAGGAAAAGTCGTCGCCTGCATTCAATTCGTAGGGGAGTGACCCTTTCAGAAATATGCGCGCGGATCGATTGCCAATGAGCTTGAGTTTGCCGTTTTCAAGTTGAAGCATGGTTCCTTCGCGCAGGCCAACCACGTAGGTTTTTCCATTCACTTCCAGAAATTCAGAGATTCGTTGCTCGCGGGTTTCGCCACCGTGCCCTTCGGGGTTGGCATCGAGGTAGTGCGGGTTGATCTGAAAGCGAACCAAATTGAGGGTGTTGAAACTTCGCGGGTCAATAATGGGCATGTCGTTGGTGGTGCGCAGTGTTGGGCAAGCAATGTTTGATCCAGCACTCCAGCCGATGTAGGGCGTTCCCTGCTGCACTTTCTTTCGTATGGCCGACATCAAATCCTGGTTGTGCAACATGCGAACCAATTGCCATGTATTTCCTCCGCCTACAACAATCGCTTCCGCTTCTTCAACCGCTTTTACGGGATCTTTAAATCGATGTATGCCAATGACTTCATGGCCGATTTCCCTTAAACTCTCGTTCACTTTCTGTTCGTATTCGTCAAACGAAAAAGTCACGGCAGCAAAAGGAATAAACAAGGCTTTAACTTTCCTGGAGCCTAAAAATTTCTGAATTTCATTTTTGGGATAATCCAAATAGGCTTCACCGGGCATGGTGGAATTACTGAGCAGCAATAGTCGCATGGTTGTCATGTTCGTTAGTTTTCTATTGAATGAATGACCACTAAAATAAGCAAAGCCGGTTCATTAAAAAAGGAAATTCAACAGAAGCCAGTAATTTTAGAATGAAATGAGGGCCAAGCCAAAAGAAAACGGATATAGCACCGGGCCTTTTTCGTCCTTAAAAAGTGGCTGAAGATCGTAGCTGGCAAATAGGTTAATCCACCGGTAACCCACGCGCAGCATACCCGAAAAGCGAATGTCGTGCATGTAGAAATCGTCGGGCATTTTCAGCTTTTCCTTTTTTCCGTTTTCGCGGTACTTCACTTTGGTGTGTGTGCTCAGCCGTTTGCTGGCAACCAAGCCGCCCGCCAAATAAATACGGTTGCCGTAGTTTTTCACCGGCACCTGAAATTCGATCAACAGCGGCACACTCAAATACATGGAAGAAAGTTTCGACTTTTGTTTTGAATCATAAAAACGTTCCACCGGCTCGATCCGAACGGGCCCCTGCTCAATGCTCGTTTTCTTATCCAGAAAGTAGGTTTGCAGTTCCATGCCCAATCCGGTGACCAGGCCAATGGTGTTGCGGGTGCGCTGCAGGCCTTTCGAAAACTGGATCAGGTTTATCTGCAACACCGTGGAGCGCAAGAGGTCAACATCCAGAAAACCGGCTTCCTCGTCCAAATACATCGAATAATCTTCATTTGCCAAGCCATTCAGTCCAAGGTAAATGCCTGACCAATGACCGGTAAATTTTTCTTCCCAATAGTTAAAGCCATCCGTAACAACCCCATGCGGCTGGATAATGATGGGCTGATTGCCCCATGCCGGTTGACTAACTTCAATGGAATCATTTAGTTGTGCTTTCGACACAAACGAGAAAAGTAAAAGCGAAAATAGGAATAGAAATACCTTCATAACTTAATTCTTCCAACAAAGTTACGCATGAAAATGAAAAAAAGAAGCCTGCTTGCAGGCAGGCCTCGATCTATTCAAAAGATTCTGATTAAAAATTAACCAATCCAATGCCAATGGTCAATGGAAAAAGTTCAGGTCCACCACCATCTTTGAACAAACTTGACAAGCTGTAAGTCGCATAGATACTGATATCTTTCAGTCCAATTCTACCCGCCAGCGAATACTTAAAGGGGTTGATGTTAAAGTTTCCGTGGTCTTTACTTTTGGTGTCGTCGGTTTTTATTTTTGTGTGCGAGCCCAAGTTTAAGCCACCGATGACCCCGCCCGAAACAAATACCTGATTCGACCTGTCATTGACCGGAATCTGGAATTCGAGCAGAAGCGGAATGGTGAGGTAGGAAACGGTCAACTTCGATTTTTTAAGTCCATCAGGATCAATAGGATCTGGCACAATTACGCCATCCACCTTTTGCAGGGTGACCGGGTTATCCAATCGATAGTTGTTCATCGACCAGCCCATGCCGGTAACCAAGCCTGCCCTTTGTTCGGCCAGTACAATGTTGTATTCCAGAAAGTTAATATTCACTTCCAGCGATTTGGACTGGTTCAGTGACATGAAATCCGATCCACCAAAATGCCCATCATCATAAAAAGTATTGATTCCCAGCTCGAAACCGGCCCAGTGCCCATTGAATTTCTTGCGTTTCCAGCTGTCATCATCGTCATCCCACGAGCGGTCGCGGTGTACATCAACGTTGGTCCGGCCATTTTTTTCAATAATTTCGATATTCCGCTTGCCAATGCGAATGTGGGTGGTGTCGCTGCTGTAATTGTCGTCGATATAAATCCGGTTATTCAAAAGCGCGACTTCGGTGCGAGTTCCGCTTTCCGTTACATCTACCAGTTTTCCTATTTTGGTTGAATCCTGGGCGTAGCCCATGGAAAGGCAAAAAATCATTAGGCTTGTGAGTACTGTCGTTTTCATTTTTTTCATTTTAAAAATTTTACAAGGTGTGGGGCTTGCCTGGCCTTCAGCAAGCAAATCTGATCATTGTTTAATTGTTTTCAGGAGTAAGACGGCCAGCTATTTTGAAAAGTTACAGCAGCTTATTGATCTTTTTTTAGCGGAATGGAAAAAGCGAGGATTCGGGTGTTCAGGCTGATTTCAGAAACTTTTCCTCGGGTGTTGGTTTCGTACTCTAGCCGGTCGTTGCTCACCGAAGCCACCGCATTGAGGCCGGCACTAAGCAGGCTGCCAATCGTCAGCGGCTCATCTTTTGGCTTGTTCAAGACTTTTTGCGCCAGGTACTCATCAACGGTCAGGTAGTCCGTTGGCGAATCTGGCCGATGCGTCTTCATCTCGGCCAGGGCAAACTGCTCTGCTGCCGGAGCTATTTCAAGCGGCGACGAAAGCGGCTTCAGCTTTTGAGGAACTGCCTCGCGTGAAACCATCAATTCATCGGTGTCGGGTGCAGATATTTTCTGGATGGTGGGCTGAACAGTTTGGACGGCTTCAATGGCCAGCGGCTGGACTTGTGGTGCTGATGGCTGCTGGTCAGCGTTCTTTTCCGGAGCGGCATTCCTGAGCTCGTTTTTCGCCGGCAATGGCTTTTGATCAGGGTTTACAATGGGCTGTTCTTGGGCAAGTTGGTGGGTTGGTTCAGGCTTTGGCGAAAAATCCCATACGGCCCACACCACGAGTAATAGCACGAGCACCGCAGCAACACGGGTTCCCCAAAACAAAAAGACTTTTTTGGCAGGTTTTTTTTGCAATGAAGCTTTGTTGGGAAAAACAATCGCAGGATCGGGTTGCAGCTTGGTTTTGAGAAACCAGTCAAACTGCTTTTCTTTTTCCCGGTCGCTGGTTAATTCGTTTAAAAAGGCGGTTTGATCTTCTTCAGGCAAATCGTTTTCCAAGAATGCAACTGCCCGCGAATCAAATGCGGAGGTGCCGGTTAGTTCATTCTTCAGCAGTGCTTGTTTATTTTGAAATGGATGATTGCCACCTGTGATTTTTATGGCAGACACCTGTTCCAGCTCTTCGCGCAAGTCGGGATTGTTGCTCAAAAAATCCAGAAAATCATCAATCCGATCTTCGGGAAGATTACCATCGAGGTAATCCAGAAAATAAACTTCGTAATTTGACCGGTTAATATTCATGATTCAAACAAGCACATCTAGTTTCCCAATATAATTTTTCAAAAACACCCGGGCACGGTAAATGTACACCTTCACCTGGGCTTCGCTAAGCGCGGTTATTTCGCTAATTTCTTTGTACGAATAGCCTTCGTAGTCCCGAAGCATCAACACGGAACGCTGATCTTCGGGGAGCAATTTAATGGCCTGGTTCAGAACTTCGCCAACATCGGAATATTGGGTGAAGTGTCCTTCTTCAGGCAATTGTTTGTCATCGAGCAATTGCTGGCGCTGATCTTTCCGGATCACATCAATGGTTCGATGGTAGGCCGTTGAGAACAAGTACGATTTCACCTTGGCAGCATCAACCGAAAGCAAATGCATCCACAGCTTCTCAAAACTGTCCTGAACAATATCGCGGGCCTTTTCTTCATCCCTGATATTCTTCAACACAAATCGAAAAACAGCGTCGGCATGCCGGTTTACAGCTTCGTTATAATCCTCTACGGTCATTCTTTTTTTAGGTCGTTACACCTTGTATGACGACCACGAAGCTATTTTGTTACAGCGAGCAATTGACTCAATTGTTTTTTTGAATGGGAAAGGCGAATGGCCTCTTTGAGAGTTTCATCAATTTCCTGAATGATTGGAAAGAAGCCTTCCTCGCCAATGATATTCCGGGCAATATAGGCTTTGATTTGCGTTTCAATAATTTTGCCACTGACAGCCAGACCTTTGGGGTCATTTTTCACTCCTTTTTCGTTGGCGTAAGCGATAAACTGATCCAGGATCTGCTGGCGACCGAGGTAATCGACAAATTCGGCAGCTGTTTTCAGTTCCTTCAATTTTTCTCGGTTTAAATCGGAGTACTGAAAAGCAAAATGATAGACTAAGGCTTTTTGGGTGACTTTGGAGTAATAGTCGGAATAGCCGCTGGTGTCGGCCGCCACAAAGTAGTCGGGCATAATGCCGCCGCCGCCGTACACAGTTCGACCACTGCTGGTTTCAAACTTCAGCGAATCGGCAAATTGGATGCTGTCAGCCTCTTGGAATTCGCCATGTTCGGCCCGATTCATAATGTCGTGGTAATAATCTGTGTTGCCGTCTGTGTAAGGTTTTTGAATGCTGCGTCCGCTTGGCGTGTAGTAGCGGGCAACGGTCAGGCGCAAAGCCGAACCATCGCGAAACGGGATTTGCTCCTGCACCAATCCTTTGCCAAATGAACGGCGGCCCACCACCAGTCCCCGGTCATTGTCCTGGATGGCTCCGGCAAAAATTTCGCTGGCCGAAGCAGAATATTCATCAATCAACACAATCACTTCGTTATCCAACGCGATGCCGCCTTTGGTCGCCGTGTAATTTTTGCGGGCTTGAGCGTTTCCTTCGGTGTAAACAATCTGCCTGCCTTCGGGCAAAAACTCGTTGACCATGTTCACCACCGCCATCAAATAGCCCCCGGGGTTTCCGCGTAAATCAACAATGATTTTTTTGGCTCCCGACGATTGTAGTTTGGCAATGGCCTCGGTAAATTCGTCATAGGTTTTTTCTGCAAAACGATTGACTTTGACAAAACCGGTCGTTTCGTCAATCATATAACTTACATCAATGCTGTAAATTGGAATGTCGCCACGGGTAATTTCAAACTCAATCAGGTCAGGTATTGACTTTCTTTTTACTCCAATTCTAACGTTGGTTCCCTTTTCTCCCCGAAGTACGGTGAGAACATCCTGATTCTTAATATCCACGCCGGCAATGACAGAATCATTAACGGTGACAATGCGGTCGCCGGGTAAAATTCCAAGTTGGTACGAAGGACCGCCGGACACCACATCAATGACCTGAACGGTGTCATTATGAATAGAAAACTGCACGCCTATTCCTCCAAAATTGCCCTGCATTTCCTCGTGAACCTCTTGCATATCGCGCGCCGGGATGTAAGCCGTGTGCGGGTCGAGATTTTTCAAGAGTTCGGGAATGGTTTTTTCGACCAGTTCGCTTGTTGACACCGAATCAACGTAGGCCTGGTTAATCAATTCGATGATGGTGCTCAGCTTGTTGTTTTTTGTTGGCGTCAGATTTTGCAATGATGCGCCCTGGTTTCTACTCAAACTATTTCCCAGCACAATTCCAATAATAACCGAAACGGCAATTAAAATAGGCAAATAAATGTTGATCTGTTTTCTGTTCATGACTTTCCTTATTCCTCGTTTTCAACCTGCACCACTTCAATATTGGCTTGCCTTAATAGATTTATGCCATTTTCCAAACGATAATTGTCGGTAAAAACCACCCGCTTTATGCCGGCCTGAATGATCAGTTTTGAGCATTCCATACAGGGCGATGAAGTGACATACAGGGTTGCTCCCTCGCTGCTGTTGTTCGATTTGGCTACCTTGCTAATGGCGTTGGCTTCGGCATGAAGAACGTATGGTTTTGTTACATTGTTTTCATCTTCGCAAATATTCTCAAAGCCCGACGGAGTTCCATTGTATCCATCCGAAATGATCATCTGGTCCTTCACCAACAGTGCGCCAACCTGGCGACGTTTGCAATAGGAATTTTGTGCCCAGATGTTGGCCATCTTCAAATAACGCTGATCGAGTAAGAACTGTTTTTTTTCCATCGGATGAATTGTTTTTAGACTGTCCAAAAGTAATAAATCATGAGTCTTGATTGACTGGATACATTACAAAAAAGCGCTCACTCTTGAAAGAAATGAACGCCTTACGTATGTCGTCAACCACGTAAAAACTATACGTGAATGAATTTTTCCACGGTATTCA
Source organism: Sunxiuqinia dokdonensis (assembly GCF_001270965.1). GTDB lineage: Bacteria > Bacteroidota > Bacteroidia > Bacteroidales > Prolixibacteraceae > Sunxiuqinia > Sunxiuqinia dokdonensis. The sequence goes on along the minus strand of NZ_LGIA01000014.1, from coordinate 51,669 downwards.
GAAGATCTTTTGATTTGATGGGTTTGGCCAGGTAATCATCGCATCCTGCTTCCAGCGCTTTTTCGCGATCATCAGACATGGCAAAGGCTGTTTGCGCAACGATTGGCATATCCGGATTCAAGCCTTTGATGATTCGGGTGGCCTCATAGCCGTTCATTTCGGGCATTTGCAGGTCCATCAAAATCAAATCAATCGTTTCCTTCTTGAAAAGATCGACCGCTTCCTTGCCATTTTTTGCCCAAAATATTTTTGCCTTAATCTTGCTCAGTACAGCGCTTAAGTACAAATAATTTGACTCAACGTCCTCTGCAATAAGAATTCTGGGGTTATCAACTATCGTCATTTCTTCTAGATTAAATCTCTGTTGGTCAACCAAAGATATTGAAAGATTTACGTAAATACCATAGCCGATTGTAATTTTAAGCTTCATCAGCGGGATTGGATGGATTTTTTTCCTGTTCCGCGTCATATTCCAGCTCGTATACAGCATCGGAAAAGCAATAGGCGCCCATCATGTAGAGGTAATCGTCCAGCAGCAGCAGGTGCTCGGGCTCAAACTTCAGGATCGGATCGAGGTAGAATTCCACGACGATCTCTTTCATGAGCTTGTGAATACGATGGACAAAGTGGTCAGCGCGCATCTCATCTTCAAAGTCTTCCCAAACAACGCTTCGCCACTCTTCGATGGGAACATCCGGAAATTCGGCGAAAAACTCTTGCACCTTAGCCTCTGCATTTGCTGCCGACAGGGGTTTGGGGATTGGGTTTATATTTTTAACCGGCTCGTCTCTTCGTAAATGGTAGTCGACAAAATTCAGGCCTTCCATGGTTTTGTTGGAATACCGCTCTGCCAGCTCGCGCAAGCGATCCGCCATCTGTTCCCGGTATTCTTCCCACTCGGGCCAGTAAGCGAAGACCAGGTCGAAAAGCGCTTGGGAAAGCTTGGCGTGAAATGCTTCGTCCACAGCTTTCATGGCTTTCATATCGTCTTCGAAGTTTTTGAAAAACCAATATAATTCTTCGCCATCCATGGTGTTTGATTTTGAGTTTTTGACAAACGTTTCTATGAACGTGATACCTGTAAAGCCTGGATTATGTTGCATGCACAACAAAGTAAAGACGGAATTAAAGGTGTCGAAAATAATGATTCAAAGAAAGTTATTCATCAAAATTACGATGTAATCCTTCAAAATTCAAGCATTAAGTCCTCCTTGTCAAGCAATAAGCGCTCGGTGCCAAGCAATAAGCGCTCGGTGCCAAGCAATAAGCGCCCGGTGTCAAGCAATAAGCGCTCGGTGCCAAGCAATAAGCGCCCGGTGCCAAGCAATAAGTGCTCGGTGTCAAGCAATAAGTCCTCCGTGCCGAGCAATAAGCGCCCGTTGCCAAGCAGGAGGTGTTGCGGGTGAAGCAGAGCCAGACCGGACTTGATTTGGGCCATGGCGGACCATGGCAGGTGCGGTAATGACCGGGCACAGGCCTTGGCTGAGGGCCTGTGCGACCGGTTATTCCTCGAAACTCAATATGACTTTCACCGGGAAATGGTCGGAAGGGGTGCGGGCAACATACCTGGTCAGCGATACTTCTTTCGGGAAATTCCCCGATTGCTGTGCCTCGCTACCTTCGATTTCGGTCCGGTAGGTATCGGTGAGCACGCCATACCGCTCGACGGTGAAGAACGGACTGACAAACACGTGATCGATGCGGGAGTCGGTTTTCATATCGGGCTTAAAATTATTGAACGTCCCATTGAGTGCATAGCGCACCCCGGCCACTTCGTAGGCATCGTTCAACAGGTCTGATTCTTCCAAGACGGCATAATTGGCGCTGTGCTGATCGACATTGAAATCTCCTGCCAAAATTACGGGTTGATCGCCACACATTTCGCTTATCTTTTTCAGCACCAGCTTGGCGCTGTTCTTCCGGGCCTCCACCCCCACATGATCCATGTGCAGGTTGAAGAAGAAGAACCTGAAGCCGGATTCGCGGTTTTTCAGCCTGGCCCAGGTGCAGATTCGGGGCAAGGCAGCATCCCAGCCCTTGTTGGGCCGGTCGGTGATGTCGGACAGCCAGAAATGGCCCGATTCAACCACTTCGAACTTTTCTTTCAGAAAGAAGATGGGTGCATATTCGCCCTTGGTTTGGCCATCGTCGCGCCCCACACCCACGTAATCGTAGTCGGGCAGGCCATTTAGCAGATCGAGCAGTTGGTCATGCAGGACTTCCTGCGCGCCAAAGACTTCGAAATTGTGAAAGCGGATTAAATCACAAACAACCGGGGCGCGGCGCTCCCAGCCATTTCCCTGGTTCGCATCAGCGGGGTTGTTGTAACGAATATTGAAAGACGCCACCGTCATTTCTCCGGTTTGGGCGCCACAAGTGACGGCCACAAGCACGAAACACAAAAAAAGAATTCTTTTCATTTTAGGTCGTTTTAAATCGTTTGATCTTATCCGTATTCGGGTTTTCAAGGCGAGGGATTCGAGTTGATTTCGCTTTTTCGTGCCCTATTTTTTGTTTGAAAACGAATAGGGAAAGTCTGCCGCCCCGGTTCCCCGGTTCGTGTTTGGCTGCGCGCTCATTTCGAAACTGATTTTTGCCCCTTTCATCAAATCCTCGTGGGTCAGGTAATTCTTGCTGTATTTTTTTCCGTTGAGTTTCATGCTGTTGATGTAGCGATTCTCCTTTGAGTTGCCTTTTGCCCGGATGCTGACCTCCTGGCCATTTTCCAATTCAATTTTCACTGATTTGAACAAAGGCGATCCGATGATGTACTCGTTGCTTCCCGGGCACACCGAATAAAATCCGAGGGAGGAGAACACGTACCAGGCGGATGTTTGCCCGTTATCTTCGTCGCCACAGTAGCCATCGGGGGTTGCCGCGTAAAGCTTGTCCATAATTTCGCGCGCCCAATACTGCGACTTCCAGGGCTCTCCGGCATAGTTATACAGGTAAACCATGTGTTGAATGGGCTGGTTGCCGTGGGCGTACTGTCCCATGTCCATGACCTGCATTTCGCGCATTTCGTGAATCATCGAGCGGCTGTCCATTCCGCGCGATCCGGGGATGATAAAGACCGAATCGAGCATGTTGACAAATTCTTTTCGTCCGCCCATCAAATCCATGAGTCCCGCCGGATCGTGAAAAACCGACCAGGAATAGTGCCAGCTGTTTCCTTCTGTAAAATCGCGACTCCAGTCTGTCGGTTTAAACGAATCAGAAAAAGAGCCGTCGGACGCCCGGCCAGCCATGAGCTTATTTTTTGGGTTGTACAGGTTTTTGTAGTTCATGGCCCGCTGCGCATAAATGTCAATCTCGCTTTGCGGTTTATTCAGCGCTTTTCCCAAACGATAGATGGTCCAGTCGTTGTAGGCATACTCCAGGGTACGAGCCACATTCTGGCTAATTTTCACATCGTTGGGAATGTATCCGTATTGGTTGTATTGCTCGTAGCCGGTTCTTCCCGAGGCGGCAACAGTTGGATGCACATGGTTGGCACCGTGTTTCAGGGCTTCCCACAGGGTCTCAATATCATAACCTCGCAAGCCTTTCAACCAGGCATCGGCTACCACCGAAGCCGAATTGTTGCCCACCATAATGTTGCGGTGCCCCGGGCTGGCCCATTCGGGAAGGAAGCCACTTTCTTTGTAGGCGTTTGCCAAACCTTCCTGCATTTTCTCATTTTCTGAAGGATAAACAAAATTCAGGAAAGGAAACAAACTGCGGAAGGTATCCCAGAAACCCGTGTCGGTGAATAGGTAGCCCGGCAGCACCTGCCCGTTGTATGGGCTGTAATGCATGATGTTTCCATCGGCATCAATTTCCGAAAGATTCCGGGGGAACAAGACCGTGCGGTACAAGTTGGAATAAAAAGTGCGCAGGTTGTCGATGTTGTCGTCTTCGACCCTGATTTTTCCCAGCACCTCGTTCCAGCGTGCTTTTCCCTTGCCGGCAATCTCGTCGAAACTGTCGTCGCCCAATTCTTTCAGGTTCAACATGGCCTGCTCTTCGCTGATGAACGATGAAGCCACGCGGGCGTGCACCTGCTCGTCGTTGACGGTTGAAAAACCGATAATGGCTCCGGCATGGTTGCCCTCGAATGCTTTTTCACCCTCGGTGATCTCGCCATCTTTTACCGTTGAAAAATAGGTAAAGGGCTTGTCGAAAACGATGACAAAGTAATTCTTGAAGTTGTCGGGCACACCGCCGCTGTTTCGGGTGGTGTAACCTACAATTTTGTTTTCTTCAGGAATGATTTTTACGAATGAACCTTTGTCAAACGCGTCGGTAACCACAAACGAATGGTCGCTGTTGGGAAAGGTGAAACGGAACATGGCTGCCCGTTCGGTGGGGGTGATCTCGGTTGTTACATCATGATCGGCCAAATAGACCCGGTAGTAATAAGGTTTGGCCACTTCGGCCTTATGCGAAAACCAGCTGGCCCGTTCGTCCTCGTTAAAAACAGCCTTTCCGGTGATGGGCATGATAGAGAACTGGCCGTAGTCGTTCATCCAGGGGCTGGGCTGGTGGGTTTGCTTGAATCCCCTGATTTTGTCGGCGGTGTACTGGTACATCCACCCATCGCCCATCTTTCCGGTTTGGGGCGACCAAAAATTCATGCCCCAGGGAAGAGCAATGGCCGGGTAAGTATTGCCTGTTGAAAGTTCATATTTCGAATTGGTGCCCACCAATGTGCTGACATAGCTCACCGGGTCAAAGTCCTGTGCGTTCACTTTGAGCACGAAGCTCAACATCATCAAGGCGCCTAAAAATCCAATCTTCTTCTTCATCTTTAATTCCTTTATTTTTTATTTCTCCAGTTCATATCGAGATAGTACTGCATATTCGGCAGCAAAGGTAAAGCTGAACATGCCCTCGGTCTGGTTTTCGTTTTGGTCGTCTTTCCAACCTTTCAACAAATTGGTTGGGAGAATGCCCTTATACAGGAAATTTTCGTAACCATAGTCGAGGTTTTGCTGAAAAGTATGAATATAATCGTCGACCTTTTTAACGGTTGGATACAGATCGACGTAACCACGCATGAGTACTCCGTTGAACCAATTTCTGAAACCGCCGATGTCGTAGGTATAATGACCGGGCAGGTCTTCGCCGGCTTTGGCAAAGTAAGCGAAACTGGCATCCGACAGTTTTTCGGAATCCTTCCGATATTGCTGATCGCCCGTTGCCCGGTACAGGTCGGCAGCACCCGAAAGCATGGTCCCGCTGTTGTAGGTGAAAGCCGGTCCCACGCGGTCGCGACAAACGATGCCCTGCCGGTAAGTCACGCCATCAACCGTTTCGGTCTGTGGATTTCGTGGCGAGCAGCCACCCATCATATCATCGTACACGCCATCGGCCCGCAACAGGTGTTTCTTTTGCCAGTCGTATATTTTTTGAGCAAACTGCAAGTAATAGTCACTCTTTTTCACCTGGCTTGTTTTACGGGTTTTGCCATCCGCTGCATCAATGTAGCGGTGGGTGATTTCATCATCTTTCTCTTTATACAGCTCATGCAACCACACCAAAGGGCTCACCATGGGCCCGTTGCTACACGAATGTTTGGAGACATAACCCGGCCCCCAGGTAATCCCACCACGCTCTTCGCCATTGGCATCGCGCGTGCAGTCCCACCCGTCGAGCACATATTCGGTGAGGTATTCCGCTTTCTCCAAATAAGCTTTGTTGTTGGTGAGCTTATACGCTTCGAGCAACTCGCGTACCAGCCACATCTGGTCGTCATACACATTTTCGATGCCCGCTACTTTGGCCTCACCTTTGTTTGCAGCCCGGTGAACCCCATACACCGACCAAGCCTTGGTCTGTGTGTAGGACACCAGCTCGAAAGTTCCCAGATAATAATCGGCACCCTGATACAGCTGATTCAGCACGTCGGCATAGCGGTCAAAATGCGCTTGGTAAAGCTTAGAGTTGCCATGCTCCTGCTGCAGCTGGAGGGCATGTAGAATGGCATTGACCGCTTCGATAGCGGCGGTGTACATCCATACGCTTCCGGTCTCTTTGGATCGAACATCCGTGTAAGGGTTGTAGTAGCGGGCCATGGCCATGCCTTCGCGGGTAAAGTGGGCCGACAGGGCGTTGTCAGCAAGTTCAATGGCACGCAAAAGGTTTTGTTCTGAAAGATTGTTCTTCGCCGGCTGATTGCCCTGGCTTTGGTTGGTTGTTGTGCCGCATGCTGTAATCCACATAAGGGCCAACATACAGGCAACGATCATCGAGGTGTATAGCTTCATCTGAAAGAAATATTAGGCCTGCGTTGATACAGACGAAAAAACGGGGTGAACCCCAAGTCTGTCCAAGCAGGTTTAGTTGGTTTATATTTTTGAAATCGCCGTAAAGGTTAAAAAAAACAAAGAAAAAACCGGTCTAAAACTGAAGAAAAGTCACGATTTTACCAGGTAGAAGTTCCTGGTACTGGTTGTATCGCCATTTGTCCGAAACACTAATTCGGCACAATTCTACGATCATCAAAAAACAAAAACCCTCTCAAAACAAGCGTTTGAGAGGGTTTTTAGTACCCGGGGCGGGAATCGAACCCGCACTCTGTTGCCAGAACTGGATTTTGAATCCAGCGCGTCTACCAATTCCGCCACCCGGGCTTGAATTAGCGATGCAAAATTAATGGAAATTTTCTGAGCTCAAAGAAATTCTTTAAAAATATTCCCTCAAAACGCATATCGGATGGAGAGAGCACCACCATCACCCCAAAAACCGGAGTGTCCGATCACATTCAGAGCGGGTTTCCAGTCGAGGCTCAGGCAAATGGGAACCTCGACAAAACTGTATTCCAAACCCAAAATACCATCCAGCCCGACAACCGTGTAAGCTTTATCCTCATCGAATCGTGACGATCTGTAACCGTCCCAAAAGCCCAGGTGACCGCCAAAACCGTAGTACCAACACAAGCCCTCAACCGCAAACGGGTAGTTGTGAATTTCATACAATCCGGTGATGTTGAACCCATGCCAGCGTGTGGATAAGATTCCTTCCAGCGCTGCTTCACCGCCAATAAAATGCTTCACGGTTAATCCACTCTCAAAACCACCCCTTAAGCCAATGGCCGTGTTATAATCTTGTGCAGCTAGCCCTCCGGAGACCAGCAATCCGAAAACCAATCCAAAGAATAATTTTTTCATACAATCGATTTTTTGATGATACATGAAAGCGAAATCTTGTTCTGAAAAGTGCATGTGGCGCACTTTTCATTCAAAACGAAGGGCAAGCGAAATTAGTACGTCTTTTTCCTCATCGTTGGTTTGAAACCAAAAACCACGTGAAAAACGAAAGAATCTTTTGTTCGGAAATGAAGTCTTTGTTATTCGGGCGTCTATTTTTTTGATAACTTAGCCCGGCATCTTTTTAAGATTGAACAGGCAATAAGCATGAATACGCACAACGACAACGACCTTTTGACCCGGCTGAAGCAAAGCGATGAAGAAGCTTTCGAAACCATTTTCAACACCTATTATGCTTCGTTGTGCTTGTTTGGCAGCCAATTTCTTGGCGATGACGCGAAGGCGGAAGAAATTACCCAGGATTTGTTTGTCAACCTGTGGAGCAAGCGAGACAGCCTGCACATCGATCGCTCTTTAAGAAGTTACCTGTTTCATGCGGTGAAGAACCAATGCCTGAATTGGATTCAGCACACGAAAGTGCGGGAGAAACATGCCGAAAATGTGAAAGAGCGTTTTAACCGAGAATGGAATGAATCCGACTATTTTCTGGAAGTCGGCTTATCCGAAAAAATTGCCGCCAGCATTGAATCCTTACCGGAAAAGCGACGTGAAATTTTCAAGCTTAGCCGTGAGCAAGGACTGAAATACCAGGAGATTGCGGACCAGCTCGGCCTGTCGGTGAAAACTGTTGAGACACACATGGGCCTGGCCCTAAAACAACTGCGTGAGCAACTACGCGACTACAAAGATTACTTCATTGGATTGGTCATTTTCAGAAATATCTGACTACACCATTAGGGGTATTTTCTTCCAGTCTTGTCATAGGAGTAATGAAAGCAAATAAAAATATCCGACAAGAAGATTGGGAATTATTGGCCAGGGAACTATTCGATGAGCCCGACTCCCAAGTCTGCCCAATTCCGGTTGACGAATCTGATCAGCGCCAATTGCGGCAGTTGACAAAAAAAATCGACCTGCATTACCGGCTAAAAAAGTACGACACCGCCGGAGCCCTCTCCCAAGTGAAAGGGCGTATTCAGAAAAATCGGTCGAAAGCAATCTCTCGATTCATGATCTTACGTACGCTTAAAATTGCGGCGGCTGTCATTCTGGCCTTGATCATCGGATCAGCCGCTTATTACGTGGGCCAGCGCCAAATAGCACAGCAGCACATGGCTGGCGTAATGGTTGATGATGCCGGGCTTTCGCAAATTGAGCTGTCGGACGGAACCCTGGTGACCCTGAACCGCGACACGAAAATTAAATATCCCGATCAGTTTGCCAACGATATTCGGGAAATTTCAATTGAAGGAGAAGCCTTTTTCGAAGTGACACCTAACCCAAGCAAACCATTTGTCATTCATGCCGGTGAAGCAACCGTGAAGGTTTTGGGAACAAGCTTTTCGGTCAATGCTTACCCGGAGAATGACCGGGTTGAAGTCATCGTAGCCACCGGAAAAGTAGAGGTGTCGAAACTGGCCAACCTCCAGAAAATCACGCTCGATCCGGGAGACAAAGGAACATTCATCAATTCGAGCAAGCAACTCACCAAAAGCCTGAATGATAATCCAAACTTCTTGGCCTGGAAAACACGGACGTTTATTTTCAATGAAACCGCATTGGCTGAAGTCATTCAGCAATTAAACAAAGTTTACCGCGTACACATTGAACTTCCGGACCACAGGCTGGACGAACTGCTCTTAAACGCGCATTTTGAAAAAGAAACCCTCGACTTTATCCTGGAAGTGATTTCCAACACCCACGGGCTGGACGTAAAAAAACAAGGTGGGCGCTATTTATTGTTGAAGAAAGAAGCTTAATCCGAAAAAAAAACATTGAAACCATGAAAACACAGATCATAAAAGCCAGCGCTTCAATATTTATCCTGACCCTATTTTTTATGCTTTCGGCCCGGCCACTGGCAGCGCAGGAAGACAAACAGGGAGAAAATATCCTGGAGCAAAACATCAGTCTTTATGCTGAAAATGAGTCGCTTTCAAAGGTGATTGAGCAAATTTGTACTTACCTCGATTTGGATTATTCCTATAACTCGAAATTGCTTGAGGGAAAGAACATTACTCTGAATATTTCGAACAAGCCCATTCGTTATGTACTCGAAAAACTGATGGAAGATTTTTACCTGATTTTCGAGATAGAAAACAACCTGCTGGTTGTGCGCGACTATGTGCCCCTGCGCGAAAGTGTGGACTATGAAGAGAAAATGCGCTTTGAACCCAGCAAGAACCGATTCGAATTTCAAAATTCGGGTCAAAAATCTGTCACCTTCAAATTTAAGTCGGCCAGCAACCTGATCATCATTCCGGTACAGATTAATGATTCGGACACCTTGAATTTCATTCTGGATACCGGCGTTCGGTTTCCAATCATCACCGAACTGCCCTACGTAAACAAGTTGAATTTAAACCTGTTGCACCCGGTGGATATTAAAGGTTTGGGCGAAGGCGAAAACCTGACCGCTTACCGTTCGGGCAACAACACCATGAAAATTGATGGTTTGGTGGCCTGGAATCAGGAAGTACACATGGTAATAAACGACAACTTCCAGATTTCTCAAATCCTGGGAATCCCCGTCCATGGTTTGATTGGCTTCGACCTGTTCAAGGATTTTGTGGTCGAAATTGATTATAACAACGAAAAACTCACGGTGATTGATCCTGACCGCTATCGCGACCGGGTTCGAAATAAAGACATTGTGATGCCACTTCACTTTGAGCACAACAAGCCTTATGTGCGCACCACCATCATGACCGATGAGAATGAGGAAGTGCCGGTGAAACTGCTGGTTGATACGGGCGCCAGCGATGCCATCTGGCTGTCAACCAAGTCGGACGATCGAATTGACATTCCCAAGAATAATATCGAAACCTTTTTGGGAAAAGGACTTAGTGGCGACCTGCATGGACGCAAAGGGCGGATCGGCGGCATTTGGGTTGGTCCACTAATTCTGACCGAGCCCATCGTCGCTTTTCCAAACAACGAGATGATTGAAAGTTTGATTGTTGCCAATGACCGAAACGGAACCTTGGGTGCCGAAATTCTGAAGCGGTTTTTCGTCACACTCGATTATCCCAATCACCAAATCAAACTTCGCCCGACAAGCAAGGTGAATGACGACTTTAACTACAACATGAGCGGAATGGAAGTGTACAATCCCATGCCGGGTTTGCCCATTTTCACCATTGACAACGTCCGAAAAGACTCACCGGCGTACCATGCCGGGCTGAAAGAAAATGACCAGATTCTATCGGTCAATAATACCAGTCATAAATCCTTGTCTTTAAATGACATAAATCTTATCTTTCAGAGCAAGGAAGACCGGAAAATTAAGATGACCGTCTTGCGCGATGGAGCCGAAGTAAAAACGAGTTTTCAATTGGAAAAGATCTTTTAGTGAAATTTATCACCCTGACATTTAGCCTGCTTATTGTACTCCTGCCCTTCATTACGCGCGGGCAGGAGGAGCAGTCTGCGAGTCTGGACAGCAAAGTATCGATACACATTGAAGACGGCCAGCTTCTGGATTTGCTGAACCAGATTTCGGCCCAAACCAACATTTATTTTTCCTACGATCCGGTGTTGGTCAACACCGACCAACGCATTGCAATGGTGGTTGAAGACCAATCCGTTCAGCACGTTTTGGATGAAGTTTTTGGGCAGAAATTTCATTTCAACCTACTGAAAAACCAGCTCGTCATTACCCGGCAAAAAGGCCCCGGGACCGGCGCTGACACCTATCAACAAATTCGCTATGAGTTGTCGGGGAAATTGCTGAACCGCCAAACGGAGGAGGAAGTTCCTTATGCCAGCATTTCCGTGTTGGGGCATCCCTTCGGAACCATCTCCAATGTTGATGGAGATTTTCGGTTAAAAATACCTGCTGAATATGAGTCGGACACGCTGGTTGTTTCCAGCATGGGCTTCGACCGGCTTTACATTTTGCCGGACACCGTTCAGCACAACGAACTCCTTGTTTACCTCGATCCGGTTGAAATTCAGTTAAAAGAAGTGCTGGTTTCGGCGGCAAATCCCATGCAGGTGCTGGATAAAATGATTGACAACATCAATGAAAATTACGCAACAAATACCCAGTTGATGACTTCGTTTTACCGCGAAGTGTTGAAACAGGACAAAGAATACATCAATGTTTCGGAGGCTGTGATGGATATCTTGAAAGCGCCGTACGACAATCCGTTTCGGCAGGACCAAATTCGTTACCTGAAGGGGCGAAAAAGCACGGAGGTGCAATCGGCTTTTCAACTGGTCGATTTCAAGATGCAAGGTGGCCCTTATTACATCACCAAGCTGGATGTAATCAAAACCATGGATTCGTTTATCGACAAGGAATTTCGGGAATATTACAACTACAGCGTTGAGTGCGTGATTGATTATGCTGCCCGTCCAACTTACATCATTTATTTTGAGCCCGATGGCAAGTTTGACTACCTCACATACGAAGGCGAACTTTATATCGATAAAGAAACCTTTGCCTTGGTTCACGCGGAGTTTAGCCTGAGTCGAAGCGGAAAGAAAAGTGCCCGCCGGTCACTGATCAGAAAAAAACCACGGGGTTTTAATGTTCGCCCCATCGACCTGGATTACACGGTGACTTACAAGAAACACCACAACAAATGGTACCTGAATTCAGCGCAAACGTCGGTGAAATTTCATGTCAAGAGCCGGCAGGACAAGATTAACTCGGTTTTTCACAGCATCTCTGATCTGCTGATTACCAATCATCGCGAAACCAACCTGAGGCGTTTCAAGCGTGATGAGAATTTTGATTCGTCCGATATTTTCAGTGAAATGATCACCAGCTACGATGAAGATTTTTGGGGAGATTACAATGTGATAAAACCAAGCGAAGATCTTCGAAACGCTTTTAAAAAGGATCCGAAACAAGGAAGTTTCCTCAATAATGCCTCGCCAATAGTTCCTTTAACATCACAAAAAAGTCAACCATGAAAACGAAATTTTTATCCATCTTGCTTACGCTGGCTGCTTTAACGGCATCGTCGCAAAGCGTTGTTCTGTCCGACCTTGCGCAAAAGCTGACCGACTATTACCAGTTTTATCCCATTGAAAAAATTCAGCTGATGACGGATAAGGAAGTGTACAAGCCGGAAGAAGTGATTTGGTTTTCGATGCTGATCACCAATGCGATGGGCCAGCTTGTGGAACCGATCAGCGATGAGGTGCAGGTTGGTTTGTATTCCAGTGATGGTATCCGTATTATCGGGCACAATTTCAGGTCGAAAATGGGCATGATGAAAGGCGATATCGCCATTCCAAAAGGCTTGCAGGAAGGAAAATATGTATTGGTGGCCAACGTGGCTTCCACATCGAAGGCCAATGACGCCTTTTACAAACTGATTTACATCAATCCAAAAAATGAGGAAGCCTTTCGCCTGAAAGAAACAAGGGTACCGGCATCTTTAAGCCCGGGAGAATCGAGCAGCTATGCGTTTGCGGTTGAGGAAATGAACGGAACCCCGGCTAAAAATGAGAAGCTGGAAGCGGAACTTTATCACCAGGAGGAACTTGTTCTGAAAGAAAAAGTGAAAACAAATGCGGACGGAGAGGCTGTCCTTGATTTGGCCATTCCCGGCAAAACTTTCGAAAGCCCCTTGAAATTGGTTGTTTCATCCAGAAAGAATGAATTGAATTTTTCAACGCTACTTCCTGTCAAAAGCGAACAGCTCCGTGTTTGCTTTTTTCCTGAAGGAGGAAAGCTGATTGCCGGAACGCCCCAAAAACTGGGCTTTAGCGTTCACAATCAGCTGGGGCAGCCGGTGTCGGTAAGCGGAGAAATTACGGATGAAAACGGAACGCGAATCAGCCAGGGCAGCACCTCTGTACCAGGTTTTGGTGTTTTTCCGTGCCTGTTCGAACAAGGGAAACAATACCGCTTGCATTTGACGAGCGAACTGGGAAAAGACCAAAGTTTTGCGCTTCCAAAAGTTGAAAATGGCCTGGGGTTGGCGCTTGCCCGTACCGATGCCGATTTTATTTACCTCAACCTGGTTCCGTCGGCACAGGACCCGGAAACCATCTATCTGCTGGCCAACAAGGGCGAAACCATCGTTTGGGCTTCTGAAGTGAAGTTAGAAAGCGACATCCGCCTGAAAATTCCGAAAACCGATTTCCCGAATGGAGTCAGCCTGATTTCGGCTTTCAATGAACAGGGTGAAGTGTTGGCCAGTCGGTTGGTTTATCTTGAAAAACAAGGAGATGCGGCGCTGGGACTGAACGCACCGGAAAAAGTAAAAGCCGGCGAAGTGTTCAAGTTTATCATCGAAACCAGCCAGCCGGCTGTAGCAACACCGGCGGTGGACCTGTCAATCAGTGCATCCGAAGAAAACCGGAACTGGCCAACTCATTGGGCACCGTGGCTGCTGTTCAACTCCGATCTTTCAAAACAGATTACCGAAACCCAAAGTCTGCTGGGCACAAAGAGCCTGGAAACAACCCTGAATTATCTGCTGGTTGCCAACCGGATGAAGAACTTCGACTGGAACAGCATCATTCATTTTGACCGGGAACGCGAGCAGAACAAGCTGCAGCAAAACGGGGTGTTTGGGCAGGTTGTCAACCGAAACAACGAGCCCGTACCCAACGCCAAAGTTAGTTTCATCAATGCTCAAAACATGCAAATTCTCAACAGTTCGACCGATGAAAATGGCGAGTTTTTCCAGCAAGCCATCAATCCCGGCAAACTCGACGATTTTGCCATCAAAGCCATTGGTCCCGACGGGAGTGAAGATATCAGAGTGGCCTTTAGAAAATCATTGGCTGAGGAGGTTTCAGAAGCGGTTCAAGAGTTTTTGAATGTCTACGCCGCCCTTGAGCAAACCCAATTCGGCAGCGATTTCTACAATAAGAACGAGGATTTATTTGAGAAAATTAAAATCGAACCGGAAAATCGGCAGATGACGGAACCGGCGTACAAAAAGTATCTGCAAACGGCCACTTCACTGCTCGAAGTGTTGAAGGTGATTAAGCCTTACCGGCTGGATGGCGACAAAATTATTTTCCCCGGCGGAACCAATTCAATAAACGCGCAGGATGGTGCCCTGATTGTGGTTGACGGCCAAAAGCTCGGAACCAGCGCCACAGTGCTGAATTCGATGAGTCCACACGATATTGAAAGTATTAACGTGTCAACCAGTCCGGTGGAGATTCAGCGCTATACTGGATTAAACTCCGTTGGCTTGATCGAAATCTGGACGAAAAGGGGCGAGCGTACCGAAGAAGTGGAACTGCTTTCGGCAGAAGATATTTTTGATGGTGACTACCGCATTCCGCGCGACTATTGGCAGCTAAAGTCAAAAAAGCCACAGCAACAACCAACCACCCTGTTCTGGAGTCCGGCGGTACAGGTGAACCCCAATGGCCGGTCGGCGTTTGAAGTGGCAGCCGGGCAGGTGTTGGGGGCCTTTATCATCCGGGCCGAAATGATTGATTCAAACGGGCAGGTTATTCAGGCCCGTAAAACAATTGAGGTGATTCCTTAATTTCAAACCAACGAATCCAGCAGTTTTCCGACTGGAATAGGAGCCAGGCCAGCCTCAATTTTTCGTAGTTTTTGCTCCAGTTCGCCATAATCGTGGCGGGTATCCAGCAGCGCATTCGTCAACAAAATGGCCTGTTGATTCGATATTTTGCCTAGAAAATCGATCGAGTGGATGATGCCTTTCACGACATCCAGCGAAAAGGAAATCGTATGTCCGGGCATCTCCAGTTGGTTGCTGTAGGTGTATTTTGGCGAATAGCCGTAAATCCAGTCCCAGGTGGCGTATTTTTCGTCGCGCAGTTTCTGAATGGCTGTCACCTCTTCTTCCGAAAACTGAAAAACACGATGTGCCGGATAGGTTTTTCGAATCTCTTCAAAAACGAAATCGGAAAACTGCTGAACATCCATTTCCTGATTCAGAAAGGCCGCGATATTTCCAACCTCGCTCCGGTTCGATTGAACCGCCTTGTCCTGAAAACGTGACAAATCCACTTTCAGCGCACTTCTCAGCTGGCTCAATTCACTATTAAAAAGCAAGGTGCCATGATGCAAAACCCGCTTTTTATAAATATGTTCCGCATTGCCCGAAATCTTTTTCCCATCGAGCATCAAATCGTTTCGGCCCGTTGTGTAGGCTTCCAAACCCAGCGCTTTCAGCACGGCAACAATGGGCTGGGTAAACACGTTGAAGTTCACCTGGTCAATCTGTTCTACGGTCTTGATAAAGGTAAAATTGAGGTTTCCGGGATCATGAAAAACGGTGCCGCCGCCAGAAATCCGCCGGGCGATTTTAATGTCGTTTTCAGCCACATAACGATGATTGATCTCGGCCAAAGCGTTTTGGTGTTTTCCCACCACAATGGACCGTTCGCCACGCCAAAGCATAAACACATCTTCTGAAAAATTCTTGAGTAGATATTCTTCGGCAGCCAAGTTAAAATAGGGGTCAAATCCCTTTTGTTGAATACAAATCACAAGCATAACTCAAAGGTAGTTAAAACTGCAGAATGATGCCGATGGTTGGCAATACCGTTCCCGACGTATTTTCGACCCGCTCCAGCACATAGCGGGTTCCATTATCGGCGGTCACAAATTGCCCGTTGGCATCTTGTTGCCGCACCAGAATATCCTGATCCTGGTTTTCAAAATTGTACAGATTTTGAATGTCGATGTAGAATTTGGCTGTGATCTTATTCAGATAATACGTCTTGTCTACGCGTACATCCAATTGGTGAAACGGATCAAAACGCCGGGTATTCCACTCACCCGTATTCAGATACGGGCCTCCGTTCAGGTTCCAGGCTTCCACCAAAGTCGATCTGTCCAAATCGTACGGTGTGTACGGCAAACCACCCACGTAACGCCAGCGTGTTCCAATCTGCCAGTTGCGCTTTAACTTTTTGGTGGCCGTAAGCACCAACACATGGCGGCTATCCCAGCTCGACACAAAGTATTGCTGGTTTTTATCCTCAAACTCGCTGCGCACCCAGGTGTACGATAAATTCAGGTTGAACTTGTTCGAAGAAGCAATCCGCGTTTGAAACTCGGCACCATAGGCTCTTCCTTTCGAAACCGACTCCACTTCTTCATTTCCAATCACGCCAAAATCGGCACCCAGATTGGCCAGGCTAACTGAATCTTTCACCGAAAAGGGGTAGTCGCTGTATTGCTTCAAAAATCCTTCAACCGAAAAGACCACGTTTTGACGCGGGCGAAACTCAACTCCTCCAATCAGGTGATCGGCCTGGATGTATTTCAGTTGGTTCGACTTGTTGATCAGCTCGCCGTTGAGCTTGAAGCCAAGCGCGGTGTAGGGTGGCAGCTGAAAATAACGGCCGGTGTTGAAGTTGAGGCTCCAGCTGGGAGCAAGTTGATACGAAGCTGACAACCGCGGTGAAAGCTGGTCGAACAAGGAACGCATACTCGACGAATAGTTGTTGGCGTCCATGCGAATCCCAAGCGACAAGGTCAACCGATCGCTCAAAAACTTATTGCTGGCCTGTCCAAAAAGTCCCCATTTCACCAAGTTCAAATCCGTATCAAAATTGATGTCCTGAATTCCTCCGGGATAGTAGCGCTTTTGTTCGGTTGAATTGGTGTAAGTGACAAAGTCGACGCTGGCTCCAAAATTCCACTTCACATGGCCCGACCGAATGGTATTTTCATAACGAAATTTGTTCTCAATTTCTTCCGAGACATAGTCAATGGTTTTATTGGCCTCCGAACTGTCGTCATTGTCGAGGTATTTGACAGCCGAATTGTGCAGGTGGTTCCGGCTGGCCACAATGGTTTGGTAACCATTTTCGCCGAAATGCTTATACACCGCACCCACGGTATAGGTCCATTGCTCATTTTCCGGAATCGATGCTAAAATATATTGCTGCTGGGCATCGGGCTCATCAATATCCAGGTTGAGTGCAAACTGGTCGATGGCTCCCAAACCGGTAAATGTCAGCTCATTTTTCCGATCAAGCTTGGTTTTTACTTTGAATTGAAAATCATTAAAAGTGGGTAGAAACGGCAACTCCAGAATGCCGAACAAAAACTGCAAATACGATCGCCTGACGGAAAGAATGTAGCTCGTATTCTCTCCAATTGGGCCATCGATGGTGCCCGAAATTTCTGATGCGCCAACCGCAGCCTGCGCCCGTAGCTTCTCCGAGTTCCCATCAACCTGAAAAAACTCAAACACCCCGCTTAGCGCATTGCCCCGGTTAGCCGGAAATGCGCCCGAATAGTAGTTGACCTCGCGCAGCAAATCGGCGTTTAAGATGCCAACCGGCCCGCCCGACGCACCCTGCGTGGCAAAATGGTTGATGTTCGGAACCTCTACGCCATCCAAAAAGAATCGGCTTTCCGCAGGGCCGCCTCCCCGGATAATAATATCATTTCGAAAAGATGGGGTGGACTGAACACCAGCAAATGACTGAATGACTTTCGAAATATCGCGGTTGGCACCCGGGCTGCCTTCAATTTCAGAAATGCCGATGTTTTTCAGCGAAACGGGACTTTCTTCTGTTTTTCGAAACAACGACGCCGACACCGTTACTTCATCCAACTGGGTATTGCTTCTTTCCATCTCGATATCGAGGTAAGCCGGCTTCAGGTTGCTGACTTCGATTTCTGCAGAAATCACATCATCGTAACCAATAAACGAGGCTTCGAGCCGAATAAAACCCGACTCCAGACCGGTTAAATGGTAGTTGCCCGTTTCATCGGTCACGGTGCCTGTTGTCGTTCCTGAAACCACCACATTGACAAAGGGCAGACCTTCGTTGTTGGCTGCATCAAATACGCGCCCGTGTATGGAAGCGCGTTGTGCGCAAACGCTGGTTCCCATGAGGATTATCAACACCAGCATGGCGCTATTTCGAATCGTTTGTTGAATCATTATCTTTGCTAGTTCAAAATTCGTGTCCAGATCAATTGTTTAGATCTAAGTCGGAATAGTTAAACAAAAATAGGAAGAGCTTGTTCGATACAGGCTTGCTTTTCAGAAAAATAAATAAAGATGAGAGTTGTCATTCAGCGGGTTTCCAGGGCGTCAGTTTCAGTCAATCAGCAAATTAAGTCAAGTATTGGCCAGGGTGTCTTGGTTTTGTTGGGAATTGAAGATGCCGACAAGGAAGAAGACATCGATTGGCTGGTGAAAAAAATAAGCCAACTGCGAATATTTGATGATCAGGATGGCGTGATGAACCAATCGTTGCTCGAGGTGGCCGGCGATGCGCTGGTGGTGAGCCAGTTTACGCTGCACGCCAGCACCAAAAAAGGAAACCGCCCTTCGTATATTCGCGCATCAAGACCCGATGTGGCTATTCCGCTTTATAATCAGTTTGTTGAGGCCCTGTCGGCCATCCTTCAAAAGGAAGTACAGACCGGTGAATTTGGGGCAAACATGCAGGTTGAATTGCTCAACGACGGGCCGGTAACGATCATCATCGACTCAAAAAATAAAACATTCTGACAATCAAAATGTCTGGTTTTTTGTTTCAAATTTATTATCCATTTCATTAATTATGAATGTAGAACCTAAAACAATCAGTTTGCCCGAAGCCCAAAAAATGGTGGATGAATGGATCAAAACCATCGGCGTCCGTTATTTCAGCGAACTGACCAATATGGCCATTTTAACCGAAGAAGTGGGCGAACTGGCCCGGATTATGGCCCGCAAATATGGTGACCAGTCGTTTAAAAAAAGTGATGAATCGTATGAGTTGGGCGACGAAATGGCTGATGTACTTTGGGTGTTGATTTGTTTGGCCAATCAAACCGGAGTTGACCTGAACCAAGCTTTCATCAACAACGTAAACAAAAAGACCATGCGGGACAAAGACCGGCATGAAAATAATCCGAAACTAAAATAAGAGCAATGGAAACCATGGAGCACAACCTAGCCGCTATCAAAGCGATCGCCAAAGGCAATAACAATTCCGACTGGCAAGAACTGGCTTTCTCCTGTATCGACCTGACCACCTTAAACTCAACCGATACCGTCAGTCATGTAAAAGCGTTTACTGAGCGGGTCAACGACTTTGAAAACGACTATCCCAACCTGCCAAATGTGGCGGCTATTTGCGTGCATCCGAATATGGTGCGAACGGTGAAGGAAAACCTGCTCGACGATCATGTGAATATTGCCGCTGTAGCCGGAGGTTTTCCATGCTCGATGAGTTTTATTGAGGTGAAAGTGAAAGAGGCGCGCATGGCAGTTGATTATGGTGCTGACGAAATTGATATTGTGCTCCCACTGTGGGCTTTTTTGGATAACGATGATGTGATTTGCCGCGAAGAAGTCACCACCATCAAACAGGCAATTGGTGAGGCTCACCTGAAAGTGATCCTGGAAACCGGAGCCCTGGCTGAACCTGCAAAGATTCGCCATGCGTCGTTTTTGGCCATGGAGTCGGGGGCCGATTTCATCAAAACCTCAACCGGTAAAATGAACCCGGCAGCAACGCCCGAAGCCGCCCTGGAAATGTGCCTGGCCATTCGCGATTATCATCGAAAAACAGGCAGAAAGGTTGGCTTTAAACCCGCAGGCGGCATTTCCACTACCGAAGATGCCATCCTATATCTGACCATTGTGAAAGAGGTTTTGGGTGAAGATTGGCTCAATCCCTCGTTGTTTCGAATTGGCGCTAGCCGACTTGCCAATAATTTGTTGAGCGATTTGCTGGACGAAGAAGTAAAGTATTTCTGACGGCCCTTTCAAAAGTCAACCGGTTGGATTGATTGAAAACAATAAGACAGTTGAAAAAGGCGGGAACTGTGGTTTTCCATCGTTTCCGCCTTTTTCACTGTTCTCAGTTTTTTTCTGAATGGAAAGTCGTGCGGCATTAAAAACGTTTGCTGCTATTTCCCTTTTTCCGCTTCCAGCACCTTGTTTACCGAGCCGTGCATGAGCAGCAGCTGGCGGGCGGTTCCTTCGTCATAGCCCAATTCATCCATAATCATTCGCGTGCCCCGCACAATCAGTTTTTGATTGGTGAGTTGCATGTTCACCATTTTGTTACCTTTCACCTTGCCCAGTTTAATCATCAGCGAGGTGGTGATCATATTCAGAATCAGCTTTTGCGAGGTGCCTGATTTCATGCGGGTGCTGCCCGACACAAATTCGGGCCCCACAATGGCTTCAATGGGAAGATCGACCTGGCGGGCCAGCTCGCTGTTGGGGTTGTTCGTTACGCAAGCCGTGAGAATTCCATGCTCGCGGGCTCTTCTTACGGCGCCAATCACGTACGGCGTGCGCCCCGAAGCAGCGATCCCCACCACCGTATCCAGCTTGCTGATTTGATAGGCCTGCAAATCTTGCCAACCCAGTTCTACATTGTCTTCGGCTGCTTCCACTGCCTTTCGGATGGCCTGGTCGCCACCGGCAATCATGCCAATCACCAGGTCGGAATCAACACCAAAAGTGGGCGGAATTTCCGACGCGTCCAATATACCGAGGCGCCCGCTTGTCCCCGCACCTACATAAAACAGGCGGCCACCTTGTTGCATGCGCTCCACCACCTGTTCCACAAGCTTTTCAATTTGAGGAATGGTCTGTTGTACCGCAGGCAACACTTTCCGATCTTCTTCATGAATGCTTTCCAGCAGTTGCCTGACCGACATGTTCTCCAGATCATTGTAAAGCGATTCCGATTCTGTAATACTTTCCGAAGTCATTTCTTCCTGTTTATCTTGTTGTATGAAATTCTTTCAGTTTGTCAATCGGATCTTTTAAAATGATGGCTTTCGCAAATCCGTATTCATTCGCAGCGTGCTGAATAATGGACCGGAAGTTCCAGGCGACCGAACCGACAAAGCCCAGGGCAAACTGTTGGGCATCGGGCAACTGTATGATGTTCCGCTCAAAAAACTCCCGTACGCTATTGGTCACTAAATCGTGGCAATACGATTTTTCGATGTGCTTCGACAAAAAGGGCGTAAATCCAGCCAGGTATTTATTGGGGCGATCTTCGCGATAAACATTGCGAAGCACGTCTGCTTCGGTCGGGAAATAGTCTTCACCAAACAAGGTTTGCAGATCGGTCGGCATCACATTTTTGAAATAATCGCCCAGCAGTTTTTTGCCCAATACCGCCCCGCTGCATTCATCGCCTAAAATAAAACCAAGCGGCGGAATACCGGCCAAAACCTGCTGCCCGTCGTACAAACACGCGTTGGACCCGGTTCCCAAAATGCAGGCAATGCCCGCTTGTGAGCCAAAAAGTGCACGCGATGCTCCAAGCACATCGCTGTGTGTTTCAATGTTTGCGTCGGGAAACAAGCGGTGAAGCGGCACCCGCAGCACGTCGCCCCGTTCCTGGTTGATGATGCCTGCGCCGTAAAAGAAAATTTGGTGGGGCTGATCAGCCAACTTTGGAGCCAATTCTGTTTTCAACTCATTGTAAATATCCTCACTGCCCCTGAAAAACGGATTGATTCCGCTCGTTTTAAAGGATTGTGATTCACCTGAACTGTCCGTAAAAAGCCAGTTTGTTTTTGTTGATCCACTATCTGCAATTAGAATTCTCATCTTGTAAAGATAAAGAATTTTGTTGCCGGGACATGCCGGGCAACAGTTTCTCCTCACGCAAATCCAGAATTATTGCCAGCCAACGAAACAAGAAACGACTACCTTCGTTTTCATAAAAAACAGTACGCTTGACACGAATTATAAGCAATTGCATTTCAGAAAATGAACAAAAAAGGCTTGACACTTCGGTTTAAACCCTACGAGCTTATGCTAAATCATGCTTTTACCCTAGCTGCCAGTTCGCGAACCACGACTCCGGTGATGCTTATCGAACTTGAATACGACGGGCTGATTGGTTATGGCGAAGCTTCCCTGCCGCCCTATTTGGGCGAAAGCGCCGAAACCGTTGCACGTTTCCTTTCCCGCCTACAACTAAACCAGTTTAACCCGATTCACCTCGAAAAAATACTGGATTATGTTGATGGCGTAGCGCCTGGAAATTGCGCGGCCAAAGCGTCGGTTGATATCGCGCTGCACGATTTGCTTGGTAAAATGATGAATACGCCGTGGCATAGCGTCTGGAAATACGATCCGGCCAAGGCCCCAAGCACGTCGTTCACCATTGGCCTGGATAACATAGCGGTGGTTCGCCAAAAAGTGAAGGAAGCCGCTGCCTACAAAATTTTGAAAGTGAAGCTGGGCCGCGACAATGACCGGGAAATGATCGAAACCATTCGCTCGATGACGGATGTGCCGCTATGCGTGGATGTCAACCAGGGGTGGAGCGACAGGAAGCAGGCGCTCGATCTGATTTTTTGGCTGAAGGAACAGGGCGTAGTTTTCGTCGAACAGCCCATGCCCAAAACTGCTGTCGACGATATGGCCTGGCTCACACAGCACAGTCCGCTGCCCACCATAGCCGACGAGGCCCTGCAACGGCTCGACGATGTTAAGAAAGTGCATGGCGTGTACTCCGGCATCAACATCAAGCTGATGAAATGCACCGGTCTGTACGAAGCCCACAAAATGCTGAGTTTGGCCAAAGCTTTGGACCTGAAAGTGATGGTTGGCTGCATGACCGAAACATCCTGCGCAATTTCGGCGGCAGCGCAACTTTCGCCAGCAGCCGATTGGGCCGACCTGGACGGAAACCTGCTGATTGCCAACGATCCCTTTGAGGGCGTTCAGGTGATTGACGGCAAAATTGTACTGAATAACCACCCCGGAATTGGCGTAAAACCAAGGTGCTAATCCTTGTCTCTATTATTTTGAAGGGCATCTTTTTACAACCTATGTATGAGAGACCGGCTACCCGGTCCCGGCAATCGGAGCCTCATCCTGAACTTGTTCCAGAATCTTTCAGTGAGTTGCTGGTCGTTTGGATTCTGAATGAAAGGAACACGGAGCCCCTGCATGCCGGTTCTTTCCGGGCAAGTAACTCGAAGTCGGCTGCGCAGGAAAATAAAATGGCTGCGCAGTAGCTTACTTCTTGTATTCCATCACGCGGAAAAATCTGCACCCGAACCCTAAAAAACAATTGAATTTTTTTTGATCTTTTGATCAGTCGGCAGATGTTAAATTAAATTATTTTATTTAAATTGAACAAGTTTTTGGAGGGAGCAAATGGTGCTTTTCCCGTACCTCCCTCATCGGACCTTGTTTTACTCATCCCTACCGGCGCGTAGCAAGGGCAGGGGGCTGCAAAAAGCAGGTGAAGCAGAAGAACAGGTTAATAAACATCGAAATAAACAAATGCGATGATGCTGCAAACAACTTCTTCAAGTAAAAAGATTGATACTTTTTGGTCGATTTATGCCGTCGTATGTTTGTTGTTTTCGATTTTTCTTTGGCAGATTGGGTACGATTTCTTCATCCCATTGTGGATGGTGTTGCTCGGTTTGCTATTTGCTTTCAGGCAGTTACTTGCAAATAGGCTATTCAATATATTCAAGGTATTTTTTTCACTCGTAATGCTTTTTTACTTGCTGAAATTAATGACGGAGCATTGGAATGTATGGCAATAAGAAGTTACTTTAACGGACAAAAATGAAGACTGGAACCAAGCTTTATTGGAAAACATTTTTGAGGTCAGGAGTGATATACGGCCTTGTACTGGCCATTTGGGAATATCTCGACGAAGGAGAAGTCAATTTCCTGAAGCTGGGTTTCATGACGGTATTCTTTGGCGCCTTGATGTCGTGGACAGCAGTGACAGCGCATAAACGGGCCACGAAGGGAAACGAATAGACAATTAATACTTTAAGGTTATGTCAAAATTGGATCGGGAAAATAGTCTATACCATCAGATTTCAGAACTGCTTAGAACTGCTCGAAAGAATGTTTTGCAGTCTGTTAATGTTACGATGACAAAAACTTACTTCAAAATTGGGAAACTGATAGTCGAAGAAGAGCAAAATGGCAAACAGCGGGCTGTTTATGGGGAAAAGTTAATCACAGAGTTGTCGAAAGAGTTAACCGAAGAATATGGGAAAGGTTTTTCTACCACAAACCTAAAACAAATGCGGACATTCTATCTGACCTATTCAAAAGGTCAGACACTGTCTGACGAATTCAAATTAAGTTGGTCGCATTACCTGATGCTTATGCGTATCGACAATCCTGCAGAAAGAAATTTTTACGAAATTGAAGCTTTGGAGAACAATTGGAGTCTACGAGAGCTTCAACGACAATTCGATTCAGCACTATACGAAAGATTAGCATTGAGTAGAGAAAAAAGCGAAATAAGAAAACTTTCAGAAAAAGGACTGGTTATCGAGAAAGCACAAGATTCGCTTAAAGACCCGTATGTTTTGGAGTTTTTAGGTCTCCCAGAAGAAAAAAAATATTCAGAAACAGAATTAGAACAGAAACTAATTGACAAACTCGAACATTTTTTACTCGAGCTGGGCAAAGGTTACACTTTTGTTGGCAGACAAGTGAGATTTACATTTGATGATAGGCATTTCCGTATTGATTTGGTTTTCTACAATCGCTTATTACAATGTTTCGTGCTCATCGATTTGAAAATTGGGGAGTTAATGCATCAGGATATCGGTCAATTGCAGATGTATGTAAATTATTATGACCGCTACGTAAAGCTTGACAATGAAAATAAAACAATAGGAATTATTCTTTGTAAAAAGAAGAATGACACGCTTGTAGAGATTACACTCCCAGAAAATAATGAACAAATATTTGCTAGTAAATATCAGACGGTTTTACCAAGTAAAGAAGAACTGAAAAAATTGATTAACAGCAAAAAAACAGAATAGCCCATGAACAAACCAATCAACTTTCTAACCGGCATCCTGGCTGGACTGGCACCTTTGGCGATTGCCGGAATTTTCGGGGTATTGATTTACAATGAGCTCCAGAATCCGGCAGGTATTTTTATCGGTGTGCTTCTTGGCCTGCTAGCCATTTGGCTTGGAGTTCAGATCTTTCAAAAAGTTCAGCGGGTTGGTATTTTCGACTTTATGAGCATTGTGGTTTCATCGCCCGACCTGGACAACCTGAGGCCGACTGCTGATTCGAAAACAAGGCAGCTGAGTCCCGAAAAACTGGCAAGCTTGGTGCACAACGACCAGCATGTGTGCCGAGGGGGAACCTTTAAAGTATTTGGAGACTGGCATGGGCGACCCTATGGAAATTTCCTGGAGATCTGGCAAGTTGACTATGACAACCGGCAAAAGCGAATGGTGATCAGCTTCTCGAAAAACACCAGGGTGATTATCGATGAACCCGGCCACATTCTCGAATCGCCCACGGTGCTGAAGATTTTGTCGGCCAAAGCGGTGAGGCTCGAATTCCGGCATAAAAACGAGCACGCGCCAGTTGAAAGAAGTTATTTTAAAAACTACGAGGTCAGCGGCAACAGCCTGAAAACAGAAACCAATATCGATTGGACCGACCAAAAAATGGATGCGGCCATTGGCCAGGATGCCCTGATCATTTTCAGTTAAAAAGCAAAATCATTCTTCTAAAAAAAATAATTATCAACCTTTATTAAAATTCGATGTATGAAACGAATCAAACGTTTTAATGTTTGGCAAACGGCCAAGGTCGTTTCCCTGATGTATTTTCTGGTTATGGCTGTTTTTATGATTCCTTTTGGAATCATCGGCAGCATTGTTGGCGGCATGTTTGGCAACCATTTCCCCTTTGGCGGGCTGATGTTTGTCTTCCTGCCTTTCCTTTACGGCATTGTTTTTTTCCTGTTCACCGCCTTGGGCTGCGCCATTTACAACCTAATTTCGGGCTGGATTGGCGGCATTGAAGTGGAGGTGGAAGTGGTGGAAGAATAGGCCGGATAATAAGCCTACCGCATGATTGAATACGAACCGTCGGGGGTGTTGACCATCCAGTTGGAGAAATCGTGCAAGTAGCGCCAGAATGCCATGACCAGGTGTTCTGGCGCATCCATTTTGAGCAGTACTTCGCGGTAGCATTCGAGCCACACAATCCGGTCGTCGGGCTTAATTCTAAAAGGCAGGTGACGCCTCACCAACATGGGGTTGCCCCGGTGCTGGTTGAAGTAGTCGGGCCCACCCAGCCGCTGGATAAAAAAGTCGGCCGACCGTTCTTTGGCCGCATCCAATCCTACCGGATTCTTCGGAAACAAATGCTTGATGGTACTTTGCGCCAGCAAATCGTAATGATCGCTCACCATTTTTCGCACACCCGATTCGCCCAGGTGTTTGTACAAATCCTGATCGGGCATGTATTTGTTTGGCCGCGCGCCAAAGGTCATTCGTTCAATCTTCAACTCCATGTTGTGTTTGCTGTTACAATTTCTACCTGCAACAACCATTAGTGCTTGCTGAATGTTCAACAAGTGAAGCTTGTTTGGCAGGTTTCCTTGTCACCGGAAAGACGCACAACTCATGAGTCCGATCATTCAAAAATTCATTCAATGGATAGCCAGACTGCTGGTCGCTTTGCTGCTGGTGGTGGGCTGTTACCTGACCGTTGCGCTTGTCTTGTCGGTGCTGCCAGCCAATGCCGATGCCGCCTGGGGAGGTGATGTTGACATCTACATCCGCTCGAATGGTGTGCACCTGGAGTTGGTGCTGCCGCTTCGGAATGAAGTCAGGGATTGGACCGATTTTCTGGCTGTTGATGAAGCGGTGGCCGACCAGGTGCAGCTGGTGAGCTTTGGCTGGGGTGACCGGAATTTTTTTCTGAATACCCCGCAGTGGTCCGACCTGACGGTGAAAACCGCCGCGAAAGCTTTGCTGGTGAACAGCCCGTCGGCCATGCATGTCGATTATTACCGGGGCCTGGCAACCAATGACCGTTGCAAACGGATTTCCATGGAAAGCAAACATTATCAGGCGATTGTGGCGTATGTTGAAGAAAGCTTTGCCCGCGATGTGCATGGTCAACCTATTCGGATTGCGGGTTTTCAGTATTCGGCGGTTGATGCTTTTTACAAAGCAACGGGCAATTACAACTTGTTTTTCACAAGCAACACCTGGACCAACCAATGCTTGAAGAAGGCCGGGCTCAAAGCCAGTGTGTGGACGCCGTTTGATCGGGGAACGCTTTTTCACTATCAGTAACCAGGCGGTAGACAAAAAAAGGCTGAACTCCTTGGAGTCAGCCTCTTTCAAATTCTTATGCGTTTTGGTTTAGAGTAGAGCATCAACTTTTGTTGCCAAGGCCGATTTGGGAGCCGCGCCAACATGCTTGTCTACAATTTCGCCACCTTTAAAAAACAGGATGGTAGGAATGTTCCGGATGCCAAATTTCATCGCGGTCTCCGGGTTGCTGTCCACATCAACTTTGGTAACCAGCAATTTTCCGGCATAATCCTGCGACAACTCCTCAACAACAGGAGCAACCATGCGGCAGGGGCCACACCACTCCGCCCAAAAATCTACTAAAACCGGTTTATCCGACTGAAGAACAATTTCTTCAAAGTTTGCATCATTTACTTCTTGTGCCATAATCAATATTTTTTAACTATTATTTTATTTGAAACTTTTAAAGCTAATTTATCTTAAACGACAATGATTCATGATTTCGGAAGAAACGCTCCAGCTCGCTGGTCATTTCTACACGCGTGTTTCTTGAAAACAGGCTAACCATGCTTTTTGTTTCTGAATCCCATATATTAAAACGCAGCAAGGCTTTCCCCTTATTTTTCAGGCTGATACTTTCAATTTCCTGAATCAGGTCGGGTGTCACGTTTTGTAAGGGCAGTTGTACGGTCACGGTTTTGATCTGGTTTTTCCTGACTTCGGATAACAACTCGATGCTTCGGATTTTGAATTCGAGTTGATCGCCGTTAAACCGGTTTTGAACCTGCCCTTTAATCATCAGAAACAAGCCCGTCTTACAATACTTCGAAAACTCCACATAATCTTTTCCGAAGAAAAAGAAGGTGTAGGAGTCGGTGTAATCCGACAGGGTCATGGTGCAAAAATGCTTGCCGGTTTTTCCAATGGCTTCGCGGCTTTCGGTCACCATGCCGGCAAAGGTCAGGTCGCGCCCTTTTAGGGCTTCAATATTATTGTTGATGTCTTTCAACGAAAACTCGCGGCTGGTGAAATTCTCAACTTCCAGCTTGTAATCATCCAGTGGGTGCGAGGACAGGTAAATTCCGATCAGGGCTTTTTCCTTTTCCAGCAAGACGATTTTGGGCCACTCCGGAACGTCGGGCACATCGGGCGTTTTTACAGCCTGTGCCGACATCACTTCGCCAAACAGGGATTGCTGTGCGTTGTTATTTTCCAACTGAATCTGGTGCCCATAACGAATCAGTTTTTCAATAAAGGAGGGCTCATTTTCGGCTGAGCTGGCAAAAAACTGGCTGCGCTTGATCGTTCCAAAGCTGTCGAAAGCCCCGGCCATAGCCAGTGCTTCGATATTTTTTTTATTCACCGTTTGCAGGTTTACCCGTTCTACGAAATCAAAAACAGATGTAAACAAACCTTCTTTTCGGGCCTTCACAATGTCGGTCACTGCTCCTGATCCAACACCTTTAATCGCGGCCATGCCAAAACGCACATCCCCTTCCTTGTTGACCATGAACTTATTAAAACTCTCATTCACATCGGGTCCCAGTACGTTCATTCCCATACGTTGCGATTCGCCCATCAGCTTGGTGATGTCGGTGATGTTGCTTAGGTTGCGGCTCATGTTGGCAGCCATAAACTCGGCCGGAAAGTGGGCTTTCAGGTAGCCCGTTTGGTAGGCGATATGCGCGTAACAAACCGAGTGCGACTTGTTGAAAGCATACGAAGCAAAAGCCTCCCAATCTTTCCATATTTTTTCGATGATCCCTTCCGGCTCCTTGTTGATTTGCTCACAGCCTTCAATAAATTTGGGGTTCGCTTTGCAACCATCAATAAATTTCACCTTCAGCTTATCCATCATCGCCTTGATTTTTTTACCCATCGCTTTCCGAAGCGAATCGGAGTCGCCACGGGTAAAATTGGCCAGATGGCGCGACAATAACATCACCTGTTCCTGAAAGACCGTGATTCCATAAGTGGTTTTCAGGTACTTTTCCATCATGGGGTGATCGTAGTGAACCTCTTTACGGCCATGCTTCCGGTCAATAAAATCGGGGATGTATTCCATCGGACCCGGACGGTACAAGGCATTCATGGCCACCAAATCCTCAAACCGGTTGGGTTTCAGGTTGCGGAGGTGTTTTTTCATTCCGGGTGATTCAAACTGAAAAATAGCCGTCGTGTCGCCCCGGCTAAACAGCTCGAAAGTTTTCTCATCGTCGCCCGGAATCGCATCAATATCCACTTCCAGCTTCCGGGAGAGTCGAATATTTTCCAAGGTTTCCTTAATGATGGAGAGGGTTTTCAATCCCAGAAAGTCCATCTTCAGCAGGCCGATATCCTCCACAAAACGCCCGTCGTACTGCGTGGTGTACAAGTTTTCATCCTTGGTTGGCATCAGCGGAATGTGCTGATCCAGCGGATCGCGGCTGATTAAAATTCCGCAGGCATGCACCCCCGTTTGGCGGACGGAACCTTCCAGCGTTTCGGCAAATTTTAAGGTGGATGCAATCAGTGGGTTGTCCGATTTTTTTTCATTCCGAAGTTCGGGACTTTCCTTGTATGCTTTTACGAAGCTCATTTTGGGGGCTTCGGGCACCAGCTTGGCCAGACGATCCGCTTCGGGCAAGGGTAACTTTAGCACCCGTGATACATCGCGGATAGCCAGTTTGGTAGCCATGGTGCCAAACGTACAGATATGTGCCACCCGCTCGCGGCCGTATTTTTCGGTCACCCAATCCAGCACCAGCTGCCGTCCGTCATCATCGAAGTCAATATCGACATCGGGCATGGAAATCCGGTCGGGATTCAGGAAACGCTCAAAAAGCAAGTCATGTTTAATCGGGTCAATGTTGGTGATTCCTACACAAAAGGAAACAGCCGAACCGGCAGCCGATCCACGGCCCGGCCCCACAAGAACACCCATTTCGCGGGCGGCATTGATAAAGTCTTGTGTGATGAGGAAGTAGCCCGGAAAACCCATGGTCTTGATGGTGTTCAACTCAAATTCGAGCCGTTCGGCCACATCTGCCGGAACCGGACTGCCGTAGCGGTAATCTTCTTCGGCGCCTTTATAGGTCAGGTGTTTCAGGTACTCGGCTTCCAGCTTAACCCGGATGACTTTTTCGTAGCCGCCCAACCGTTCAAAAGCACCATCTTTAAACTCTTCTTTGAGGTCTTCTTCTGAATATTTTTCCCGGTATTCAGCTTCCGTTCCAAATTCCTCAGGAATCGGGAAAGGAGGCATGATGGGTGGTGAATTCAGCTCATATTGTTCAATCTTGTCAGCTACTTCCTGTGTGTTTGTTAAGGATTCGGGCACATCGGAAAACAGCTGATTCATCTCCGCGGTGGTTTTAAACCACTCCTGTTTGGTGTAGCGCATCCGGTTGGGATCGTCAACATCCTTCCCGGTGTTCAAACAGATCAGTAAGTCGTGCGCGTCGGCATCTTCGGCATTGATGAAGTGCACATCGTTGGTAGCAATCACCTTCACCTGGTGCTTTTGAGCCAGCTCCAGAATCACCCGGTTGACCAGCACCTGGTTTTTGTAAACATCTTCATTGCGCTGTGGATCATCCGATTGGTGGCGCTGCAGTTCCAGGTAGTAATCATCGCCAAAAACCCGCTTAAACCAGAGTATGGTTTCTTCGGCTTCCGGAATGGCGTTGTTCATAATCTTTTGAGCAACCTCACCTCCCAGGCAGGCAGACGAAACAACCAGACCTTCGCTGTATTTTTCAAGCACCTCCTTGTCGATACGCGGCTTGTAGTAGAATCCTTCATTGCTGGCAATGGAAATTAGCTTGACCAGGTTCCGGTAGCCTTTCAGATTTTTGGCCAGCAAAATCAGGTGGTCGCCCGAGCGGTCGACTTTGTCATTTTTATCGTTGATTGTTCGTGAGGCGACGTAGGTTTCGCATCCCAAAATGGGTTTGATTCCTTCACGCTTGCAAGTATCGTAAAAGTCCTTGATCCCAAACATCATTCCGTGGTCGGTTAGGGCCAGGGCTTTCATGCCATCGCTTTTGGCTTTGGCTACAAGCCCTTTTACGGAGGCGGCTCCATCCAAGATTGAATATTGTGAGTGTACGTGTAAGTGTGTAAATGGAACCATTCTCAATATGTTTTGTCAGTCTTCAAATTTGTCTCTCGCTGCAAAAAACAGTAAGCTAAAATTAGGGTTTTCATCTTGCTCATGAAACCCATGTTGATAAAACATGATAAAAGGGAAAAAGATGTCAGTTTGTTGTTATGAACCCAATCTGGTAGGCTGATTTTTCATTCTCCCTTTTGGGCCAGGACTAGAAGAAAAATCAGAGCAGCCAGACGTGCGTCCCATTTTTACCTGGATGGCTTTGGCTTTCTTTGATTTTCCGGTTTACCCCGCCTTTAGAGCAAGTCGGACAACCTTCTTGGTCTCATTTCAATACCTCTGCCATTGCCTGATAGATCAAGTCCATTTCAAAGCCACGCGCTTGGGCAAAGCGGATTAGTTTGGCTTTGCGGTCGTAGGAGTTGGAGCCTTTCACGCTTTTGTTTTTCTCCGCAATTAATTCAATTAAAGTCTCGCGGTAAGCCTCGTCGTCAATCTCATTCATGGCCGTTTCGATGGTGTTCGAGTCGATTCGTTTGGCACGAAGCTGGTAAGCGATTTTTATTTTTCCCCATTTGTTGAACCGGAATTTATCTTTTACAAAGCTCCGGGCAAAACGTTCATCATCCACATACTTTTCTGCAATCAGTTGTTCCAGCACCACGCCTGCATCCATTTCATCCACTTCCCATTGGGCAAGTTTGGTCAGTATATCGGTTGAGCATTTCTCGGCACGACTGCAAATGGCGGCGGCACGATAGAAAACTTCGGATTGTTTTGAGGTCATTTCCATAGAAGAAAGTGGTTTTGATCAAAGTCAAAATTAATGATTCCATTGAAAAGTGGAACCATCGTAAGTGCCTTTGCTTTTTACCTCGCCGTTTTCCAACTGCAGCAGGTGGGTCACACAGGCGGGGATTTCGGCTTTCCGATGGGTGACATAAATCAGGCTGGTTTTTAACTGGTGGCAAAGCACATTGAGCAGCTGAAGAAACCGCTTGGTTTGCTGGGAGTCAAGTCCCTGACATGGCTCGTCGAGAATAAGCAGCGGAGGCGATTTGACCAGGGCCCGTGCCAGTAAAACCACGCGCTGTTCGCCCAGTGAGGCATGCACAAACGGTCGCTTTTGCCAAGAGGTCAAGCCTAAGGTAGCCAGCCAGGCCCTCGCGCTTTTTTGTTGGCCATCGGTTGGTGAAGAGGTGAAACCCACTTCATCGTGAAAGCCGGAGAGGACAACGTCGAGACAAGTCATGGCGCTATAGTTGGCATGCCCCGACGCACCCAGCCCCGGAATGGTGTTGTAAATGCCTGCGCCACGCAAAAAATACAAGTGCAGCTCGGGCGACACAAAGCCAATGTGTTTTTTAATGTCCCAGATACTTTCGCCGGTTCCGCGCTGCCGGTCGAATAAAATCAGGTCGTTGGCATAGCCTTGTGGATTGTCGGCAGTAATCAAACTGAGCAAGGTACTTTTTCCGGCTCCGTTTGGGCCAAGTAAAGCCCATTGCTCGCCACTTTGCACTTGCCAGCTGATGTTTTTTAAAATCTGGCGGCCGCCCAATCTCACCTGGACCTGGTTCATCCGCACAAGGTTGAAGAAGGTGTGTTTTGGATTGGACAGCTGCGAGAACAATGGCAAGGTCAAATCGGGAAAACTCATGCCGGAAGCGTTGAAATCAGGCCGATAGGCATCGCGCCGGACAAATTGGTGCAGGTTTCCTTTTTTTAGCTCAATTACCCGACTTATTGATTCGGGAATGTGTTTTGGATCGGTAATCACAACCAGACAAAGGCCAGTGTCTACTTGTTGTTTGAGGAACCGATTTAAGTTTGCACGCGAATGAAAATCCAGTCCCACGAAAGGCTGGTCGAGCACCAGTAGGCCGGGCTTTTGCAAAAGTACGGCGGCCAACTGTGTTCGCTTGCGTTCTCCATTGCTCAGCTGCAACAGTTTCCGGTCGGACAGGTGTTCAATTTCCAATTGTTTCAGCAACTCCGATAGCGCTGTTTCGGAGATGCCAGTTGTATTTTTCACCTTTACTCGAAGCAAAAACTCCTGGACTGTTGGCTCCATTTCCATGTCCTGGTTTTCGTAGCGAAGTCCGTCATGCAGGCTTCTTCGTCCTGAAAAAGCGATGAAATGATCTTGCTGATCGACCATTAAACGCCGGAGACCTGGATTGATAAGCAACTCGCCTGAGGAGGGCGAAAGCTGCCCGGCCAGCACGCGTCCCAGCATGGTTTTACCACTGCCCGAAGCGCCGGTAATAGCCAGCGACTCGCTTTGTTTTAACTGAAAACTAAGCGGATGGATGATGGTTTCACCAGCTATTTTTAAACCGAGACGATTGGCTTCGAGCATTTGGATTGATTCCGGCTGATTCATAAGACAGACTTCAATTTGGAATGAAAAACAAAGATAAGGAATCCGGATGACGACGCTTCAAGGGCAAAGCGGTGAATAAAGAAAGACGATCCGTAAAACGAATCGCCTTTCTTTGAAAAATAACAAACCGACGGAATACACTTATTGCAATACAAAATGAATGGGCACGCTAAAGGCAACCCGAACCGGCTGTCCGCGTTGCAGGCCAGGTTTCCAGGGCGGCAGGCTGTTTACTACGCGTAATGCTTCTTTATCAAGCGATTGATCAACACTCCGAACGACCCGGGCATTGGTCACCCGCCCATCTTTTCCAACGACAAACGACACGTAAACTTTGCCTTCAATGCCATTTTCCTGGGCAATAACCGGGTACTTAATGGCATTGGCCGGGAATTTTCGCAAGGCAAGTTCTCCTCCCGGAAACTCAGGCATTTCCTCTACAATATAAAATACCTGCTCTTCTTCTTCCTCTTTTTCATCCTGCGCATAATTAACAACAATCGGGCTGACATCAATTTCGGTTTCCTCGTCTGCTTCGGTGTCCTGGATTTCCAGCTCGTCTTCAATTTCAATATCGTCAGACACAATGTTCAGCACTTCAACAACTCGTGGCGGAGGAGGTGGAGCCGGGGGCTTCACTTCTTCCTGGCGGGTAATTGGAATGACCTCACTTTCAACTTCCAGCGTGACAACGGGACCAGTAATTTCGGCTTTCTTTACACCGGTCTTAAATTCAAAAGCAAGAAAAATAATGCCCAGCGCCAAAACCAGCCCAATTTCAATTAAGAGGTTCCGGTAGCAGTTCAAGTCGCAGGATGGATATTTTTTGATTTCCATAACTTTTGGTTTTTTCTGATAAAAAATAAACACACAAGCTTTGTGAAAAGTAATTTTAAGTCGGAAGAGATTCCTCGTAACCCTTTGCAGAAAGGGGATGAACACCGTTCATGCCACAAGTCGAAAATTAGGCTTGTTTATAAGAAGTTGATTTCAATAATTTATACGAGTTTGAATGAAGCTTGTTTCTGTTTTCGATGATCAGCAAATAGGATAATTGTCAGCTTTTTTAACCATATTTACCTGGAATTTTTTCAGCATGTCAGACCGTCTGAAAATTGTGTGAACTTGCTTACGGTACAGTTGTTGTAGTGCTGCCGGCCGAACGAGAGGGAAGAAATGAATGATATCATGTTGTTATCGTACCTATTAAAGACAAAACACAGAGAACTGGTGAACTTACTGTTTGCCGAAACCGTGCTTGAAGCCCACAAGGGCATCAAAGCTTCCGATATTATCATCCAGGCTGTTAAGGATGGCTTGATTGCAAAATTTGACAAAGAACAGCTCAGCGAGTTGGTCGCATTGGTTAGCAAAGGTGGATACCGCACTAGCTTGTCGGGGGAGATCGAAAAGCGAGCCGCACGTGAGTTAAAGGAAAAAATGAAGTTTTCCGAAGATCAGGCAGCGCGGGTTGCCGCACACGGTGTTTCATTCCTGGTCAATGCGCTGGGCAGTTTCATGCAGGCACGGAACAAAACCAACCCGACCGGAATTCAGGAGTTGATGGCCGGGGAAACCCAGGCATCTTTGAAAAGCAAATTCCTGAGTCGCTTTAAACGTAAATAAATAGTCCTGACGCGGGTATCCGTTTTTTTACTGCATCGTTCATTTGGCAGTTAAACCCAGAGTTCTCCCTCTCAAATTAAACTCAATACTCGTTTTACTTTCACTGGCCTGTTCATCAAGCCAATTGGTAAATGCGGTTTTGGATACTTTGAAGACCAAAGCCGCGAAGCGATTGGGATTGATATTCCGGAGAGGAGGATGATCACCCGGATTTGACCCGTGAGGCCTTAAGTTGAAATAATTCCTGCCGTAATGTTGTAAGGCATTGTTTTTCAGTGTCAGTTTCATTAATTTTATTTAGAATGAATATAAATAGTCGATTGTATTATTAATTTAAACTAAATGACAAATGAAAAAATTGACACTTACTCTCGTTTTGTTCTCCCTTGGGCTGCTTGCAGGTGCTCAGGAGAAAAATGGTACTGTATTTATTGATCATCCTGTTTTGGAGAAAGTGAATCAGCTTTGGAACGCTTTTGAGCAGGGAAATCAAACTGCTTTTGGCGGTTTGCTGGCTGATTCTGTCTGGGTGATTACCAATGGGAACCGAAATCTGATTACGCGTGAGGCTGCTGTCAGTGGCCTGAAGTGGTGGGCAGAGGAGTTTGAGAACTTAAAAGTGGAAGCCGACACACCGGCCTACGCTGATGCACTTGAGTATGATAAGGGCGGCCTGTGGGTTCAGGACTGGCTCCGTATGACGGGACTCCACACCAAGTCGGGTATCCGGCTGAATTTGCCCATCCACAACTTATACAGCTTCAACGAAGATGGAAAGATTACCTCACTTCATCGCTACTTCGATCCACAGGTGTTTCAAGAGATTAACACCAGCCAGGCTACCCAGGAAAATGGCAAGGTGTATATTAACCATCCGTACATTATCCAGGTTCGAAAGTTGATCAATGCCTACTGTGATGAGGATGTTGCCGGCATGACTGCGTTTTTTACCGACGATGCTGTGTTCTACAATACGACGATGAAGTTTACAGATCAGCACAAGCTTGAAGAGCAGAAGAAAGAATGGCAGTCGGTTTTTGATGCGGTTGATCACATTGAAATGGAACAAGTTGGCTATCCCGATTGCATTTACTACGCCCGAAACGATGACTACGTTGTTTATTCATGGTGGATTTTTAAAGGCGTGAGAGGTGAAGAAAAACTTGAGTTTCCGTTGATGATGTCACACACTTTCAACGATGATGGAAAAATTGTTAACTCGATGGGGTATTATAGCAGCAATCATTACGAATAGAATTTTTGGATTTGTTTTCAGCCCAAAAGTAAACCCGTCAGATATTCTGCCGGGTTTATTTTTGATTCTTAATTTTATGGAACCTGTCTGGATCTTCAGAATTTTAGCAATATGAAAGGGCTCGAATCCGAAATCGATTCGAGCCCTTTGTTTGGTCTAATCTATAAAACTGAAAGTCAATTGTTGGAATCTATTTTTTTATGATTTTATCCAGAATGGTTGCCTTGGTTAGTTTTTTGGTGCAGAAGAACCAGTCGTAACAATGCATTTCATCTTTGCTTTCCATGCGTTCTTTTGCTGTTCCGCACGAACCGGCAGTTGGAACGATCACATCATCACCCGGTTGCCAGTCGGCAGGAGTGGCAATACCAAACTCATCGGCTGTTTGCAGGGCAATCAGGGCGCGGTAAAGTTCTTCGAAATTACGTCCCAGGCTTAGCGGATAGTAAATAATGGTTCGGATGATACCTTTGGGATCAATAAAAAACACGGCACGTACCGCCTTGGTATTGCTTTCGCCCGGCATCATCATGCCGTATTTGGTGGCCACTTCCATAGTGATGTCTTCAATCAGCGGAAAGGTCACTTCCACATCCTTCATGCCTTTGTACTCAATTTTTTCCTTGATGGTACGCAACCAGGCAATGTGGCTGTAAATACCATCGACTGACAGCCCGACAAGCTTACAGTTGGCTTCGTTGAACTGCTTTTCCATGGTAGCAAAGGTCATAAACTCCGAGGTGCACACTGGTGTGAAATCAGCCGGGTGACTGAACAGGATCACCCAGTTTCCTTTGTAGTCAGATGGGAAGTTGATATCTCCCTGGGTGGTTACGGCTTTGAACTCGGGTGCAGGCTCACCAATACGGGGCATGCTAAAGGTTGGTTGAACTTGATTTTCGTCCATCTTCTAAAATTTTAAATGGTTAATAAATTGATTGATGATTTTTTTATTCTTCGAATCAATTAGCTCACCTGCCACTGAAGCAAGATCGCAAATGATTTTTTGAATAGAACATTAGTTCCCAAAAAAGGTTCACTTTTCTTTTTCAAAAGGCCAACCGGCAATACCACCTTCCATCACTTTTACCTTGGTATAACCATGGGCCTTGATCAGTACCGCAGCTTCGTAGCCTCGCAGCGATATTTTACAGAATGTGATGATCTCCTTGTTTTTATCTTTCGGCAGTTCATCCATTCGCGAGCGCAGCCACCCGATGGGAATCAGGGTTTCGCCAATTCCCAGCCGGGTTTCCGCAAATTCATCTGCACCGCGGGTATCCAAAAGAAAAATGTCCTCGCCACGATCTACTTTTTCCTTGACTTCGAGGGCTGAAATACCTTCAAACAAGCCGTTCATTTTATTTTGCATGATATGTGCCGAAGCGATGCTGTGGTCGATGGCCAGTGAAAAAGGCGGCGCATAAGGCAGGTCTGCATTCAGCATATCATCCACCGTCAAATTTCCTTTGATGGCCGTTGCCCAAATGGCAAGTTGTTTGGCGACATCACCAGGCCCCAGACATTGTGCGCCGAGGATTCTCCGGCTGTTTTTGTCGGCAAGAAGTTTGGTAATCAGCAGTTTGCCATCCATGAATCCGGGTTTGTCGGGGCTGGCATTCACGATTTTTACATACTCCAGACCGGCTTCTTCGGCTTTCTCCTCCGAGAGGCCAGTGATGCCAACCCCCCAATCGAAAAGTTTGCAAATGCCGGTTTGTATGGTTCCGGGAAAGGAGGCCACATTCCCTTTGATACAATTTTCGCCAGCCACGCGGCCTTCCAGGTTGGCCAGGTCGCCGTAGGGCGCCAGCACTTTTTTGCCGGAAATCAGGTTGGTGATTTCGCAGCAGTCGCCGGCGGCATAAATATCGGGATCGCTCGTTTGCATATGCTCGTTCACCGTAATACCGCCGAGATCACCGATTTCCAGTCCTGCCGCCCGGGCCAGTTCAATATTGGGGCGAACGCCAATGGCAACAACCGCGAGCTGGCAGGGGATTTCACTTCCATCCTGCAATCTCACGGCCACCAGTTTGCCATTCTCTCCAATAAATTCAGCCACACCATTTTGGGTAACCACCTGTGCTTTCGACTTCAGATAGTTTTCAACGAGCTTGGCTAACTTCCAATCCAAAAACATGAGTAGTTGCGGCAACAACTCAATCAGGGTGAGCTCAATTCCAGCCAGGTGAAGGGCTTCCATAGTTTCAATGCCAATCAGTCCGCCACCAATCACCACCGCCTTTTTGATTTCTCCATCATCGCGGATTTTTCGTAGGTAGTCGGCATCCTGCATCGATTGCAAGGTGGTGATTCCTTTTAGCTCAATGCCAGGAATTGGGGGTTTATTGGCTGTTGCTCCGGTGGCAATAATCAGCTTGTCGTAGGGCTGGCTTCCCGTTTCGCCGGTAACCAGATTTTTAAAGTCCACCTGCTTATTTTTCCGGTCAATTTTGGTCACTTCGGTATTGGTTCGGGCCACAATGCCTTTGGCATTCCAGTAAAATACAGGGTCGCGCACCACGCCGGTGGGGGTACACAGCAGTTTGTTGCGGTCGTCGAAAAAGCCACCTACGAAATACGGGAAGCCACACGAAGCCATTGACAGGTCGGGACCTTTCTGAAACATCGTGATTTCTGCAAACTCATTCATGCGGCGGGCGCGTGCCGCGGCTTTGGGGCCGGCAGCCGACCCACCTATGACAATAATTCTTGGTTGATTTTCCATGGTTCTGAATTTTATATGACGTGTTTTTTATTCGAAATGAAGGATTTGTCCTGTTTTTAATTGTCGGGTGCCAAAGTTGACATGAAACGCGGCCAGCGCCGGCAGTTCGGTGCAGTGAGACGGAACAAGGTTTCGGACTTTTTCGTTTTGAAAATACCGAATGGTCTGCTGGGTTTGCTCATCGTCGTGTTTCAGATGAAAACCACCAATGACGGAGTCGATGGACTGTACGCCGGTTACCTGTTTGGCCTGTTCGCAAATATTGCAAATTCCGGAGTGGGCGCAACCCGACAGGATGATCAACTTTTGCTTGAGAACGATAGCCAGGGCGGAGTCGTCGGGAACAAAATCGTCATCGCCAAATTCATCTGTAAAACTTGTGTTTTGAGCTTCAAAATCCGTGATTCGGGGAATTTCGCCCAGAAAGAACAGCCGCTCTGAAATGCGGTAAGGCGTGGTGCTGGTGATGAGTGAATATTTTTTATTGATGTGCTGCCGCGTCAGGGCCAGTCCGACCGATGAGCCGTCAGCTTTTCGGTAGCGTTTCATGAAAGCGGCGGGATGGGTGATCAGGGGTTTGGAATGCAGGTGGCGCAAGCCGTTTCCATGGTCCCAATGGCCATGGCTAAGCACGATCAGTCCGACTGTTTTTTGCAGATCGATTCCAAGTTGCCGGGCATTTTTCAGAAACACGTCGGTCGGGCCGGTGTCGAACAGGATGGTGTGCCCATCGAACTGAATCAGGTACGAAAGCCCATGCTCGGCCAGGAAGTGCCCGCCAGCGCTGTTTTCAGTGAGGATGGTGAGTTTCATGTTTTGTTGGTTTAAAGTATTGATCGAGTGCATTAATAATCAATTGGGGAGCTTTCATCGGCTTGCGGCTTGTTTTATCAACAAAGACGACCGTTGAATCGGCTGAGCATAGCAGCACGTCCTGTTCATTTCGGATTTCAAACTGAAACACGAATCGGGTGGTGGGCTTGTCGACGATCCTGGTCTTGATGGTTAGCAGTTCGTCGTAGCCGGCGGGTTTCAGGTAGCGCAGGTTCATCCGGATAACAGGCAGCAGAATATTGTGTCCGTCCAGGGACTGGTCATCAATGCCGAGTTTCCGGAGCAGCTCGGTGCGCGCCTGGTGGCAGTAGCTCACGTAGTTGGCGTGATACACATAGCCCATTTGATCCACTTCTCCGTAGCGCGGACGCAGCCTGAAAGTCGCTTCCAATGGATTACTCATGATTTTCAAAATTAAGTTGCCCAAGCAAATGGCCCATCCGTTTTTCCTTGGTTTGTAAGTAGAAAGCGTTGTGTGGATTGGGTTCTGTCAGTAGCGGGATGCAGCATGCCACGTTTATTCCATATTTTTCAAGGCCGGATTTTTTGTTGGGATTGTTCGTGAGCAGTTTCACCTGGCTGATGTTGAGCTGGCGAAGGATTTCTGCTGCGGCACGGTAGTCCCGCTCATCCGCCTGGTGCCCCAGTTGCAGGTTGGCATCCACGGTGTCGACACCCTGCTCCTGCAGTTTGTAGGCTTTCATTTTCTGCATCAACCCAATTCCCCGGCCTTCCTGTTGCAAATAAATCAACACACCGCGGCCTTCCTGCTCAATGGCTTGCAACGCCCGGTGCAGTTGTTCACCGCAGTCGCAGCGCATGGAGCCAAACAAATCGCCGGTAGCACAGGCCGAATGAATCCGAAGCAACACGGACTTTTTATTTTCCACCGGCCCTTTAGTCAAGGCAATGTGCTCTTTGCCGGTCGCGATTTCCATAAATGGAAGGAGCTCGAAGCTGCCATAAATCGTGGGCAGCTGGACTCGTTCGCCTGTTTCCAGCAGATGGGGTGCGTTTGGCCTGTTCTGAAATTCAAACATCTTTATTTGTTTTTACCCCGGGAAGGTCGATCTTGTCAAAAGGATTTTGCTTGTTCATGTTGCAGGAGTTTGTTCCAGATTCTTTTTATTGCATTGCTGATCGTGGAGTCCGGTGCCCAGTTGGTTACACTTTCGCAGTTCACCATGGCATCAACCACAGCGCGGTCGAAAGGTAATTGACCGATCACCGGTATTTGCACGGAGCGGCACCAATTGACAATGGCATCGCTCAGAGCGTCATTCAGATCATATTTGTTGATGACAACATACGTTTGCACGCGAAAGTGCTGTGTCAGTTCAACGATTCGTTTCAGGTCGTGCACGCCCGACAGGCTTGGCTCGGCAACCAGCAGCACTTTGTCGACACCTGTGAGCGATGAAATGACCGGGCAGCCAATTCCCGGAGGGCCATCAATCAGGATGATGTCGGACTGAATTTCAAAGGCAGTTTCGCGTGCCTGGTCACGGACAATGTTGACCAGCTTTCCGGAGTTGTCTTCCCCGGGGGCCA
This sequence comes from Sunxiuqinia dokdonensis, assembly GCF_001270965.1. Taxonomy (GTDB): domain Bacteria; phylum Bacteroidota; class Bacteroidia; order Bacteroidales; family Prolixibacteraceae; genus Sunxiuqinia; species Sunxiuqinia dokdonensis. Next base: position 9,986 of record NZ_LGIA01000014.1, on the reverse strand, counting down.
GCCGGGCATGAATCATTTTACCATTGGCGATATCGCCGACAAACCAACGGCTTTTGTCGTGGCTGACCATGTGGATGGCATTTTCAGGGCAAACCCGGTCACATAGCTGGCATCCGTCGCAGGCCGTTTCTATTATCCGGTGAATTCCGCCCTTGTTGCTAATGGCCTCAAAGCGGCAATAACTCAGGCAGATTCCGCAGTTGGTACAACGGTCTGGATCGATCACGGCCTTTTGTCCCGATACGTACACTTCTTCGCGGTAGTCCTTTGGGTTGAGCACCAAATGCAGGTTGGCAGCATCCACATCGCAGTCAGCCGCCACAATTTTTGCAGCGAGCGTGGCCAGCGCAGCACTCAAACTCGATTTTCCGGTTCCTCCCTTCCCGCTAAGTATAGCTATTTCGATCATACTGAAGGTGTTTTTTGATGCGACTAAATAGCTGTAGAAAATGTTTGTGATAGTTGGGCATGTTGTCTGTGATTAGTTTGCCCTCCGAATAGCTTTTGGCAATGCGGGGGTCAAACGGAATTTCGTCGAGGAGCAGCAGCTTGTTTTTTGCAATGAAATCGTAAACCCGATGATCCCCCAAGCCGGCCCGGTTGACAATGATTCCGAAGGATTTATCCAACTGCTGCAGGATTTCAACCGACAACTTCAAATCATTTAATCCAAATGGCGTGGGCTCGGTCACCAGCACCATAAAGTCGGCTGCACTTACCGTTGCGATGAACGGACAGGAAGTTCCGGGAGGTGCATCTACAATAGCCAGCTGACGATGATGGGAGCTTTTCATGACTTCCTTAATGAGTGGAACCGAGGAGTAAACACCAATTTCAATGCGTCCTTCAATGAGTGAAGAACCATTGTTTACGGCGTACGTCCGGATGGTTCCGGTTGTTTTCGATTTCCATGAAATGGCCCCGGCCGGGCAGGCGTATTCGCAGGCCCCGCAGTCGTGGCAAAGGTCCTCAACAACTTGAATATGGCGCAATTTGGGCAGGACAACAATCGCATTGTAGTGGCAATACGCCTCGCACTTGCCACAGAAAGTACAGGCTTCTTTGTCGATTACCGGAATGTTTTGGGTGACGGACTTCTGTGAAATTAAATCAGCGTGAATGAATTGCAAGGCATTGGGCTCTTCCGCGTCGCAATCAATCAAATCAACCGCAAAGCCTGATTTCTGGATGACATTGAACAGGTTGGTTGAGACCAGTGTTTTTCCGGTCCCGCCTTTTCCGCTTGCAACTGCTATTTTCATTTGTTTCCGATCTAATTTGTTATCGTCCGTTTTTTCCCGGATGCCTGCACTTTGTGGGGCGATCCGCGCAGGAGCCGATTTCGTTAATGATCACAGTTGTTTAAACCAGCTTGCAGCGCTCCGTTCAGCCAGTCTGCAACGAGTTCATCCGGGGTTTTGGCTTCGACCCCAACCGTAAGCTCGATATGCTGCTGATTAAACAGCTGAATGGCTTTCTGGCCAATGCCGGCGGCAATCACATGAGTCACTGCTTGTTCGCCGAGCCACTTGGGAATCAGCCCGGGCTCGTGTGGCGGAGGTGTTAAATACTCGGTTTGAAGCACGGTGTTGTTTTCAACCCGAATGATTGCAAATTGCTGACAGTGTCCAAAATGGGTGCACAGCTGACCATTTTCAATTGGTATGGCAAATTTTTTCATCTTGTATCGTTTATCTTGTTTTTACTATAAAACAACTGGTAGCCTTAAGGACCATTTGGCTACCAGTTTCAACCCCTCGCAAATCAGCTCCTGTTTCGAAAACCACGTCCCGAAGCTGTTCTGCGTCTCAACCCGCTTTTCAACCCAAAAAAATCACTCATGTTCTTTTCTGCTTGGTTTTCGGGAGTGTTGGCATCCCGTGTTTCCTGTTTTTGGTTCGATCGGTTGGGGCTTGCGTCGTTGCAGCGGCCTTTTCCTCGTCCGGTTCGCGGTCCTTCTCCCCGTGGCCCCCTTCTGTTAAATCCTGGCATGATGACACCTCCTTTTTTATTTGTTGATGGCCATTAAATCCAATACTTCCTGTATCGACTTTTCAGGCCCGTTGAGCATGATCATTTGAATGTTCAAATCTTCCAGAATGCTTTTGGCTTTTCCGCCAAACTCGCCGGAAATGATTTGTGTGACGCCCTGTTTGGCAATCAGCTGAACCGCAGCCGGGCCGGCGCCTTCGGCTGCTTCTTTATTGGGGTTCTTAATAAATTTGGTTTGGTTTTCATCCATATCGTAAACGGCGAAATAGGAGCATCGTCCAAACCGACTGTCAACTTTTGAGTTGAGGGAGTTTCCTGTTGCTGTAATGGCAATCTTCATTTTTCCTGGCTTTAAAAGTAAGTTTTACGGTGTAAATTTAGTGCACAAAAGTGCAAAATAAAAATAAAACCAGATATTTTTTTCCTGCCCGCTGCGAAGGGCCAATTGGCGGTATTTTTTATTGATTTTTAATCTTTGATAACACGTAATTTTATAGTTTGCAATCTCGAAAAAGTACCTAACTTGTTGGCTTTTCAAAGACTGGAATTAGAAAACAATCAATCGCCCATGAAAACAGCATACAAAGATCAAACACGTGAACAACTGATTGAGCAGCTTGAAAAGAAGGATCGCTTACTGGAAGCCTGGACCCGGGAGCGGGAAGATGAAGAGACTTTGAAGTTTGCCTGGGCTGGCAATTTGGGACATTGGTACTGGGATGTTCAAGCCAATCAGGTCACTTTTAATCCGCTGAAAGCGATGAATCTGGGCTATGCGAAGTCGGATATTCCGGAAAACTGCGATTACCAGTTTTTTACAGACAAGCTACATCCGGACGATTATGAACCGGTGATGCAGAATATGCGCGATCATTTGTATGGAAAGACGCCGGCTTATGAGGTAGAGTACCGGATTCAGGCCAAAACAGGAGAATGGAAATGGTGCTATGACCGGGGAACAGTGACAAAGCGTGATCCGGCAGGCAAGCCCTTGTTCCTGGCGGGTATTGTTTTCGATATCTCTGAAAGAAAAGCCATGCAGGAAAAACAGCAAGTTTTGATCCGGTCATTATCGCAGCAGATGCGAACGCATGAAAATTTCTTTTCCATTCTGCTACACGATCTTCGAACGCCTCTATCCAATGTAATCGGCTTTGCAGAATTGCTATCCGAAGGGAGTAAAGAAGGTGATGATCCGCATTCAGTGGTGGAATTTGCTGACATCATTTTGAAAGCAGCCAACCAGGCGTTCGAGATCACAGCCAGTTTGATAGAATGGGGCAAAGCCAAAACACTGGCTGTTGACAACAAACAGCACATTGCTCTCCGCGAGCTGGTCTTCGAAGTGTTTCACGAGTTTGACGCCATGCTGGTAGCTAAGAACATAACGGCGGCCAACGAAGTACCGGCAGCTGCAAGTGTTCTGACTAACAAGGCTGTTTTGAAAATCGCGCTTCGAAATTTCGTGTCCAATGCCTTGAAATATTCCTTTTCGGGGAAGGCCATTCGGATAAGCTATGAAAACGAAATGCTTTCAATTATTGATGAAGGTTTGGGTATGACAAAGAACCAGCTGGATTCATTGTTCACCGCTACTGCGGGTTCGACCCGGGGCACAAACAACGAAAAGGGCAATGGAATTGGCTTGGTACTGGTTCATGAGCTACTTGCCAAAACCAATATTGACCTTTCAATAAAAAGTGCGGTGAATCGGGGAACAACGGTAACGCTGCAATTTCGAAATGGAGCATAAGGGCAGAACATTCATGGCGCGATTGGATTTATTTTAAATATCGTGTTCATTTATAGTTATATAACATAAATGCTGTTTTTGATTTTTTCTATTTTAGAGAACTCAAACCAATGGTTTTGTCCTAAAGGTGAATGTTGAATTGTGATTGAATGAATGTTTTTCTTGGGACAGCCTGCTGACGAACAAAGCGTTGCGAAGCGCCCGTAACCCAATAAAACCTGAACTATGAGTTTGGACAAATCGCCCGGTAGGATTATAAACATGCGAGAGCTGAAAGCAAAGCTTCGGGCTTTCTTAACTCGGAATAATCACGATTGGTCAGAAAAACAGTTGGATGACTTAGTGGAAGAACTTCGTTTTTGCCATGCCGACTTAGAGAAATCGGAACAAAATCTTCAGGAGCGGATCAAAGAATTAACCTGTCTTTACCAACTTTTCAGGCTCACGGGGCAGGTAAACTTACCGCTTGATGAACTGATGCAGCAAGTGGTAAACCTGATACCACCAGCCTGGCAGTATCCGGAGATAACCTGTGCCCGGCTGATTTTTGACGCAAAGACATATCATACGCATAAATTTGAGGAAAGCGCTTGGTCGCAGGCGGTTGACATTTGGGTTGACGGCCAGCAAAAGGGAACCCTGGAGGTTTTTTATCTGGAAAAAGAACCAGAAACAGACGAAGGCCCTTTTCTGAAAGAAGAGCGAAGTTTGCTGGATGCGATAGGAGCCCAACTGTCCGCGTATTTCGAGCGCAGGCAGGCCGAAGACCGAATCAGAATAAAAGAAGAAAAACTGCGAATTACACTCCAGTCGATTGGTGACGCGGTGATTGCTACCGACGTAAATGGCTTGGTTGTCAGGATGAACCCCGTTGCCGAACAGCTCACCGGATGGAAGTTAACCGAAGCAAAAGGCCGACCCCTCGATGAAGTGTTCCGGATTGAAAATGCAGAAACCGGTTTGCCGGCCGAAAATCCGGTTGCCAAGGTGCTGGCAACTGGTCAGATTGTGGGCCTGGCGAACCACACCAAGCGTACTTCGAAAAATGGCAAAGAATACCAGATCTCTGATTCGGGTTCGCCGATTGTTGACGATGGCGGAAAAATCAGTGGCGTGGTGCTTGTCTTTCGCGATGTGACGGAAGAATACCAGCTACATCAAGCTTTGCGCGAGAGCGAAACAGGTTTTCGACTGATGTTTGAAAACAACCCGCAACCCATGTGGATTTATGATTTGGAAACGCTGGCTTTTTTAAAGGTGAATCAGGCTGCCTTGAGCCACTATGGCTATTCGGAAGCAGAATTCTACAAAATGACCATCAAAGATATTAGGCCCGAAGCCGACCTTGACCGACTGAACGAGAATTTGCAGCAGGAAGGGCAGATTATGGAAAGGTCGGGGCAATGGCGTCATTTGAAGAAAGACGGCTCGCTGATTGATGTGGAGATCAGCTCACATAGTGTGGTCTACAATAAGCGGCCGGCACGGCATGTGTTGATTTTGGATGTTACCGATCGCGTGGGAATGGAGAGGCGGATTAGGGAAAGCGAGCAGGTGCTGCGCGAGAACGAAGAACGCTTCCGAGCGATCGTGGAAGGTGCACCCGACCCTATTTTTATTCAAAGCCAGATGAATTTTGCCTACCTAAACCCTGCAGCCTGCCGGTTTTTCAGGATCAATTCACGCGATGAATTAATTGGGAAACCGGTGATGGAGCGTTTTCATCCAGAATATCATGCAAAGATTAAGACTCGCATCGCACGGCTGAATGCCGGACAACCGGTTGAGGAGTTGTTTGAACAGCGCTTCATCCGGATGGACGGCACCGAAGTTTGGGGTGAAACCGCCGGAGATCCAATTGTTTATGAAGGGATAGCTTCGGCCTTGGTTTTTGTAAGGGATATTTCGCAACGCAAGGCATCTGAGCAAGCGCTGCGCGAAAGTGAAGCGCGCTGGCAATTTGCGCTTGAGGGTGCTGGCGATGGCATTTGGGACTGGAACTTGCAGTCAGACGAGATTTTCTTTTCTGACCAATGGAAACGCATGCTGGGTTATGAGCCGGACGAGGTTCCCAATGAGTTTATGGAGTGGCAAACGCGCGTTCATCCCGATGATTTGGACCAGGCCTTGAAGGATGTGCAGAAACATATCGATGGTGAAACGGAAGTTTATCTGAATGAGCATCGTTTGCGGGGTAAAGACGGGAGCTACCGATGGGTATTGGATCGTGGAAAAATCATTTCGCACGACGAGCAGGGTAAGCCATTGCGCTTTGTGGGAATTCATTCCGACATTACGGAACGCAAAGAAGCCGAACATCGCCTGCAAATTACCCAGTTCGGCATTGACCATGCGCAGGTTGGTATTTACCAGGTTGAAGAAGATGGAACCATCACTTATGCCAATCACTACGCGGCCAAAACGCTGGGCTACTCCATGGAAGAATTACTTGGAAAATCGCTCTTCGACATTGCGCCTCCTTTTGATCCGGAAAGCTTTCATCAGCACCGGCTTGCAACCAAGGCCAAGGGCAGCAATACCATCATTTCGCGGCACAAAAGAAAGGACGGAACTGAGTTTCCGGTTGAAGTCACGGTCAATTACTTTCAGTACAAAGACCAAACCTTGTCGTTCTCTTTTGTAAAAGATATTACCGAACGCCAACGAGCGGAGGAAGCCCTGAAGGAAAGCGAAGCGAACTACCGCATGTTGGTTGAAAATCAAACAGACATCGTTGTGAAGGTTGATTTGGAGGGGCGCTTTTTGTTTGTCAGCCCATCGTATTGTAAAATGTTTGGGAAAACCGAGGACGAGTTGATCGGAAAAACCTTTATGCCCTTGGTTCACCCGGACGATCAGGAACAGACGGCCGAGGCGATGAAATCGCTTTTCTATCCTCCGCACCGGGCATTTATGGAACAGCGCGCCCTTACGCAACAGGGCTGGGTATGGTTGGCCTGGAGCGATACGGCTGTGATTAATGATGAGGGGAAGGTCAGCGCCATTATTGGTGTTGGGCGCGACATCACGGAACGCAAGCTGGCCGAAACCGATTTGCGCGAATTGAAAGAACAACTGGAGGTGCAGGTCGATGAAAAAACCAAGGAGCTGCGCGAACGGATTCAGGAACTACAGCGCTTCCATGATGCCACGATCGAACGCGAATTCAGAATAAAAGAGTTACGCGACGAGATTGCAGCACTTAAAGGAAAGAGATTATGAAGTACAATCAATTGAATTATTTTTCAGTGCTGGTTTGCTTGCTGCTGGTAACCATTGGGAATACACAAGCCGACATTCCCGTCGTGGACGATCCCGTAGGGCCTGTCATTTTGCTTGGTTCCGAAGCAGATTATCCTCCTTACTGCTCGTTGGATGAAGCTGGTCAGCCAACCGGGTTCTCCGTCGAGCTGTTTGCCGCCGTTGCCGATGCCGCCAACCTGGAGCTGGAAATTAAAATAGGACCGTGGCTGGCGCTGAAGGAATACCTGGCCAAAGGAATCGTTGATGCCCTGCCAATTGTTGCCAAGACCCCGGAACGTGAAATCCGCTACGATTTTACGATCCCGTACCTCCAATTGCAAACAGCCATTTTCGTCCGAAAGGGAACAAACGATATTCATACTTTGGATGATTTGAAAGAGAAAGAAATCCTAGTGATGAAAGGTGATATCAACGAGGAGCTTGCAATGCAGTTGGAGCTTTCCAACTTTGTTTCGACCACCACCACTTTTGACGAGGCGTTTTTAAAGCTGGCGGCGGGCGAAGCGGATGCCGTGATTGCACACCGCATCATTGGTCTGCAAATTATCGATCGGCTGGGGCTCAAGGGCATTGCTATGCTCGATGGTAAGTTGATTCAAACTCGCCATGAGTTTTGTTTCGCGGTGACAAAAGGCAACGATGCTTTGCTGGCCAGTTTGAATGAAGGATTAGCCATTGTCATGGCCGACGGAACATACAGTGAAATATACAAGAAATGGTTTGGCCCGGTGATTAAAGAGGAGCTTTCCAGGGCAGATATTTTAAGAATCGCGCTTTGGCTTTTTTTGCCGCTGGGTGCGATTTTATCTTTTTTCTGGATCATTGCGCTTCGCAGGGAAGTGAAAAGGCGCACCCGCCACCTGAATGAAGAGATCGAGGAGCATAAACAAACCTGGGAAGAGCTTCAGACACAGCAGGTGCAGCTCAAGCGGAGGGAAGCACAAATTCACCTGCTACTCAACTCGACTGCGGAAGGAATTTATGGCATTGACCGTGAAGGGAACTGTACCTTCATCAATAAGTCGGCACTCGAAGTGCTGGGTTTCGAAGACCGAAGCCAGGTCATCGGGAAGAATATGCACCAGTTGATTCATCACACCAAGCCGGATGGTTCGCCCTACGGAGCCGGCGAATGCGAAATACACCGGGCTTTCCGAACCGGAGAGGGCATGCACAATGACGATGATGTGCTTTGGCGTGCCGATGGAACCAGCTTTCCGGCAGAATACTACTCGTATCCCATTCGGGAAAATGATGAAACAACTGGAGTGGTGGTGACCTTCTGGAATATCACCGAACAAAAGAAAGCCAAAGAAGAATTACTTAGACTCAAGCGAAACCTCGAAATTGAAGTGGCCCAGCGTACAGCCGAGCTGGAAGAAAAAGTCCGCAAGCTGGATAAAAGTCAACAAGCTATGCTGTATATGGTAGAAGACTTAAACGAGGTGACCGCCAAGATGAAAGAAGAACGCCGGAAATTGGAACTGTCCAACCAAGAGCTGGACGCCTTTACCTATTCGGTATCGCACGACCTGCGGGCTCCTCTGCGTGCGATTAATGGTTATTCCGATTTTCTGCTGAAAGATTATGGCGACAAGTTGGACGAAGAAGGAAAGCGCTTTCTGGATGTTATCAGAAACAACGCGACCAAAATGGATCGCCTGATTACCGATATGTTGAACCTGTCGCGGATTTCGCGCGCCGAGATGCGGATGACGACGGTCGATCTGGGGCGGGTAGCGGAAACGATTTTTCGCGAAGTAGCCACCGAAGAAGAGCAAAGCCATTTCGAATTTGAAATGGAGCCATTGCCCGCCGCATTTTGCGACTATGCCTTGATCAAGCAGGTGTGGATCAACCTAATTAGCAACGCCTTAAAATATAGCGGCAAGTCAGCCGTTAAAAAAATACAGATAGGCTCGCGGGCCGAGGAAAACGAACTGGTCTTTTTTGTGAAGGACTTTGGAGCCGGATTCAATCCAAAATACAAGGATAAACTGTTTGGCGTTTTCCAAAGGCTGCACCGTGACGACGAATTCAAAGGAACCGGCGTGGGCCTGGCCATTGTTCAACGAATTATACACCGGCATGGCGGTCGGGTGTGGGCCGAAGCGGAACTGGATCAAGGCGCCACTTTTTATTTTTCTCTTTTGAAAAATTAACGCCTGGCTTTGTCCCGATCAGTGAAAGTGCCTGACGATTTGCACGGCGCGTGCTGATTGAATAATCATCAGGAAAAGACAAAATGAAACAGACTTAAAACCAGAACAAAATCAAACTAAAAAGAAAACCCAATGGAACACCTGACCGAAGTAGAAATCTTGATTGTGGAAGACAATCCGCATGATGCCGAAATGGCTCTGCGGGCATTAAAGGAAAACAAGCTGACCAACAAAGTTTTGGTGGTGCACGATGGAGAAGAAGCGCTGGACTTTGTTTTTGCCCGGGGGGCATTTGCCGACCGGCCAAAAACATCGCGCCCAAAAATCATTCTGCTCGACCTGAAGTTACCCAAGGTAGATGGCCTCGAAGTGTTGGAAGAAATCAAAAGCAATCCGGTGACCAAAGTGATTCCGGTCATTATGCTGACTTCCTCCAAGGAAGAATCGGACCTGGTGAAAAGCTACGAGCTTGGCGTGAACAGTTATATTGTGAAACCGGTGGATTTTGACAAGTTTGTCGATGCGATCCGCGAACTTGGCTTTTATTGGTTGCTGCTCAATCAGCAAAAAATTTGACTTGAGGCCCGAGCCTGAGCTGTTTGCCGGAGAACACGGCCAAGGTTTTTGTTTCGGGATAGTTTTTTATTTTTGAGAAAATTTTGGGGGTATGGATACAACAAAAACCTTGCGAATTCTTTACGCGGAAGATTCGCCGGATGATGCGGAGTTGGTGGCGAGGGAGCTTAGAAAGTCATTTCCGGAGACAACTTTTGAAGTCGTGGATACGCGGGAGGAGTTTACGCATGCCCTCCAGA
>NZ_LGIA01000013.1 GCF_001270965.1 Sunxiuqinia dokdonensis | reverse complement strand
AGTTCGTTGAACACTCTCTTTGCTTTTTATAAATGGATTGATAAAGGGTTTCCCAATGATGACAAAGATTGCATTCATGATCGCAATTAAGGCGCCAACCAACAATCCTCCGATAAGCGGTGCCGGTTGATTTACTTGCCAGTAAATCCAGAGGCCGACCAGAATGATTGCCCAAATGCATGCCTGCATGGTAATAGCCGCGCGAAAATGATTTAGAATATCTTCGGTTTTATCTTTTCTTTTTTTCCACAATAGTAAGGTTGGAAAGAAAAGAGGGATTATTCCGCTTAGATGTAGCAGTGCCGGCCAATTGTTGGCGTCAACCTTTTGAAATCCCTGTTTCTCTTCCAACTCATTTCTGGCAAACAAACTGAAATCAACATCGAGCGCTTTAGCAATCATTTGAAGCGTATAGGCTCGTGGGTCTACTTCTCCATTTTCAATCCGTTGTATTGTTCTTGTGCTAACTTCAGTTTTTTCAGCCAACTCTTCCTGAGTCATGCCTTTTTTAATTCTTAATTCTTTGATTCGTTTCCCCGTTTCCATTTTTTCGTTTTTAAGTGCAAATGTCGGCCATGTTAAGGTAACTTTCCAACTACAAGAGCACGACATTTACACGACATTCCCTGAGGTGCCACTGATTTGTTTCTGGTACTCTACTTGTTAGTTTCGGATACGCATTTCTCGCTCCATCAACTCATGGATACTTTTTCATGACTAAAATTTTAAAAATGAGAATAGAAGTTACGCAGTTTTTTGCACCATGTCAAGCTACTCCGCCTTAGTGGGGGTTGGTTCAATGTCTGTGTACAACTAATACCTTGCTTTTTTCGATCCTCAATTTACAAAACCTGGCAAAATGGACGTGTCAATTAACTTAATTTCGTATCATTCTAAACAAGGGCTGGATTGGTTAGCGGGGGTTTTAATCAGGGGTTCACTTCGAGTGAAGCCCTGACTGGCAAGCAAGATCCGATGGCTGGGATTCATCGGATCAATAAAAACTATGGTGCCCATAAAAAAAGCCCCGCAACAGTTGCGAGGCCTTTTTAGGGTATTACGAGTTGTGATATTTTAATACAATCGTTCGTTTGTTAGCTCAAAAATTCATCGATGGCGGCTGCCGCGTCCTTGCCACACTGAATGGCATGAACCACCAGGCTGGCGCCACGTTCCACATCGCCGGCCGCGAATACTTTGGCAATGGAGCTTTGCTTTTTCTTGTTGACTTTTACATTGCCACGTGCGTCGTACTCAACGCCCAGTTCTTCGAGCAGGCCATTGTGTACCGGCTGGGTGAATCCCATGGACAACAAAACCAGGTCGGCTTTCAGAATTTGCTCGGTTCCCGGCACTTCCGACATCAACCAACGTCCGTCTTTGTCTTTGTCCCAGGCCACTTCCACCACTTCGGCTTCTTTTACCTGTCCGTCTTCGCCAATCAGGCGGCGGGTTGAAAGGGCCCATTTCCGGTCGCAACCTTCCATGTGCGAGCTGGAAGTCCGCAAGGTGGTTGGCCAATAGGGCCAGGGGTTGTTGTCGGAACGGATCTCCGAAGGTTTCGGCATAATCTCGATTTGAGTGACGCTGGCCGCTTTTTGACGGATGGAGGTACCCACGCAGTCGGAGCCGGTATCGCCACCGCCAATCACCAACACATGTTTTCCTTCAGCCGAAATCCGCTTGCTCCGGTTCACCCGTTTCCCGGCAACCACTTTGTTTTGCTGGGTCAAAAATTCCATGGCAAAATGAACACCATTCAGTTCACGGCCTTCCGTCACGAGGTCGCGCGGTTGTTCGGCACCCACAGCCAGCAGAACGGCATCGTATTCATTCAGCAATTCGTCTTTCGAAATATCTTTTCCAACACAGGTCTTGGTTTTGAAAATCATGCCTTCTTCCTCGAAAATGGCCAAACGGCGGTCGATAATTCCTTTGTTCAGTTTGAAGTCGGGAATGCCGTAGCGCAGCAAGCCTCCAATGGCATCATTCTTTTCAAAAACGGTCACCTCATGTCCGGCGTGGTTCAGCAAGTCGGCAGCCGACAGTCCGGCAGGTCCTGACCCGATAATAGCCACTTTTTTACCCGTGCGAAACTGCGGTGGATTGGCTTTCACCAATCCCAGTTCAAAGGCTTTCTCAACAGTTGATGATTCGTTTTCACGAATGGTCACTGATTCGTTGTGAATAGCCAGCACGCATGCTTTTTCGCATGGAGCCGGGCAAACGCGGCCGGTCATTTCCGGAAAGCTGTTGCTCGAGTGAAGAATGTCGTAGGCTTCAGCGTAGTTTTTGTTGTAAATGGCATCTTGCCATTCTGGAATTTTGCTTCCAACGGGGCAGCCCCAGTGACAAAAAGGTACGCCACAATCCATACAACGGGCGGCCTGTAATCTTCTGTCTTCTTCGTTCAGGGTCTGTTCCACTTCCCCGTAATCATATATTCTTTCGTTTAAAGGTCTGTACCCGCCTTCCTTGCGGGGTACTTTCATAAAACCTCTAGGATCTCCCATAATCGTATAATCTTTTCGTGTTTTTCAAACTGTTCTTTAACTGTTATTCGTGACGTGATGGATCATCTTCCGTCAATTGTAATTTACGTTCCAGTTCCTTCAACTTCAACTCCTCAAGCACTTTCTTGTACTCGAACGGAATTACTTTTACAAATCGTGGCAGGTATTCTTCCCAGTTGGTCAGAATTTTTGCCGCTAAAGAACTTTGTGTATAAATGAGGTGTTTGTTGATCATTTCCTGCAGCTCGTCAATGTCGGTGCGGTCTTCAACCTGCGAGAGTTCCACCAGGCCTTTGTTGCAGTAATAATCAAAGTCACCGTCAACATCGAGCACATAGGCAATCCCGCCGCTCATTCCCGCGGCGAAGTTACGCCCGGTTTTTCCCAGCACAACCACGCGTCCGCCGGTCATGTATTCGCAGCAGTGGTCGCCGGTACCTTCCACCACCGTTTTCGCTCCTGAGTTCCGCACGCAGAATCGCTCGCCAGCCACGCCGCGAATATAGCCTTCGCCTTTGGTGGCACCATAAAAGGTGGTGTTTCCGATGATGATGTTTTCCTCGGGTTTGAAAGTCGTTCCTGTTGGCGGCACCACCACAATTTTACCCCCCGAAAGTCCTTTCCCGGTGTAGTCGTTGGCATCGCCTTCGAGCCGGAAGTTAACGCCTTTCACCAGGAATGCGCCAAAGCTTTGGCCTGCTGTTCCGTGGAAGGTGCAGCTGATGGTGTCATCGGGCAGTCCTTCTTCGCCATAACGTTTGGAAATTTCGCCCGATAGCATCGCGCCGATGGTCCGGTCCGTGTTCATGATTGGGTGCGATAACCAAACTTTTTCTTTCCCTTTTATCGCTTTGTTTGAATCCCGTATCAGTTTGTGATCCAGGTGATCATCGATCGATTTCAGGTTTGGATGCGTGTTGTGGATGTCGTATTTCTTGGCTTCTTCCGGCATGTGCAATACCTGTGAGAAGTCGATGTTTTTCATTTTCCAGTTGGTGGCTTTTTCGTCTACTTCAAGCAGATCGGCACGTCCAACAAGATCTTCAAACTTGGCAATTCCCATCTCGGCCATGTACTCGCGCACCTCTTCGGCCACAAAACGGAAGAAGTTGACGACGAATTCGGATTTCCCGATGAAGCGTTTTCTTAACTCCTTGTCTTGCGTGGCGATTCCGGCCGGGCAGGTGTTCAGGTGGCATTTCCGCATCATGATACAGCCCATGGTGATCAGTGCCGAAGTGGAGAATCCAAACTCTTCACCACCAAGACATCCCATGGAGACGACATCTCGACCGGTCTTCAGCTGTCCGTCAACCTGTAGCTTGACCCGTCCGCGCAGATTGTTCATCACCAGCGTTTGCTGGGCTTCGGCGATACCCATTTCTGCGGGTAAGCCGGCATGTTTGATCGAACTGGCCGGGCTGGCTCCTGTTCCGCCTTCACCACCTGAAATGATAATCAAGTCGGAAAAAGCTTTGGCAACGCCGGCAGCAACGGTTCCCACGCCGTTTTCAGCAACGAGCTTAACGGATACTTTGGCTTTGGGGTTGGTCACTTTCAGGTCGTAAATCAATTGGGCCAAATCCTCAATCGAGTAAATATCGTGATGAGGAGGAGGCGAAATCAGCGTAATTCCGGGGGTTGAATTCCGAAGTTTGGCAATGATTTTATTGACTTTGAAGCCTGGCAACTGGCCGCCTTCTCCTGGCTTGGCTCCCTGACAAACTTTAATTTGAAGTTCCTGCGCATTGGTCAGGTAGTTGTTGGTCACCCCAAAACGGCCCGAGGCAATTTGCTTGATGGCGCTTTGTTTAATGGTTCCAAAACGGTCGGAACTTTCGCCACCCTCGCCGGTATTGCTTCGTCCACCCACCGTGTTCATGGCCACGGCCAGAGCTTCGTGCGCTTCCTTGCTGATGGAACCGTAGGACATGGCCCCGGTGACAAAGCGTTTCATGATGTTTTCGGCAGGCTCAACCTGGTCCAGCGGAATTGGATTCTGTTTGAACTTGAAGCATCCGCGAATGAAGCCGGGTTTTCTGTTGTCCTGATCGACCAGCATACTGTATTCTTTGTATTTGCTGTAGTCGTTTGTGCGGGTTGCCCACTGCAACAGGCCAACGGCTTCCGGGTTCCAGGCATGGTGTTCGCCGTATTTGCGCCAGGCATAAACGCCGGAGCTTTCGAAGCGGAATTTCGTGGCGGTGCTGCTTTGTTTGTAGGCCGATTTGTGGAAACGGCTGTACTCTTCCGCAATTTCTTCCAGACCGATTCCGCTCAGGCGCGAAGCTGTACCTGTAAAGTATTTGTTTATCAGGTCGCGGCTGACCCCCATGGCTTCAAACATTTGGGCGCCGTGATAGGAGCGGAGCGTTGAAATGCCCATCTTGGAAAGGATTTTCAACAAGCCCTTATCTATGGCCTTGATGTAATTTTTGCGGGCATCTTTGTATTCCAGTTCAATTTTCCCCTCTTTCACCAAGCGGTCGATCGCTGCAAAAGCCATGTACGGATTGATGGCACTGGCGCCATAGCCCAGCAGCAGGGCAAAATGGTTGACTTCGCGGGCTTCGGCTGTTTCAACAATGATGCCCACCTGCATGCGTTTCTTTTTCGAGATCAGGTGATGGTGTACGGCGGCAACCGCAAGCAGCGATGGCATTGGGGCATGCTCCGAATCGACCTTTCGGTCGGACAGGATGATGAAGTTCTTTTCATCGTCAACCGCTTTTTCTGCTTTTTCAAGCATGCTGTCAAAGGCTTCCTTAAAGGCTTTGTAGCCCCCATTAACCGGGAACACGGTTGAGATGGTCTTGTGTGTGAACATCTCATCCTTCAGATCTTTAATTTTTCCCAGGTCGGTATTGGTAATCAGTGGCCCGTCAAATTTCAGCAACTTGCAGTGTTCCGGCGTTTCAATCAAAATGTTGGAGTGCAGCGAACCAATGTAGTTGGTCAGTGCCATGACCAGTCCTTCGCGGATGGGGTCGATGGCGGGATTGGTCACCTGCGCAAACATTTGCTTGAAATAAGTGAAAAACAGCTGTGGCTTTTCGGAGAAAATGGCCAAAGGTGTGTCGTTCCCCATGGAGCTGGTTGGTTCCGCTGCACCAACCGACATTGGCTGGATGAGATCGTACAGGTCTTCTTTTGAGTAATTGAAAACCTGCGCCAGGGTCTCGAAATTTTCAAGCTCCGAAGGAACCCGGTGTTTAACTTTGATATCTTTCAAGCGCATGCGGTTTTGTTTCAGCCACATTTCATAGGGGTTGCGCTTGCTGAGCTGGTCTTTCACTTCCTTGTCGGGAATGATGATGCCCAGCTTGGTGTCAACCAGCAGAATTTTTCCCGGGCGGAGACGTCCTTTTTCGACAATTTCTTCCGGCTCAAACTGCTGAACACCGACCTCGGACCCCATCACAATCAGGTCATTCTTGGTAATGACATAGCGTGAAGGGCGTAAGCCGTTTCGGTCGAGTGTGCCACCAATGTATCGCCCATCGGAGAATACCATGGAAGCCGGACCATCCCAGGGTTCCATTATGGTAGAGTGGTATTCGTAGAAGGCTTTTAAGGTTTCGGGAATCGGGTTTTTCTCGTTAAACGATTCGGGAATCATCATACACAAGGCGTGATGCAGCGAACGTCCGGTCAGGTGCAGAAATTCCAGCACGTTGTCGAATGAGGCCGAATCGGACTTGTTGTCTTCAATCACAGGCAGAAGTTTCTGTAAGTCTTCTCCAAAAATTTCTGACTTCAGCAGAGCTTCGCGGGCTTCCATCCACTTGCGGTTTCCTTTTACCGTGTTGATTTCGCCATTGTGTGCCAACATGCGGAAGGGTTGAGCCAAATCCCAGGTTGGGAAGGTGTTGGTGCTGAAACGCGAGTGAACCAAGGCAATCGCCGACTTGAACTTTTCGTGTTGCAGGTCTTTAAAATATTCGCTTAACTGAAATGGCGTAAGCATTCCTTTATATACAATGGTCCTGGATGATAGGCTTGGCTGGTAAAATCCTTCCCGGTGTGTCAGGTTGGAATTGGCCACTGCTTTTTCAGTCAGTTTCCGGACAATATATAATTTGCGTTCCAGTGCTTCAGGCTCCAGGTTTGCTTTGATGAAAACCTGTTTGATAATTGGTTCTGTCAGCTTGGCAATTTCGCCAGGTGCCGAAGTGTCCACCGGCACGTCGCGGTAACTGATCAGTTCCAAGCCTTCTTCCTTAATATGTTTCGACAGAATATCCAGGCAGATATCTGCTTCGTTTTCTTTTTTAGGCAGAAATATCAGGCCGGTGCCGTATTGGCCCGGTTCCGGTACGTTGATCTTCAGGACTGACTTGATGTATTCGTGAGGAATTTGCATTAAAATACCTGCGCCATCACCCGTTGCGTTATCAGCGCTGGTTGCTCCCCGGTGGTCAAGGTTTTCAAGTACACGAAGTCCTCTGTTGATGATATCATGAGAGGCCTGGCCTTTAATATGCGCCACAAACCCGATCCCACAATTGTCATGTTCGTTGGCAGAGTTATATAGTCCCTGCGTTTTTGGAAATCTTAACTGCATTCTTTATCCGTTTTAATATTTATCACACAAGTCTTGTATGTCACTACAAGACACAACACGAGTAGATTGAAGAAATTTCAACTACTTTAAATCTTTAAGCAAAACCCGTAAAATACTTATGAAGTGAAAGCGAAAATAGCTATTAATTGAGTAATATCCAATTGCGAACCCTACCGTGTATGTTCGAAAACATGGAAAAATGGCTTTGTTTTCTGATTATTATTTTATAAACAGGTGAGATTCACCGCAGTTACAAAATAGAGGTCAAATATCAACTTGCTATCGACTGATTTTAGAAATAACGTTTAATTAACAGATGCAGCTTATTTTAGTAGCTTTTTGACAGCGGAATCCATCTTTTTAAAGTCAAATGATTCGACAACCCTTTCCCTTTTTTGTTGGATTTCGGGAAGGCAGAGGTTGCCGATGCTCCCGGCGTGCGAGTGTGCCACCTGTTTGCTGGGGTGGTATTCACCTTGCTGAATTTGTTTCCCAACCCGGATGTAGGCATCGCGAAACGGAACGCCCTGCTGAACCAGCCGGTTAACATCTTCAACACTAAACAGGTATTGATAACGATCATCGTCCAGAATGTTTTCCTTGATGGTGATTTCGCCCAGTGCGAAGTTGGCAATTTTCAAACAGCTCATCAGCTCGTCAAACGCAGGTAGAAACACTTCCTTGATAATTTGCAGATCGCGGAAATACCCACTGGGCAGGTTGTTGACCATTAATGTAATTTGGTTGGGCAGGGCTTGCAGTTTGTTGCAGTGCGAGCGGATCAGTTCAAATACATCGGGATTTTTTTTGTGTGGCATGATGCTTGATCCGGTAGTCAGCTCGTCGGGAAGAGCAACAAAGCCGAAGTTCTGGCTCATAAACAAGCAAACATCAAAAGCCAGTTTTGACAGGGTGGCTGCAATGGATGATATGGCGAAAGCGACGGTCTTCTCCATCTTGCCGCGGCCCATTTGCGCATAAACCACATTGTAATTCATGGAATCGAAACCCAGCAAGTCGGTGGTTAATTGCCGGTTGAGCGGGAATGATGAGCCGTAGCCGGCAGCGGAACCCAACGGATTTTGGTTGGTAATTTTAAAGGCGGCCTGTAAAAGGGTCAGGTCATCGACCAGGCTTTCGGCATAGGCACTAAACCAAAGTCCGAAAGAAGAAGGCATAGCTACTTGAAGGTGGGTGTAGCCCGGCATCAACTGATCTTTGTGTTTTTCGGCCTGGGTAATTAATGTGTCGAACAGCTCGTTGCTTGCATCAACGAGTTGGCGAATTTCTTCGCGGGCAAAAAGCTTCAGATCCAGCAGAACCTGATCGTTTCTTGACCGTCCGCTGTGGATTTTCTTGCCCACATCACCCAGTTTTTCGGTGAGCATCGCTTCCACCTGCGAGTGTACGTCTTCAATCCCTTCCTCAATGATAAATTCACCTTTTTCAGCCACCCGGTAAATGGCTTTCATTTCGGACATCAGCTTTTCCAGTTCATCTTTTTCAAGCAGGCCAATGGATTGAAGCATGATGGTGTGGGCCATCGAGCCCAGTATATCATATTTGGCCAGATAAAGATCCAGTTCGCGATCCTGCCCAACGGTGAAGTCTTCGATGAGTTTATTTACAGATGTGCCTTTGTCCCAAAGTTTCATAATACAAGATGGATTACAAATTAAAATATGCCGGTTTAGCGGGTGTTTTTGTTAAAACCTGGCCAATGAACAGAACGAGCATGCAAATTAATTACTTTTTTCCGAATAGTCCTATTCCGGGTCGGGCTGTCGGGTGTGGTTTTTAAAAGTCTGTAACAATCGGACGCCTGATGCTGTCGGGTCCTCTTTCGGACAGTTTGCTTGATGAAATTGGGCTGCGGGAACTGAATGCTTCTTTTTGGTGTGCGTTCGGGTTCGTTTAGTTCTTATGTGGTGCTTTTTATTTCTGATCTGTTGACAGGATGCTGTGGGGTTTTGTCAAAAAGATTCTAAAAAATGACTACGCGCAGCTAAAAGATATAAAAACGTCATATAAAAAATCAAAACATCAGAAAGGATGACGTATAGTTTCAAATTGACATTTTTCTTGTTTAGTGCTTGTCTTTCTGTCAAAAAAATGATGTTTTCAACGAATACCCCCCCTAGTATCTGACATTTTTCCAAAATAAGTGTCGATTCTGAAAACTAGACCCCTTTATTTTCGGGGGTTTCAATGTTAATTAACCATTAAATTGATTTTTGACCCCCTTTGTTTTTGACCCTCGAATAAGAATATCCATACTTTTGAATCGGAGATCACAAAATAATGGGGGTCATTTTAAAAAAGAGCATTTTTTCTTGATCACACCTTTAAAGCAAAACACAACAAAGAAGATTTAGTAACAAGTTTAGTTAAACCCTTAAATTTTTAGAATCATGAAAAGAAAGACACTTTTTGTGCTGGCAAGTACTTTTGCGTTCAACGTTCAAGCTCAGAGCTGGGACACCGGGGCAGATATTGTTTCGAGCTATGTTTGGCGTGGTACCAAGTTTGGTACAGGTCCGGCCATGCAGCCCTGGGCTGAATATAGTACAGGCGGTTTTGCCATTGGAGCCTGGGGTTCATATGGTTTTACCGATGATGAAGCAGCAGAGGCAGATTTGTACGCCAGCTACGGGTTTGATTTGGGCGAAGGCGCTGCCTTGACACTGACTGTGACGGATTATTATTTCCCGGGATCGATGTATTTTGATGGCGATTCGCACTTTTTCGAGCCGATGATTGGTTTGGAACTGGGCAGTTTTTCATTCACCGGAGCATACATGACCGGCGATGGCGTTAGCGACACCTATCTGGAGGCTGGATTGGCTGTCGGATCAGTAAACCTTGCGTTGGGGGCCGGCGATGGCGCTTATACCATGGATGGCGATTTCAATGTATGTAACATCAGTGTAGGCACTTCAAAAGAAATTAAAATTACAGACACCTTTTCCTTGCCCATTTCAGGAACGGCTATCCTGAATCCGTCGTCCGAGCAATTCCATATTGTGGTCGGGATCTCATTGTAAAAATAAAAAACATGTCAAGATGAAAAAGATTGAAGCAATTATTAGAAAAACCAAGTTTGAAGAGGTCACAGAGGCCCTTCATGATGCTGGCATTGAATTTTTCTCTTTCTGGGATGTGCGTGGTGTCGGGCAAACAAGACAAGAACGCGCTTACCGCGGTGTGGTGTACGATACCAGTACCATTGAACGGACGATTCTTTCCATTATTGTTCGCGACAAGAATGTGGAAAAGACTGTTTTAGCGATTATGAAAGCGGGTAGAACCGGTGAGATAGGGGACGGTAAAATATTCATTTCAAATATTGAAGAGTCCTACCGCATTCGAACGGGTGAGTACGGTGATGAGTCCTTATTCATCAAAGGAAAAGAAGATTAATAACCATAAAAAATAGAAAGATCATGGAAGAAACTTTACAAGGCCTACAAATAGGCATAGACAACATGTGGTTATTGATTGCAGGATTTATGGTGATGTTTATGCAGCCAGGTTTTGCAATGGTCGAGGCTGGGTTTACCCGCTCGAAGAATACTGCAAACATTTTGATGAAAAACTTGATGGACTTCTCCATCGGCTCACTATTATATTGGATTATCGGGTTTACGTTGATGTACGGAGAATCAGTTGGAGGATTGATTGGAATGCCTGATTTGTTCTTTATGAGTGAAGGATATGGCGATAATTATTCGGATTATGCTGATTTGTTTTTTCAAACCGTTTTTGCAGCTACAGCTGCCACCATTGTATCGGGAGCTGTTGCTGAGCGGACTGAGTTTAAATCATACTTGATTTTTAGTGTGGTGATTACAGTTTTCATTTACCCGGTTTCGGGGCACTGGACTTGGGGTGGCGGCTGGTTGAGCGAACTGGGATTCCACGATTTTGCGGGCTCATCCATTGTTCACTCTGTAGGTGCTTGGGTTGGACTGGCCGGGGCGGCAATTATTGGCCCGCGGATCGGCAAGTATGGTAAAGATGGAAAAGCGAAAGCGATTCCGGGTCACAACCTGGCCCTGGGCGCTTTAGGGGTCTTTATCCTGTGGTTTGGTTGGTTCGGATTTAACCCCGGCTCGCAATTGGCTGCTGCCGGAACTGACAACGCTGTAGCGCTCGGACATATCGCGGTAACCACCAATCTGGCTGCTGCTGCCGGGGCTGTTGTTGCCATGCTGGTATCCTGGGTTCGTTACAAGCGCCCCGCGCTATCTATTTCGTTGAACGGTGCTTTGGCTGGTTTGGTAGCTATTACCGCTGGTTGTGACGCGGTAAACCCGGTTGGTGCGGTTTTGATTGGTGCCATTGCCGGCTTTGTGTTGCCATTTGCCGTTGAATTTATTGACAAGATATTGAAGGTGGATGATCCGGTGGGAGCCATTTCGGTGCACGGCGTGAGTGGTGCGCTCGGAACATTGGCCGTTGGGTTGTTTTCAACATCCGAAGGATTATTCTATGGTCATGGTGCCGGCTTGCTCGGTATTCAAGCCATCGGAGTATTGGCCTTCTTTGCCTGGGCCTTTGGGTGTGGATTGATTTTGTTCACAATCCTGAAAAAAGCCAAAGTGCTTCGCGTTTCCAAGCGAATTGAAGAAGAAGGTCTTGATGTTTATGAACACGGAGAAAGTGCCTACAATTAATAATTTCTTCAGCCTTTAAGTCTGTAGCTTTCTCAAGGGCCTGCCGTTCGGCAGGCCCTTTCTGCGTGAAAAGGTTTTATTTTTTCTACTTTTGTAGAGCTTCAGTGGTGGTCTGAGAGCATGGAAAAAGTCAACTTTTTACGATGATAACCGTTGAGTTTAGCAGAAATCAGTAAAGAAAAACAAAATGATTGAAATCAAAACCTTCACCGAAAAGCTAAAACCAACATCGGAGGAAAAGAAACAAGTAGTCGATTTTCTCTACCATCACCTCGAAAGTTTTGGTGATCCCAAAAACGATATTGAAAAAGCGGTGAATTATTCTTTAAAGGAATATCCTTCCTTTGGTGGCTTTGTTTTAGCCGCCTGCGAAAACAAGGAAGTCGTGGGTGCGGTTGTTGTCAATCAAACAGGCATGAAAGATTATATTCCTGAAAACATTCTGGTGTACATTGCCACGCACAACGAACGCAGGGGAAAAGGAATTGGGAAGCAGTTGATGCAAGAAGCCATCAATCAGGCCGAAGGAAATATTGCCCTGCATGTGGAGCCCGATAATCCGGCCCGTTATCTTTACGAGAAACTGGGTTTTACATCGAAGTATTTGGAAATGCGATTGATGAAGTCGTCATCGTAGCTACGCTGAACATCAGGTAGGGCATATTTGGACAAAATAGATAAACAAAACAAATGGAAGATAATCCCGGGACAATCAATTTACTGGCGGTTCAAATTCAAAAATTTGTAGACTCCATGCGACCGCCAGAAGAAATACGGGGGAAGGTTGATGTTGGGTTCACTTTTGTAGATAACACGCTGGAACTTTTTGAAATCCGTCCACGATGGAATAAGCCAGATGAGATTATGCATCTCCCTTTTGCCAAGGCCAAGCTTACTAAATCGCGGGGCATGTGGCGCGTTTTTTGGAAGCGGGCCAGTGGTCAATGGGAAAGTTATGAGCCAGTTCCTGAAGTGAAAGACTTGGCCGGACTCTTTGATGTGATAAGAAAGGATCAATACGGCTGCTTTTTTGGTTGATCGCTGAGCGGGTTCGCCCAGCTTAGCCTTTCTTTTTCAGCACTATTTCCTGCAATCGGTACATTTCGTCGCGCAACCGGGCCGCCTCAATAAAGTCGAGCTCTTTGGCGGCTGCCTGCATTTCCTTCTTGGTTTTTTCAATCGCCTTTTCCAGGGCGTCCACACTCATGTACTGCACCACCGGATCGGCAGCTACATCGGCATGGTCGGCACCGCCGGAGTAGGCGGCTTGTTTGTCACCGCGGTATTCGTAGCCGATAATTTCGCGGGTCGGTTTCACAATGGCTGTTGGGGTAATGTTGTTCTCTTCGTTGTATTTCAATTGCTTTTCGCGACGGTAATTGGTCGAGTCGATGGTTTTTTGCATGGAATCCGTAATCTTATCAGCATACATGATTACTTTACCGTTGAGGTTACGTGCCGCACGGCCAGCTGTTTGCGTGAGCGAGCGCTCCGATCGCAGGAAGCCTTCCTTGTCAGCATCAATAATGGCCACCAGCGAAACTTCGGGTAAGTCTAGTCCTTCGCGCAGGAGGTTGATTCCTACAAGCACATGAAACCCGCCATTTCGAAGCTCTTCCAGTATTTCAATACGCTCCATCGTGTCAATATCCGAATGGATGTAGCGGGTTTTGATCCCCATGTTAATCAGGTATTTGCTCAGTTCTTCGGCCATGCGCTTGGTGAGCGTAGTTACCAAAATCCGTTCGTTCTTTTCAATCCGAAGATTTATTTCATGCATCAGATCGTCTATTTGGTTGGCCGATGGCCGCACTTCAATCACGGGGTCGAGCAGGCCGGTAGGACGAATGATTTGCTCGACAATGATACCTTCGGATTTTTCCAGCTCATAGTCGGCTGGTGTAGCGCTCACATAAAGCGTTTGATGAACGACATCTTCAAATTCCTCAAACTTCAGGGGTCGGTTGTCGATGGCAGCAGGCAGGCGAAAACCATATTCCACCAGGTTGATTTTGCGCGAATGGTCGCCGCCGTACATGGCCCGGATTTGCGGAATGGTGACGTGACTTTCATCTAAAATCGTGAGAAAGTCATCCGGAAAATAATCGAGCAGGCAAAAGGGGCGGGTGCCGGCAGCCCGTCCGTCGAAGTAGCGCGAGTAGTTTTCAATACCCGGACAATAGCCCAGTTCGCGCATCATTTCCATATCGTATTCCACCCGCTCCAAAATGCGCTTGGCTTCGAGTGGTTTGCCAATTTCCTTGAAAAATTCAACCTGCTTTACCAAATCATCCTGAATTTGGTGCATGGCCGATTTCATTCGTTCTTTGGTGGTTACAAAAATGTTGGCCGGGTAGATGATGGCCGTTTCCATTTCATCAATGGTGCTTCCTTCAACCGGGTCGAAACTGTAGATTTCTTCAATTTCATCACCCCAAAAAACCACCCGGACAGCTTTGTCATCATAGGCCAGGAAAATGTCGATCGTGTCGCCTTTCACCCGGAAGTTTCCCCGCTGAAAGTCCACTTCGTTGCGCGAATACAGGGCGTCAACCAACCGGTGCAGAAACTGGTTTCGATTGAGGGTTTCTCCAACGCTGACACTGGTTACATTGGCATGAAAATCTTCGGGATTGCCAATACCATACAGGCATGAAACGGAGGAAACAACAACCACATCGCGACGTCCGGAGAGCAGGGCCGAAGTGGTGCTCAGCCGCAGTTTTTCAATGTCCTGGTTGATGGACAGATCCTTTTCGATATAGGTGTCGGTAGTGGGCAAGTACGCTTCAGGCTGGTAATAATCGTAGTACGAAACAAAGTATTCCACTGCATTCTCCGGGAAAAACTGCTTCATCTCGCTGTAGAGCTGAGCAGCCAGCGTTTTGTTGTGGCTTAGAATTAAGGTTGGACGCTGTACTTCCTCCATCACTTTGGCCATGGTAAAGGTTTTTCCTGAACCGGTTACCCCCAGCAAAGTTTGGTTAAGCGTGCCCTGCCGGATGCCTTCGGAGAGTTGCCGAATGGCTTCCGGCTGATCGCCGGTGGGTTGATATGGTGAAATGACTTTCAGTTTCATGTCTCAGGTTTCAAATTCCAAGTTTCAAGTTTCAGGTTCCAAGTTTTCCAGCATCGAGTATTCAGCATCCAGCATCCCGTCCGCTATCTCCACTCCAGGTTCAAATAAACCGGGAAGTGGTCAGACACGCCGCCATAATAGTTGGGGCCGCCGTATGTTCGGTTGGGCGACATGGCGCCATTCTTGTTTCGGTATTCCATCCACGTTTCATGATACACTTGCCCCAGCTGATCGGTTGCTACAAAACCATTGCCCCGTAAAACCGATTCGGAAACGATGATGTTGTCGATCATGTTCCACTGTCCACGGTAGTTGTAGCTTCCGTGGTTTTGCTCATCCAGCGGAATCATCAGGTTGTACAGCTTTGCTTTTGTGTTTGGCGCCATAGCCCGAACGATTTCGGCCAGGCTTTTGTTCTCGGGTTCGTCGTTCGTATCGCCAATGATGATGATTTTGGCGTCGGCGTTTTCAGCCTGAATTTCATCCACTTTGCGCTTTAATGTTTGAGCGGCCACAATCCGGTTGGGTTCCGACTGCTGTTCGCCACCCCAGCGCGAAGGCCAGTGATTGACAAACAAGTGGAATTCATCTTTGCCCAATTTGCCCGTCACATGCAGGATGTCGCGGGTTTCGAATCCGGGATCGACCAAGATGGCTTCGTGCGACAAAAGTTTGAATTCCCGCTTTCGGAAGAGCAGCGCCACGTCAATGCCGCGTTTGTCGGGGCTGTCTACGTGTACGATTTGGTAGTTGCCCGAAGCCAGGGGCGCTGTGGCAGCCAAATCTTCGAGTACCCTGCGGTTTTCTATTTCACACAAACCAATCACTTCAGGCAGCTCTTCCGAATTAATTCCTCCCAGTACCTTGGCGATATCCTCCAGCTTTTTGTTGTAGCGCTCCGTGTTCCACTGTTTTTCGCTCACCGGAAGGAATTCCTCGTCGTTAATGGCCGGATCATCAATGGTGTCGAACAGGTTCTCAACATTGTAAAAAGCAATGGTAGCTTTCTTTTTCAGCAGGTTTGGCCGGCACGAAACAAAAAGCACCAGCGTGATTGCCAAAAGAATTAGGTGTGATTTCATGGGCTTTTTTATTATTGACCAATAGTGACTTCGTAGTAGTTGGTTACGTTGACGGCCTGCATGCCAGCTGCCTTGGCGGCTTGCATACCCAGAATTCCATCTTCAAACACCAGGCAATCTTGGGGTTTTACACCAATCAGTTCGGCACATTTCAAAAAGGTTTCCGGGTGGGGTTTGTGCTGGCTGACCTCATCAGCCGATACCAGTTGGTCGATGTATTGATCGACACCAACAATTCGCATCACTTTTTCGGACAGGTAGCGACAGCCGCCGGTTCCAACCGCCATGGGCAGTTTGCCGTGGTATTGGCGAATCACGTCCATCACCGGTTCAATGGGCTGTGCCAGGTGCATGCTGGCTTCGTATTCGGCTTCTTTGGCATCGCCCATTTCCTGCGGGTCGATGTTCTTATTGAATAATTCGTTGAGTTTTTCGACCGTTTTGTACAGCGGAATACCAGCCAGTTTTTCAAACAGTTCCACGCTGAAGTCGATGCCATAGCGGGCTGCTGCGTTTCTCCAGGCGACGTAATGAATGGGCATGGTGTCGGCAATCGTGCCATCTAGATCGAAGATTAATCCTTTGATTTCCGGGGCGACTTCTAATATTTTACTCATGTGATTGTCCTTAATTTTTTGATTTTAAAACCACAAAAATAGCCAATTAATGGCGGAAGGGCTTCATCTTTTCGTTATTAAAAATTAAGCGTTGCGGACGGCATCGGTTTAGTGCGAAACCACTTTTAGTCCAACAATCGAAGCGATCAGCGTCGCCAGGAAAAATAGCCGTAAAAAAGTGGTGGGTTCTTTAAACACAAAGATTCCCACCAAAACCGTTCCGATCGCTCCAATGCCCGTCCATACCGCATAAGCCGTTCCGATGGGCAGGGTTTGCGTGGCCTTAATCAACAGGGCCATGCTGATGCTTAGGGTGATCAAAAAGCCGGCGTACCATAAATACATTTCGGTTCCGGTAGCTTCTTTCGCTTTGCCCAGGCAAAAAGCAAAGGCCACTTCGAACAGGCCTGCAATAATAATGATGATCCAATTCATGGTTTCTATGTCTAGTGTCAATTTTATGTTTTGGTGAATCGTTGTGTTGGCTTGATCAGCTGATTGACAAACGACTTCAAAATTATTCAATTCTGAGGAGATTCCTATCGTGAGTGATTGATCGCAGGTTGTTTGTTGATTTTTTGTGCTCTTATTTTAGAATTAATTTTCTGAGTATTTTGAATTGTGCAAATATTATGGTTGATTTATGGAAACTTTCTTACGACCAACATGAAGCCTCTATTTTGCTATTTTATTGTTTGCTTTTCACTTTCTTTTTTTAGTTCGAAAACTTTTAGCCAGGATTTTGAGGATCCGATTACTTCCGGATTTCAAAAGATGCAGGAACGTCCGCCTATGGAGAAGTTATATCTGCATTTGGATAAGACGACCTACAGTTCGGGCTCAACAATTTGGTTTAAAGGCTACCTGGTAACAGCAACAGGACACGCACCGTTTGCCTGGAGCCGGTTTATTTATGTCGAACTGTTCGATCAATCCGAAAAGTTAGTTACACGACAAAAGATTAAGCAACTGGATGGCATATTTTCCGGTCATATCAAACTGGAAACAGCACTTCAGGAAGGTGAATATACGATTCGGGCTTATACCACCTGGATGTTAAACAATGGTGCGGACTTTCTTTTTCAAAAGGTCATTCGAATCGTCAATTTTCAACCAAGCGATGTTGTTTCAGAAATTGACTATGAAACGGGTGAAGATGGCAAGACCACTGCAAGTGTTTGGTTTGTTGATCGATTTGGCAATGCCGTGGAAGGAGCATCTGTCGTTTGTAAAGTAAATTTGGATGAAAATCAAGTTGAAACATTCAAGCGTAAAACAGGGGCCGATGGAAAAATTCAGTTTGATTTTGTTCGCGAAAACAAAGGGTTGAACAATCAGTTTGTTGAAGTGGCTTTTGAAAACAGTTCGGCAGTGCATGCGAATAAGTTCTTTATTCCAAGCTCGGACGGAGAAGATTTTGATCTGCAGTTTTTCCCCGAAGGCGGTGTGTTTCTGGCGGGAAAGGAAACCCATGTCGCATTTAAAGCCATTGCGCAAGATGGTTATTCAACTGAAGTGTCGGGCTATATTCTTCAAAATGGAACCGATACCGTTTCGTTTCTAACAAGTGAGCATCGGGGGATGGGCGCTTTTACGATGAAGCCGCTTGTTGGTGTTGAATACGCGGCTTTCGCCACCAATTCAAAAGGGCAAACCAAGCGCTTTGATTTGCCACCGGTTGTATCAGAAGGAGCTGCTCTGTCGGTTAAATGGTTGGGCGATTTTCTGCAGGTCCAGATACGTGCAAGAGGCGAAAATTTACCCAAGCCATTTTATATTGTGGCCCATTCGTGCGAAGTTTTACTTTTCACCCAGCTTGTTGAGCAGTTGCACTACAATATTCCAACCGAAATTTTGCCCGAAGGAATGATTCATCTGGTGTTGGTTGATGGAAATCAGAATCCAGTGTCCAGCCGCTTGGTTTTCGTTAAAAAGCAACCTGCTGCGCGTGTCTCCGTTCAGGCCGACCAGCCGAACTATCGCCGGCGCGAAGAGGTAACACTTTCGATTAATCTTCAGCAAACAGACACGCTCTTGCGAACTGGCGACTTTTCTTTGTCAGTGACTGATGATTTGGTGGTTGAAACTGATTCCTTAGCCGATCATATTTATTCGAATTTACTGCTGACTTCGGATTTGAAAGGGCATATTGAAGATCCGGCTTTTTACTTTTTGAATGATGATGACCGGACAAATTACTACCTCGATTTGCTGATGTTGACGCAAGGATGGCAGCGGTTTGATATTGGCGATGTCATTAACAATCAACTTGAAAAACCAAGGCATTTTCTCGAAGTGGGACAAACGATATCAGGCACTTACGAGGCGACGATTTTGGGAAAAAGGGAAGGCGTGCCAATCACCGCGTTGGCGGTCGAGCCACTCATTTCAGTTTCTGCAGAAGCTGATGAATCGGGGCGGTTTTTATTTAACGAGCTCGATTTTCCGGATAGCACGGTCTTCACCATTCAGTCGCAAAAATATACCAAAATAAGGCAGGAGCCAGCTGGTTTTATTGAGATTGATCAAGATTCATTTCCTTCATTTTCAAACCTAAATCAGCCGTCGGCGAGGGCGAGTTCAGCTTCCGAACGTTTACTCCGGAATGCGCAGCAACGCATGTTTTTTGAAGGTGGCGGACGAACGATACTGTTGGATGAATTTGTGGTAACAGGAGCCGACCAACGGACCAAGGACATGATGGAATATGGAATATCGAGTACTGTGATTGACGCAAAAGCGCTGGCTGAGCAGTTTCCGGTTGAGCAAATGGCTGATTTCATTGTCAAAACCTTACCTGGTGTGCGTTACACAAACGACCAGATTTTTATGAGGGGAGGAAGTACGCCCGCCGAAATTTATTTGGATGAAATGAACGCGGATCTGTCTTTTCTTTCAACAATTGGTTCGTCAGAAATTGAGAAAATTGTGGTGCTGAATGGTGCCAACGCCGCATTTTACAGCCAGGGAGGCGGCGGAATGGGCGGTGTTATTTTAATCAATACCAAAGCGGGAGGAAGCTTCGAGCGCAAGTTGGCCGGTGTCATTCAGTACATGCCACTTGGATATCAGAAGCCAGCTGAGTTCTATGTGCCCAAGTACGAGGTCGATTCTATCCGAACGTCCAACGAGCCCGACATGCGGTCAACAGTCTACTGGAATCCAAAAGTGAACATTGACGAATCGGGAACGACAACCGTTAAATTTTATACAGCCGACCCAAACACAAGCTATTCCTATATTTTGGAGGGAATCACCAATCGTGGTGAAATTTGCAGGTATAAGGGCAAGTTAAGCCGGACAGCAGAGTAGTGTCAAGCTGGAAGCCAAATTTTAATTTCTGTCTATAGGTCAAGCAAAGCGCCGGGCAATTCTCCGCTGCTGTGTGATTGTATCGCCTGGCTGGATAATTGTGTAGCGATGCGGGTGTTAGCGGGGAGGAAGTCGGTCTATCCTGATGATGTTTTATTGCGTGGTCCCAGGTGTGTAAGCTATTAATGACTCCGTTTTAACGGATTGCAAATCCGCCAGCTGGCGGACGATCCAGCCACTGCCAGCTTTTCATATATTCTGAAGCGCAGCATTCGGAATCACCGTTCAGTGGAGCTCGCAACCAAATTCGGCCGTCCGGTCCCGGTTAATCAGCTTGCCGTTCCGCTCCCCTGAATAATCCAGTGCCGATGAAAACTCCCAGTCTGTTATTCTTTTCACCAGTCCATCTTTGACCGGATTGGCATGAATATAATCAAAACAGACCTGGGGATAGGCCTTCTCCGGATCATCAACATGGATCATTGCGCCATATTTGGATTGAAACCAAGCAGGAGAAATGCCATTGGTTTGTGTGAGGCAGAGGGCTTTGGTTTTTGCCTGAAATAAAGAGCCATGCATGTTCTCTTGTTTCTGGATTGCGCGGGTGTATGACCTTAAAATGATGGCGATGGAGTTATTGAACGAACGCATTTTACTGATCGGATGACTCGAAGTCATCCGATCAGTATCAACCAGAGCTATTTCAAGCTGATTAACATGCACCATCAAGTGAAAATGATTGGGCATGAGGCACCAGGCTAAAATATCGGCATGGGGCGTGATGTGCGTTTTGATTTTTTCAAGGAAGAACAAATAGTTGTCGCGGGTGAAAAACACCTTCTGCGAATTGTTCCCCCGGTTAAAGATGTGATACGAATGCCCGGTTTCGAATTGCATGGGTGAAGCTTTTTGAGGTTTGTATGCTAAAGGTAGGAAAAACTGGCTTTACTTTACTCCGCTTTACTTCGTCAGCATGACTCAGCGGGTAACGCCTCCAACTCACCCGCTGAGTGGCAGCTTGCAACCCAAGGCTTTTGCCCGGTTTGCTTTAGCCCGTATCCCTACGCTCTATTGATCGGATGACTCGAAGTCATCCGATCAATGGCAGCTTTAAAGCCAAGCTGGCGGACGATCCAGCCTACGCTCGCTGACCTTCGTGAATATTCCGAGGAGCCGGAGGGATGCCGCGCCCGCCGGCATTACATTTGCACATTGTTATTATACCTCGATTTTTTCATCGTCTAAATTCTCCTGAAGTTGTTCTACTAATTCCTTTACAAATTCTTTTCCCTTTGCGATACTATCATTCCCCCCCATTGAATCATAAATAATGAATGTATTCTCGATGGCTTCGGTTATAATTTCATCAGTCAAATCCTCTAAGTTAATGTTTGCAATTTCTTGTGCTCTTGGCTTTATTTTATTTGTCAGTTTTCCCACAACATACATAGAAATATGGAATTTAATGTCACCAATCTGGGGCCTTGTAAGTTTTGGATTGCAAAATGTTTTTAGCTTGTTTTCAGTGGCTTGATGAATCGAAACTAATTTAAAATACAACTCAATCGGAATTGAGGAATTGAATATTCCTTCATAGTCAGAATTGTTTTTAATAATTGTAGATGGTCTGGCTCGGGCATAGTCTGGCTTTTGTTGCAAAGCTGCCATTACAATTTGAGCTAAGTGTGGAATGCTCACAATTTTAGTTATTGGTCTCTGTTGATTTTTATGGTAATTCTTTCTTCTGTCATAGTAAAATCCTTTTGCAAAAAAATAGTCTTCAATATCTCTATGTATTGGGTCTGTTGCTCGTAAAGAAGCAGGTGGAATATTTGTTTGGAAGTTTGTAGATTTTATAACTTTCAGTCTGCTTTTTTCGTCTTTGGTCTTTACAACCCTTATTAGTACATTTCTACCGTCAGCCACACCTTTATGTAAACGGAAGTAATTATAAATTTCGAAAGACGTTTGTAATCCATTTACAATCTGTGGTTCTTCTATTTGTAAAATTTTACTGCCAAATGTTGCGTCTGATGCAGTAATAGTAATTCCATTATTTAACCACCAGAAATCTTCCACTGGATTACTAGTCATCAATGTTTCTTTTATTCCTTTATTGACTTCGACACTTCCTTGATAATCGCGAATGTTTGAATCGAAGAAATATTTAATAATATCTCCGTTTTGATCTGAAATAAAATCAAAATAATTCTTCAATGGTGCAATTGCAATATATCCACCATCTTGTGTTGCAATCGGACTATCTAATAATGTTATTCCTTTTGTTTTAATCTGCTCACGTCTTGATAATTCAATTAAACTGCCCGCAGTTAAAAATTCAAAATTAATTTCTGCCTTGTCGAAATGTTTGTTTATTATCTCTCTTAAATTTTCAACTTTCCTGCGAACATTTTCATGAACTTCATTACCTTTTGAAGCATAGAAATAATGGAACTTAAGTATCGGGAATTTAGATGCAAGGTGAAGGTATTGATTTTTAAAGACTTCTCTGTTTATTAGTAGTTCATTGTTATACACAGTTTTTAATTGCTCTGAGGATTTTGTGAAGTCAAATAAGTCATTTGCTGAAGAAGTGCATTTTTCAATTGGAGTTTCACCAAATCCATTGGTGTTTTTTGATTGAATTAAGTAAATATCAATTACTGAATTTCTTTTTCCATCTATTAATTCCGTATCTCTTTGAATTAGCTCAGAATTGACAAAGGTGTAAATAGCATCGATTCCACCATCTCCACCGTTATCAACTATTCCTTCTTGTAATTCATCATATGACAATTCAAAGTTTTTCAATACTTGTTCCGTTATAAACAAATGAAAGTATTCATCTTCTTTTAATGTTGAGTCCAACTGTTTTTTCTGCTGGTCAAGTAGCGTGTTTAAAATTATTTGCTGATTCGTTGTCATATCCTTTGTTTTTTAGGCTGCCTCTAACGTTCGTTATAAATTCTTTATTTCGTATGTAGTTTGTGTCAATAGTGTTCTGTCCACATCAAATTGGCATGGAAAGAACACTTTATTATGATTCATCATCGGAAAAAACATCCCGTCTGCTCCTTGTTTGAGTGAAGCGGTGACCGCCTGTTCAGAAGAAAATCGGAAAGCGGTTCGCTATCTTACGTTTGCAACTCACCTCTCAGCACTCCACCCCTCCATTTTTTCCTCCCCCAAGATACTCCTTTTTGCTATTAAACAGTTCCTTCATTTTCTTTTTTTAAGCCATTTGGTTGGTTTTGCTGGCCAAACAGCTTAATAATAGAATGGCGATTTTGCATAGCATGCTCGTGCTCAGGGATGTTTTGCTGTATGGTTGAATATAATCATGTTGAAGAACATAAATTAATTCTGCACCTCATTGCATTTGGGTATTTACTATTTACAAATAATGATTTATTTTAGTAAGCAGTTTCGGGCCGTCCGAAACCTTCCTGATCCACCTCAAAAGCAGCAAAGATTCGTGAGAAAGCAAAAACTGGCGGTTTGGATACAATTCCGAAGGGTAAAATTGAATCCGGGTGCGATTGAATCGACCCCAAAAGTTCTTTGATAACGGGAAATGATCCTTGAAATG
>NZ_LGIA01000012.1 GCF_001270965.1 Sunxiuqinia dokdonensis | reverse complement strand
GGTCACTTTTTTTTCTAGGCCAGGGTGAATATTGGTGTGATCGCGGATTCCTTTCTTAATTTTCACTTTTACATGTCGACTTGAAAAATTCACGGTGTTCAGTGAACTAATAGCCGCGTATTTTGTCATAGTAAGAGATTTTCCATTTGTAATTTGTTTAACGAGGACATGGATAAAGCTCAACAAAATAAACTTCGATACGGAGTCGCTTCTGAAGCGAGAAATATTGCTGATTACGAGTCTGTTGTGTCGGAATTTCGCGCGCGTCTGAAACGTGTTTCCTCGCACGGGCCGCAAAAGGCCATCGCGAAGCACCGTGAGCGTGGCAAGTTGTTGGCCCGTGAACGAATTGACCTTTTGATCGATCCTCAAACACCATTTTTGGAACTTTCGGCTTTCGCCGCTTTTGATCAGTATGACAATGCGTTTCCGTCGGCCGGAATCGTAACAGGAATCGGCTTGGTTAAAAGGCGCGAATGTCTTGTTGTGGCCAACGATGCCACAGTGAAGGGTGGAACATACATTCGTGAAACAATCAAAAAGCATGTTCGCGCCCAGGAAATCGCCTTAAAAAATCACTTACCTTGTATTTATTTAGTTGACTCGGGCGGTATTTTTCTGCCTGAGCAAGCCCATGTTTTTCCTGATCGGTTTGATTTTGGAAGGGTGTTTTACAACCAGGCCAGATTGTCGGCCGCAAGTATTCCGCAGCTGGCAGTGGTGATGGGCTCTTGCACAGCCGGTGGCGCTTATGTGCCCG
The DNA here is from genome assembly GCF_001270965.1 of Sunxiuqinia dokdonensis. GTDB lineage: Bacteria > Bacteroidota > Bacteroidia > Bacteroidales > Prolixibacteraceae > Sunxiuqinia > Sunxiuqinia dokdonensis. The sequence continues at coordinate 1,145 of NZ_LGIA01000012.1, read as the reverse complement.
CCATGTGCGACGAAACCATTATTGTTGAAGGGCAGGGAACCATTTTTATTGGGGGGCCGCCGCTGGTGAAAGCGGCAACCGGAGAAGAAGTTACCGCGGAGGAATTGGGAGGTGCCATGGTGCACACCTCGGTTTCAGGAGTTGCTGATCACCTGGCGAAGGACGATACACATGCCATTGAAATATGCCGCGAAATTGTGGATACTTTACCGATGGCAACCAAACGCGGGATTGAGCTGAAGGATGCGGTTGAACCCGAACATTCGTCTTCAGAAATATATCGTTACCTTTCAACCGACTTGAAAAAGCCCATTGATGTGCGGGCAATCATGGCGCATTTGGTTGATTCGAGTAACTTTCAGGAGTTTAAAGCCAACTACGGGATGACCTTGGTCACCGGATTTGCTCACATCAAAGGCATTCCCGTCGGAATATTGGGGAATCAGAGTTTTCTGACCGCCGAAAGTGCCCGAAAAGGGGCGCACTTTATTGAGTTATGTAACCAACGGCAGGTTCCTTTGTTGTTCTTACAGAATATCACTGGTTTTGTAGTTGGGAAAAAATATGAGCATGAAGGCATTGCACGCGATGGTGCCAAGTTGATTCATGCGGTTGCCAATTCCGTGGTTCCAAAAATTACCCTGGTGATTGGTGGATCATTTGGTGCTGGCAATTATGCCATGGCGGGCCGGGCTTACGAACCCGATTTTTTGTTCATGTGGCCGCATTCGCGCATTGCGGTGATGGGGGGCGAGCAGGCTTCGGGCGTGTTGCAAACCATCGGGCAAAACGGAGGCAGCAATAGCCTGGTCGATCAGTTTGAGCACGAGAGCTCGGCATACTACAGCTCATCGCGCTTATGGGATGATGCAATTATTGATCCGGCCGACACCCGCGATATTTTGGCTTTGGCATTCACGGTGACCCTTAATCAATCGATTCAGAAACCGCATTACGGCGTTTTCAGAATGTAAAGAGACGATACAATGAAAAACTGGAAGAATATAAAAATTGAAGTGACTGGCTATCGGGCCAACTTCATTCTGAACAGGCCCGAAGTGCACAATGCATTGAATCCGGCGATGATTGAGGAGATGCATGAAGCACTGGCCGAATTAGCGACAATGGATGATGTTCGGTTCGTC
>NZ_LGIA01000011.1 GCF_001270965.1 Sunxiuqinia dokdonensis | reverse complement strand
TCATAAGGATTAACTAATTAGCCCCTGGTTATTGGGCATCCTGAAAGATGAGAACATAAAAAAAGGAAGTGAAAATCACTTCCTTTTTTATGTTGCTTACTTTGATTTATTTCGCATAGTTGACGGCTCGTAATTCACGAATCACGGTAATTTTAATTTGTCCGGGATACGTCATCTCGTCCTGAATATGCTTGGCAATATCGTACGATAGTTGCTCTGATTCTTTGTCCGAAATCTTATCGCTACCAACAATTACCCGCAGTTCGCGACCTGCTTGAATGGCGTAGGTTTTTAATACGCCTGGATATGAAAGGGCCAAATCTTCGAGAGCCTTCAGCCGTTTGATGTACGACTCAACAATCTCGCGCCGGGCGCCGGGACGAGCGCCTGAAATGGCATCGCAAACCTGAACAATCGGAGCCAACAAGGATTGCATCTCCACTTCATCGTGGTGTGCTCCAATGGCGTTGCAAATCTCCGGTTTCTCTTTAAATTTCTCGGCCAGTTTCATCCCCAATACAGCATGTGGCAACTCCGGCTCGTCGTCGGGCACCTTGCCAATATCGTGCAACAAGCCGGCACGCTTGGCCCATTTGGTGTTCAATCCAAGCTCCGAAGCCATAATGGCACACAGGTTGGCTACCTCACGCGAGTGCTGCAACAGGTTTTGGCCGTATGACGAACGGTACTTCATTTTACCAATCATCCGAATCAGTTCAGGATGCAATCCGTGTACCCCCAGATCAATCGCGGTCCGTTTACCGGTTTCGATAATTTCTTCTTCAACCTGCCTTTTCACCTTCGACACCACTTCTTCAATACGTGCCGGATGAATCCGTCCATCAGTCACCAACTGGTGTAAAGCCAGGCGGGCAATTTCGCGCCGAACCGGATCAAAGCCTGAAAGCACAATGGCTTCGGGCGTATCGTCAACGATAATCTCAACGCCGGTGGCAGCTTCCAAGGCCCGGATGTTCCGTCCTTCGCGACCAATAATCCGTCCTTTGATCTCATCGCTTTCAATGTGGAAAATCGTCACCGAATTTTCAATGGCTGTTTCGGTTGCCACGCGCTGAATGGTTTTCACCACCACTTTTTTCGCTTCTTTATTGGCCGTCAGCTTGGCTTCTTCCATAATCTCATTGATATAAGACATAGCTTCCGTTTGGGCCTCCCCTTTCAACGACTCCACCAACTGGTTTTTGGCTTCCTCGGCCGACAAGCCTGAAATGGCTTCCAGCTGTTCAACCTGCTGCCGGTGCATTTTATCCAGCTCTTCTTCTTTCTGCTGAACGACGTTTAGCTGGTTGGTCAGGTTTTCACGAATCGTGTCGGTTTCCTTTTTCGTCTGTTCAAATTCTTTAACTTTCCGTTGCAGCTCATCGCGCCGTTGCAAAAAAGCACTCTCCTTTTGCTTCAGTTTGTTTTCCAACAGCCCTACTTTATTATTCTTTTCGTTGATGAACTTTTCATGTTCTGTTTTCAACTGCAAGAACTTTTCCTTTGCCTGAAGGATTTTGTCCTTCTTAATGACTTCGCCTTCAACTTCGGCCTCCTTTATAATTTTCCTTTTCTTACTCTTCAGCGCCCGGTCCCATAAAAAATAGGAAAGCACACCCCCAAGCAGAAAACCAGAAATAGCGTATATAATTTCCATTTCAAATAAGTATTACTTTATATATATAATTAAACAAAAAAAGCCTGCCTAAAAATCCACTCCCAAGATATAATTCTTTTGGGACTGAATCAAAAGCGGGCTTCAACGATTCTATCTATTTTACTCGTTTATCGACAAATAATCCCCTAACATTTCGTTAAGTTCCTTGACTTTTTCAATAAATGGAGACTCATCAACTCGTTCTTCCAACTCCAGATTCCTCAATACAAACTGAAAAGCAGCCATCGCAAGAAAATCTTTTGAATCGTTTTCAGCATATTTTTTTTTGTACTGAAGAAGTATTTCATTGAGTATTTTCGCAGCTTTCCTGTACTTCTCCTCTTGCTCCTTCATAATGGTCAATGGATAAATCCGACCATCGATGTTAATATTTATTGAAAGCTTTTTCGTCATCTCGTCCTGTATCTGCTAAACATTCAGCTGAGCAATACATTTATCAATTTCCCGCACTATTTTTGTTATCCTTTGCTTCGCATCCTGCTTTTCGTCATCCGAAGCCATAAAAACTTTTGCCAACTTTAAATTGTCATACTTTTTAACCAGCAATTCATTCTCTTTACGAATTTTAGCCAATTCATCCTGCAAGTTTCGTAGCTGCTCCAGCAATTGTCCGTTTTCACTTTTCAAACTGTTCTGCTTCCCAATCAGCAGTCTGATTCTTGTCTTAAATTCATCAATTAGATATTGATCTTGCTCGGTCATTACAGCATGCTTTCTTCGACAAAATTAATATTTTTGCCCGATAGTTAATACGATGATCGTTTTATTTTAAGGATTGAAACCTGCCATACAACAATTCTGTCAATGCTCAGTTTTAAACACAAAACACTAATAGATTTCTTTATGCACTTGCGTTTTCTGATTTCACTTCTGTTATTCTCATCACTGGTCTCAGCCCAAGCTCCTGACCGTGAATACTTTCGATCGCCGGTTGATATTCCAATCCTGCTTTCCGGAAGTTTTGGAGAATTACGCTCCAATCATTTTCATTCCGGCATCGACATTAAGACGCAGGGGAAAAACGGACTCCCCATTTATGCAGCAGCTGCGGGCGACGTTTCTCGCATCTACATTTCCCCCGCTGGTTTTGGGCTGGCACTCTACATCGATCATCCGAACGGACAAACAACTGTTTACGGACATTTGTTGAGTTTCCGGGAGGATATTCAGGCCTATGCCCGCGAAATTCAATATGAGCGCCAATCGTTTGCTGTTGACCTGGCTGTTCCGAAAGGGACTTTCCGGGTTGAAAAAGGCGAGCAAATTGGGCTCAGTGGTAACAGCGGAAGCTCGGGCGGGCCGCATCTCCACTTCGAAATTCGAAATACCGAAAGTCAGAATCCGTTGAACCCTTTACTTTTCAATTTTCCGGTAACCGACAACATGAAACCCAAAATTCTATCGGCAGCTATTTATCCCCTGTCTGACGATGCCCATGTAGCCGGAGGATCGAGCGAGCGGGTGATTGAAACGGTTTATTACGATGGAGCCTATCATTTAAAAGGAAATCCCACCTTTTCAGTTTATGGTGATATTGGATTTGGGCTCCAGGCGCTCGATTACCTGGACGGAAGCTGGAGCAAGTGCGGCATTTACGAAATTAAACTGGCAGTTGACGGCGATCCGGTTTACACCTTTTTGATGAACGAACTGAGTTTTGCCGAAACCCGCTTTTTAAACAGCCACATTGATTACAATCACTACCGCCAGCATTACCGAAGGCTGCAAAAAAGTTGGGTTGATCCGGGAAATAAACTAAACAACTATCCCTTGCTGGTCAACCGCGGCGTGGTGAACCTGTCGGATGGACAACTGCACCAAATCACCTACGAAATTAACGACACCTATGGTAACACCAGCACCTTGACATTCCGTGTGCAATCGAAAGCGGTGAGTCTTGCCAGGCTTGAAAAAACAGGCCGATTAATCCGACACGATGAAAAAGAAGATTTTGAAACCGCGGGTCTTCAAGCGCTGTTCATGCCCGGAACCTTTTACTCCGATTTCAAGCTTGACTTTGAAACCAAACCGGCCAATAACCTGTATTATTCTCCGCTTTACCAGCTGCACAACGATCGCACGCCGGTGCACAACTCCTATTTGCTGAAACTAAAAGCAGATGGAGTTCCTGATTCGTTGAAGCCAAAATCGCTGATTGCGGTGATTGATGAAAAAAGCGGCAAAAAATGGTCAATGGGCGGGAATTATGAAGATGGCTGGGTCATGGCCCGTGTGCGACAAATGGGAACTTTTGCCATCAGTGTCGATACTGTTCCACCAACCATTCGCCCCCTGAGCATTGTGAACCAGAACCGGCTAACTGAGCAGCACCAAATTCGCTTCAAAATTGATGATGATTTTTCGGGCATCAGCACTTACCGCGGCGAAATCGACGGCCAATGGGTTTTGTTTGAATATGATGCCAAAAATAGTCTGATCACCTACGAATTTGACAAAGAGCGTTTTCAATTCGGAAAAAACCATTTACTGCAACTAACCGTGACGGATAGCAAAGCCAATACGACTCGTTACGAAGCCACGTTTTATCGTTAATACAAAAACTATTGAACTTTCAATTTCAATAGTCGACAGCAAGTGTTAAAATGTCAAGCGATTTTAGCTCAATCATTTCAAATACTTTTCACGCCACGAAAATCATTTTAACTTTGCCGCAATTGTAACTTAAACGCGTTTACTATGAAAGCATATGTATTTCCAGGGCAAGGCGCCCAGTTTCCGGGCATGGGAAAAGACCTGTACGAAAACTCGCCAGTTGCCAAAGAACTGTTTGATAAAGCCAACGAAATTCTCGGCTTCAACATCACCGATATCATGTTTGAAGGCAGTGCCGACGACCTCAAGCAAACCAAAGTCACACAACCGGCTATTTTCCTGCATTCGGTTATTCTGGCCAAAACGCTGGCCGACTTCAAACCGGAAATGGTTGCCGGACACTCGCTGGGCGAATTTTCGGCCTTGGTGGCCAACGGCACCTTAAATTTTGAAGACGGACTCCGCCTGGTATCGCAACGTGCGCAAGCCATGCAAAAAGCCTGCGAGTTGGAGCCATCGACCATGGCAGCCATTGTTGGGCTGGAAGATGAAGTGGTTGAAGAAGTTTGTGCATCGATTGAGGAGGTGGTTGTTCCGGCGAATTACAACTGTCCCGGCCAGCTGGTCATTTCCGGCTCAATTGCCGGTATCGACAAAGCTTGTGAAATGCTGACAGAAAAAGGAGCCAAACGTGCATTGAAACTGCCGGTTGGCGGCGCGTTCCACTCGCCACTGATGGAGCCTGCACGCGAAGAACTGGCTGCGGCGATTCAGTCCACTGCTTTTAGCACGCCGCTTTGCCCGGTATATCAAAACGTGAATGCGCAACCGGTAAGCGACCCGGAAACCATCAAGGAAAACCTGATTGCCCAATTAACGGCACCGGTAAAATGGACACAAACGGCCCAAAACATGCTGGCCGACGGAGCCACGCTATTCACCGAAATTGGTCCGGGAAAGGTGTTGCAGGGCTTGATTAAAAAAGTTGACCGCACCGCCGAAACTGCTGGTGTGAGCAACTACGAAGCTTAATAACAATACAACAACAATTCCGAAGGTGCCCGGCAAACGTGGCACCTTTTTTTGTTCGAAGTGAAAGCATTAGAAAGACTGCTCACCCACACTGATCAAAGCCTGCCGGTTCCTTCCATCCATCAGGATGGTCAGTTCTTCCTGAAAGCGAACATGCTTTACATAGTTCAATTCTTCCACCACGGGCTGTTGATTGAGCATGGCCATGTTGATGATTTCTTCCTGCGAGGCATGTTTTACTGCGAAATAACCTACGTTCATTGAAGTAACATTGTGAAAAAAGTGCGATCCCAGTGATCCGTCGAGCGGAAAATCCGGCAAGCCCATTTCAACGATGATGCGGGCGCGCGAAATTTGCGCCCAAATCACCGGAACTCCGGTAAACTGGTCTTTCGTTCCCCAGCGCCCGGGCCCAATCAGGATGTATTCCTTATTCTCGGCATCCATCTTTTTATTCATCCGGTGAATTTCACGCGCGATTTCCTTGGTATTCATCTTATCAAACTTTTCGGGATCCACAAAAACGACATCGCGAATACCCGACACTTCGCCATTGCCCATACCCTGTCGGGCAAACAACAGAACCCGATTCTTATCAACATCGCCTAAATCAATACTTAAGGCTTCCTCGCGACGAATCAGGGGTTTGATTTGGAGCAGATAAAAAGTGGGCAATCCGCCGTCGCCCTTTTCCAGATCCACCGCATATTCCATTTCGACTGGTGAGCCCATGGCTTCGCGAAACAAGCGTAACAAAAATCGAAGCGTATCGGCCAGCGGAATGTAGTTGTACTTTAAAATATTGGCAAAATCAATTACCCGGGGTCCTTTCAAGTCAATTCCGGGAACCAGATCGTCATTCTCCAAATCGTAAACCGAAGCACAGTGCTGAAGAAAGCCATCGTGCTCCGCATCTCTGATTTTGAATTTCCGGACTGCAGCATCTTCACCGTTCGTCACAATATTCACGTTCGGGTTGGACATGTCGAGCGCGTAAAACTCCTTTTGCGAATCGCGCACCTGGTCGCGCACCAAGGTTGGATTGATGGTTGGATACTTTGGACAAAACCGGAAAGCCTGCTCACCCCCAACCACATACATGCCCAGCCCGATAGCCGCTACGGCAAAGCCATCTTCCGGCTTCATATACGAAACCGGATAATAGTTGTACGACTGAGCCACCCCACTAATGGACGGGTAAAACCGTTTGTCGTGCTCTTGCCCGACCAGCGTTTGAATAATGACCGCCATTTTTTCTTCTTCAATTTTATAATTCACCGCATCGAAATACGAAATGGCCGACTCGGTAAAAATGCTGGCGTACACCAACTTCACGGCGTTGATCAGCTGTTGATACCGCACATACTTGTCCGGATGATTATTTGGCAACAAATACGTGGCATAAACACCCGAAAATGGTTGCAGAAGCGAATCTTCGAATAAACCCGAAGAACGCACAGCCAAAGGGCCTTTCATGACTTCGACATAACGAAACAACTTGGCTTTCAGTCCTTCACTCAAATGCGACTCCAAAAAAATCGCCTTGATGTGCTCATAATCGTTGTTGCTGTAAATTTCCTCGTAAAGATTGTTGATTTCCAGAAATTTATCGAACTCGATGGCGCCGATTACTGCGGTGGCAGGAATGCGAATATTGATGTTGGGGATAATTTTCTTGAAATCGATGTTCTCGATGAAATTACTCATGAAAGCCATGCCGCGCCCTTTTCCGCCCAACGAACCTTTTCCCATGCGGATAATGTAGCGATCGCTGTCAACAATAGCCGAATCGAAATTAATGATCCGTCCCCGCATCTTTTTCACCCGCACCTTTTCAAACACATCGAGGCAAAAGTTGCGCAACTCGTCGGCGCTATTGAAATCCTCGAAACGATAGGGCAACAACTGCTCGGCAATGTTAATCTCGCCACGCGCCATCAGCCAGGTTGAAAACGAATTGCGCTTCCCGTGATACGACAAAGCTTCATCAGGAATCAACTTGAACATTTCCTGAAACTCTTGCAAATTCCGGGCAACCATGATCGGGTTTCCAGACATATCTTTAAACACAAAACTTCCGAATCCCAGCCGTTTATATATAAAGTTGTGAATATCCATCGACAGACTTTCCGAGTTTTTGTTGATAAACTCAGCACCAATTTCGCGGGCACGCGCGGCATTGTTTACATCGTGACTCTGCAACAGGTAGGGAACCGGAAACCTCAGTATTTGCTTCACATATTTAAGCAGTTCGATACCTGCTTCCGGGTCGTCCACCCCGTTGCGAGTAAAACGCACATCCGAAATCACACTAAGCAAGTAGTCGCGATATTTATTGAGCATCTCCACGGCTTCTTCATAGGTGCTAACCAAAATCACCTTGGGCCGGGCACGCATCTTCAAAATCATATGCAAATCGTCAGCCGACTCATCCTGCACCAGGTTCTGGGTCTGCGTCATGATATTGGTGTACAACATGGGAAGGTAGCGCGAATAGTATTGAATCGAGTCTTCCACCAACAAAAGCATGCGCACGTTTCCGTTTTTGATATCAGCCTCGATGTTCTTTTTATCCTCGATATATTTGACCATTGCCAAAAACACGTTCGAATTTCCATTCCACACAAATACGCGATCAATGGAGTCGAACTGGTTGGCTGCTTCCTGAAAGTAACGCAGATCACCGTTGTTGTTTACAAGCAGAAGAATCGGGATGCATTGATTGGCATCATGCAAGACATCCGCCATTTTCACCGGAATATCCTTGTCGACCCCAACCATGATGATGACCAAGTCGAAATCGCGCTCCTCCATCATTTTCAGGGCGTCCTCTTCGGAATTGACACTGGTAAAGCGAGGGTAAGTGTACAAATTCAATTGCAGAAACTCACCGAAAATCTTATCGGTAAACTGCCCTTCGCGAACAATCGAATAACTGTCATAAAGGGTAGCAACCAGCAAAACTTCCTTCACTTTGGTGGGCATCAATTCTTCAAAAATGTCGCGATCGCTCTTTTTGCGCTTGTAAATTGAGGACAGGGAAATGTTATCCAGATTATCCATTTGTAATGATTTAGCAGAAACCAAATTGACTTGTCGGAAACTTGAAGGAAAAGCATGCTTGACCTCCATCTCCAACTTGACTATTTAAACGCTTGAAATTATTAAAAATCCATCGGTCGCCAACAAAAATGCCGGTGAATTCATTTCCGCTCTCAATAAGTCCATCAAAAATTTTTAATCTCATGCATTCCCTGATCCGACCCTTTGGTAAAAAACCGACGTCCACTTAACCATAATCATCGAAAATCAACAAAAAAACGGGCAAAAACAGCATCACTTTTTTGAGGTGAAAAGTTCGTTCGTCTGAGTTTCGAGGGGTTTTAGGCCCCAAAAAGTGCAGTTCATGAAATAAAACACAAAAATCAACGTCCATTGTTGTAGTTTATTAATTTTGTAACAATTTAATTCAAAACCGAATCTCGTGGACCTTACGTTACTATTAAACATTATTGCCAGTTTTGCAATTACCTACCTCATTATTCCTCCTGTTGTCCGGGTGTCCAAAGCGAAAAATTTGATGGATGTCCCCAACCAGCGAAAATTAAATACCACCGTAATTCCTACGTTGGGTGGTGTGGGCGTTTTTATTGCATTCAACATCAGCACTCTGGTATTTCTTCCCGACATCAAACTGACCGAACTCCGGTATCTTTACGTCGCGGTTATGATGATGTTTTTCATTGGACTGAAAGACGATCTATTGGTGATTTCGGCAAAAAAGAAATTTCTGGTTCAGGTTGCGGCTTCACTCCTGTTGGTCATCATGGGCAATTATCATATCACACAAGCATACGGATTATTTGGTTTAACCGAACTCGCGCCTTGGGTGAGCATTCCATTATCCGTATTCATACTGCTTTTTCTAATCAATGCCATCAACTTGATTGACGGAATTGATGGATTAGCCGCCGGAATCGGGGTTTTGGTTTGTTCCATTTTGGGAACCTGGTTTTTTGCCGTTGGGGCCATGAGCTACGCAATTATTTGCACCTCGGTGGCAGCCAGTCTGCTGGCATTTATGCGATTTAACCTTTGGGGCGGCAAGAATAAAATTTTCATGGGCGACACGGGCTCACTCATTTTGGGAATCACCCTGGGCACGCTCGCCATCACATTCAACGAACTCAATGCCGTTGTGGCAAACCCGGTCCATTTTAAACAGGCACCACTGGTTGTTATTGGTTTATTGATCGTGCCGATTACCGATACCATCCGGGTATTTGCCATTCGTATCTACCAAAAAAAGTCGCCTTTTTCGCCTGACAATAACCACATCCACCATCTGTTAATCAAAGCTGGTTTGCCGCATCTTACAGCCAGTGGGCTGCTGCTCGGATACACTTTATTTTTTACGCTGATGGCTTTAACAGTCCAATTCTATGTCGATATAACAACAGGTTTCGTTGTACTACTGGCTTCCAGCTTTTTTGCTGTTGCCGTCATCAATCTCAAATCGAAACAAATTCAGGCGGCAAAATACATTGCAACAGAAAAAGTCAAGATTATCAGACTTTTGCCTGTGGGTGTAAAAACAGATGGCAGCCGGTCTAATTTTCGAAGAAAAAATTCTTAATCGAATTCCGGATCATTTGCAAATCTCCGGCGACGAGCAGGCTCTAATCTCCCGACAGCATCATGTTTTTTACTTCGGAGGAAGATGTCAGCTTTTCCAATCTTTCCAGCAGAAGGTGTTTTTTCGGGGTGAAAAAGTTTCGTTTCGACCGCACAAATGAAAACGACAAAGGAGAAATACGCTCAAGTTCATCTTGAAATTGCTGACTGTAAAACTGCTTGTCAATGGCCACCGATTCGACAAAAAACAGCAAGATGCTTTTTTGCAACAACGCTTTAAAGTTCAGCTCACTCCGATCTAGCAATGGTTTCGAGCTGCTTAAAACATGTTCGCCAAAATGGTAGGTCTTGTAAACCATTCGATCCAAATGGCGCGTTTGAGCTACTTTTGAAAATGCGGTCATCACGCCATCGGCCAAGTCTTCTTTCACATCCTGAATATCATCCAACAGCTGCAGGTAAGCGCCATATCCGAACAGAAAAACCTTTTCCGCTTCACTGAGGTTACCGGCAATGAGATAACCATCGGCCAAAACGGACGCTCCGCCTTTGGCCAGGCAAATCCGCAGCGCTTCTTCTTCTGAAACCGAATTGCTCTGAAAAAGCTGCATGCTCTCCGTTTGCGCCTGGTGGATTCCCAATAGCGAATCATAAACACCGGGATACTGCCGTCGGTCATATTGATTTTCAATCTGCTCCACCAACTGATAGATTTTTTCCTCCTGTAGATTTTTCGGATCAACCTGATTTCCGGCTAACCGACTGGCAAAACGCTGGCTGAACTCCAACTTCTCGGCGGGTGAAATCAGCGGATCGTCCACAAAATTATCGGTGTAAGGGTAAAGCATGCTGTAAGCAAAAATAGCAGGAGTTAATTCAACACAGCGTCCTAAAATAAGCTGCAAGCCATTCATGATCCAAACATTGCGGCATGCCTGAAAAACGCTGATCACCGTTAGCTCCGAATCAAAATTGCGAGCCTGTTTAATAAAGTTTTTGGTTGATCGCATCATCTCCGGCGAAAACATCTGATCAATTTCTTCACAGCGATACGAAAATGCATTCAAAAACAAATCGCGCAACTGCGACAAAACCAGTTCATCTAAGAAATCTGATTCCGAATAGACCGAAAGCATGTCTGTGTCCAGCTTCTTCATCGATTTGAAAAACTGCTCCACACTGGCTTCCCGAAACTTCTTTTCTGCCACGGCATGCGAAGTTCCCCAGTCGGGCCGCTGCTCCCTGGATTGATCCCAGACCTTCATAAACTGATTGGTTAACCGACGATTTTCCATTACTTTAGTTTTTACGAAATGATACCGACAAATAAAAACAAAGGCTTCCATAAACAGAACATTTTTCCGATCAAAGGGTGGAAATCATCGATAAAACAGGGGATAATATTCAAATCCGATTAACTAAATTGCAACAAAATTGTATCAACATGAATTCCAGCCGATCAGAATACGAACAGCTTTTTTACAACGACGGTTACCAATTGGGAAAAGAAGCTGCTAAAAATGAATACAACGAAGAGGATTTGTTTCGGGCGATGGAACAACTGTACCTGGCCATTGACCAACTGATCGACTCGCTAGCGGTCATGGCTCAAAAACAAGACCAGCCGATTCACTGCAAAAAAGGATGTAATTATTGTTGCCACCAAGCTGTTTTTGCCAACTCGTATGAGTTGCATTACCTTGGAAATTTCGTTCAAAAACATTTTGATTCTGCGGGAATTCGACAGATTAAAGCGAAAGCAGCTACCAAAAACCAAACAACATCGAAACTGGACGAGCAGTCGGTGCTGAATTTCAAAAGCCCGTGTCCGCTGCTGAAAGACGGGACATGTTCCGTGTACGCTGCCCGACCGATGGCTTGCCGGATTTACCTTTCAACCAATGTTGGCTCTTGCATCGAATTTTATCAAAATCCAACAAATGAAGAAAATTACCCGGCCTTGCTTGAATTTCCGCTGATGGCCGGTCGCATGATGAACGAAGGTTTTATCGCGGCGCTGAAGGAAGCGGATATTGAAATCGCAGAATTCAGGCTGGAGGAAGGATTGCTGCATTTGTTTCAATCCGAATAGTCGCCAGTTGGCGGCGTGGATCCGCCGAGCCCACGATCCACCGGATTTTGGTCGGTCTTTGCCGATGGTGGCGGTGAACCACCAAGCCCTTTATCTACAATTTCATCCAGCTTGTCGTCCGGAATTAACCGATTGAAATCTTCGTTATTTGCCAGTTGATCTTCCATCGCTATAAATTTAGAGTCATAAAAAGTACAATTGAAATAATTCCAAGAACCAGCGTCACCACCGTAGCGAAATTCACCCAATCAATATACTTTAGCCGGCGAACCGCCGAACTTCGGCTATATTTTCCGGCATCAATTTCGCTGATTGTTCTATTGTGCTTGTTTTTTGCCCAAATATGTGAGCACAGATTAACCAACAGCGTCAACACCAAAAGTCCCCAACCAACAATCAGCAAAGCTTTATGGTTGGTGGTGGCCACATCGCCTGTTATATCTTTCACAAAGGCCATGGAAACAGCAATTGCACCAACACTGATGTAGGACAGCTGCTTTTCGAAAATTTCATTGCTCCTGGCCACCAGGCCAACCAGTTCAAGCCGGTATTTCTTTAATGATTTTGAGGGCTTCTGCTTTTTCATCAGAATAAACTTTCGTGAATGAATTTCTTATCGTTCTCATCAAACGAAATATTCTTAACCGTTCAGTTTCGTACGGAGATCGACCATTTTTTGTTGCCGATCCATCGAATAGTTTTGACTCTTTTGCTCAACAAAATCCAGCAAAACCAAGGCCTTGCGATAATAAATCTGCTGCCGAAAAAAAGTCTCACCATCCAGTGCCACATCGCCCAGTTGTTCTAGCAAGGAAGCAAACTGCACCATATTGTCGTCCGACAGTAACTTCTCTTCCAGGACAGCAACAAAAGCCTGATCCTCCAGAAAAAGAATATCATCTAAACGCTGGCCCAGTTCCTGTTCCAGCTCCACACGCACAGATTTCAGCTGGGCCGCGGGCTGATGCTCCTTTTTCAGGCGAAGAATCAACCGGGCCAAAAAAGCGCCCATTTCCTGTATTTGATGAATCAGATAATCGCGTCGTTCCATATTTTCATCTGAAAATTAAAGACATAAAGTTAAGCACAATTTATTCAAAACAGAACGAGTAGAGATCATCAGCTCCCGATTTCGCCGAGACAGGCTGGACACGTTACGTCGAAGACGTATCTCTTTTGTGTCTTTCGCATGTTTCATTGTCATTAAATATCGTTTTTGTAATTCCCTCACGAAATTATTTTTGAAAGGGAATTTTGTCGTACACCCTTTCAGTCATAGGTTGATATCAAACAAAGTGTATTATTTTTGTTTGCATGAAATTGCTAAAACCTTTGCTAATCCTATTCGCGTGCCTGCTCCTTTCATCACCGACAATGGCTCAGCGCAGCAACGCAACTGTTTTTGGAATCGTTCGCGGAGAAAATGGGCAACCGGTAGAACTGGCCAATGTGGCGCTCAAAAACCTTCCGATTGGCACAACCACTGACCGCCAGGGAAAATACCTGCTCCGGGTTCCGGCCAACCAGGAAATCACGTTTATTTATTCATACACCGGCTATCATACGCAGGAAAAATCGATTCGAGTGATTCGTGAAGAGCGGCTGGAAATCAATATTCAACTGGAAATCAACACCGAGGAAATTGACGAAGTAGAAGTATCGGGACGGAAACGTGCCAACAGCAATATGAGCCGGATCGATCCGGTTTTCACCAGCAGCATGCCCAATGCAACCGGCAGCGGCGTCGAAGCTTTGATCAAAACACTTCCCGGTGTTTCATCCAATAACGAGCTGAGCGCACAATATTCGGTGCGTGGCGGCAATTTCGACGAGAACCTGGTGTATGTGAACGATATTGAAATCTACCGCCCTTTCCTGGTGCGATCGGGCCAGCAGGAAGGATTGAGTTTTATTCATTCGGACATGGTGTCAACCATCGAGTTTTCGGCAGGTGGTTTCGATGCCAAATATGGCGATAAAATGGCGTCGGTGCTCGACATCAAATACCGCAAACCAACGGAATTTAAAGGAAGTACCAGTGTCAGTCTGCTAGGCGCAACCATGCATGTAGAAGACCTGAGCGAGAACAAAAAGCTAAGCTACATTGGTGGTGTCCGATACAAAACCAACCGCTACCTACTCGGAAGCCTGGATGAACAAGGAGATTATGATCCCAACTTTATCGACATTCAAACTTACATCACCTACCACTTTTCCGACCGATTCGACTTGTCATTTCTGGGAAATGTGGCCCGGAACAATTACCATTTTGTGCCCGAAACCCGGGAAACAACTTTCGGAACCTTTCAAACCGCCTACAACACCAAAATCTATTTTGAAGGACAGGAAAAAGATCAGTTTGCCACCTCGCTTGGAGCGCTGTCGGCCAATTATCATCCCAATAACCAGCTCAATCTTAAATTTATCGCATCCGCTTTTCAAACCCGCGAAGAAGTGAACTACGACATTTTGGGCGATTATTACCTCAACGAACTGGAGCGCGACCTTGCCTCCGAATCGCACGGCGATAGCGTGCTCAACCTGGGTGTGGGCACCTTTCTGAATCATGCCAGGAACAAGCTGGAGGCCAGCGTTTTTAGCTTTTCGCATAAAGGCGCTTACAACAGCACCAGCCATTTGCTGAATTGGGAAGTTAAATTTCAGATTGAAGACATTGACGACCGGATGAATGAATGGGAAATGCGCGATTCAACCGGCTATTCGCTTCCCTACTCCGATGAGGAAGTGAAGCTTTTCCGCGTAGTCAACACCAACAACCAGATGCGCACCAGCCGTTTTTCAGGCCATCTACAAGATACCTATGCCGTGCCCATCAACAAAGGGGAGCTTTATTTTACTGGCGGACTCCGCTTCCATTACTGGGATTATTCCGAAGAGTTTTTGCTAAGTCCGCGTTTCGCCATCAAGTATTACCCCGATTGGCACGCCAATTTTGCCTTTCGCCTGTCCGGAGGAATTTACCAGCAACCAGCCTTTTTCAAAGAACTAAAAGACCGCGATGGGAATATCAATCCCAATGTTAAAGCGCAAAAGTCAACCCAGTTCGTGTTGGGCTCCGATTACTTGTTCCAGGCTTGGGACCGTCCGTTTAAACTCACTTCGGAATTGTATTACAAATACTTTTCGCACCTAATCCCTTACCAGATCGACAACGTGCAGATTCGTTATCTGGGCAATCAGGAAGCCACTGGTTATGCTGCCGGACTGGACTTCAAGGTGAATGGCGAGTTTGTGAGCGGCGTGCAGTCGTGGGCCAGCCTTTCGCTGTTGCAGACCAAGGAAAACATCGTAGGTGACGGGTACGGCTGGATTCCTCGTCCAACAGATCAAACCATCAACCTAAGCTTATTCTTCCAAGACTATTTCCCCGGAAATCCAAGCTATAAAATGCACCTGGCCGCCTTCTTCGGTTCGCGCCTGCCAACCGGCCCACCCAATGGCGAACGTTACCAAGACACGTTCCGAATGCCCCCCTACCGCCGTTTGGACATCGGCTTCTCCAAAGTGCTGATTGGCCCCGAAACCCGATCTTCCAGCCAACTGCTCAAGCAGGTGGAAGACCTCTCGCTTAGCCTCGAAGTGCTCAACTTGCTCGACATCAACAATACCGTTTCGTACTTTTGGGCTTCAAGCCACAGTGGCGACATGTTTGCTGTACCCAATTACCTGACGAACAGAAAATTAAACCTCAAATTAACCGTAAAATTCTAGTTTATGAAACTTCCTGTTTTTCAAGTCGATGCTTTTGCCGAAGAACTATTTCAGGGAAATCCGGCAGCCGTTGTTCCCTTAACCGAATGGCTGAGCGATGAAACTATGCAGGCCATCTCCCTGGAAAACAACCTATCGGAAACCGCCTTTTTTTGTGCCTACCCAAGCAGGCTTTGAAATTCGCTGGTTCACGCCCAAAGCTGAAGTTGATTTGTGCGGACATGCCACTTTAGCCACAGCTTACGTAATTTTCAACGAAGCGGCTTACCCCAGAAACACAATCTCGTTTGGCAGCCGAAGTGGTGAGTTGACCGTATCAAAAAAAGGCGATTTGCTGGAACTCAATTTTCCGGTGGATGAAATTCGCCCCATCGAAGAACCGACAAGCTTAACCCAGGCATTGGGAAAAAAGCCAAGCGCTTGCTACATGGGCAAAACCGACTTTTTGATGATCTACGAAACGGAGAAAGACATTGAGCAGTTGAAGCCGGATTTTGGCACATTGGCCCAAACCGGGGCTCGTGGAATCATCGCTACGGCACCGGGAAATGAAGTGGATTTTGTCAGTCGCTTTTTTGCGCCCGGCGTTGGCATTGACGAAGATCCGGTGACCGGTTCGGCGCACACCACTCTTATGCCCTACTGGACTGAGAAGCTCGGAAAAACAGACTTGTCGGCCAGGCAAATCTCCGCGCGGGGAGGTCAATTACAATGCAGCTTACAAGGCGATCGGGTACTGATTGCCGGAAAAGCCAAAACCTACTTGCGGGGCGAAATCTTTTTGGATTGAATTCGCTGGGAAATAGAAGCTGAACCTCAATGCATGATGCTCCAAGACCAAATTAAAAGAAGTTGAAAACATTGAATACTGTGGGTGTGCGACAAAATTCCTATTCCCCATATTTAAACAACGAAATGCGCGAAAGTTCACCAAATAAAATATAACAATGGAACTAATCTATGCTGAAGAAGCCTATAAAATTCAAGGGGCTGCGTTTGAAGTTTACAAAGAAATCGGATGTGGATTTTTGGAAGCAGTGTACCAGGAGTGTCTTGAAAATGAATTTTCGATGCAGGGAATCCCTTTTTCCTCCCAATGTGAGTTAAAGCTGAAATATAAAGGAGAAGCACTTCGGCAAACGTACAAGCCTGATTTTATCTGCTATGGAAAGATAATTGTGGAAATCAAGGCTGTGAAAGAATTTACAAACGAACATCAGGCACAAGTTTTAAACTATCTGAAAGCAACTGGCATGGAATTGGGCCTGTTGATCAATTTTGGTTCCCATCCCAAGGCGGAAACTAAACGACTGATATGGAGCCATTAACTCTAATCCGGAAAAACACGAACAAAAATTGCACTGCAATTCTTAATCCGTCAAAAGCTCCCGGTTTTACCGGAGCAGGCCGGGCACGTTACGTCGAAGACGTATCTCTTTTGTGTCTTTCGCGTTTTTTGTTGTCATTAAATATCGTTTTTGTAATTCCCTCATGAAATTATTATTGAAAGGGAATTTTGTCGTACGCCCTTTCAATCTTAATATGGGTTGATATCGATTAAAGTGTATTATTTTTGTTTGGTATGCGACTAAATCCCCGATTCTTATACGAAACAACGAAATGCACTAAAGTTCACCAAATAAAATATAACAATGGAACTAATCTATGCTGAAGAAGCCTATAAGATTCAAGGGGCTGCGTTTGAAGTTTACAAAGAAATCGGATGTGGATTTTTGGAAAGCAACTGGCATGGAATTGGGCCTGTTGATCAACTTTGGGTCCCATCCCAAGGCGGAAACTAAACGACCGATATGGAGCCATTAACTCGAATCCCGAAAAACACGAACAGAAATTGCCCTGCAATTTTTAATCCGTCAAAAGCTCCCGGATTCGCTGGGACTGGCAGGACAAAATTACGTCGTAGGCCTATCTCTTTTTGTGTCTTTCGCGCATTTCGTTGTCATTAAATATCGTTTTTGTAATTCCCTCACGAAATTATTTTCGAAACAAAATTTTGTCCTACTCCCAACACTGTTGAAAATAATTGTGTTCGACCATCTTCAATAGTGTTCAATGGTCTTCTACCGTTTTCCTGATGCACATATACACAAAACTTGACTCCGAAAAACTTTCAGAACGTCCTCTTGTTTGAGTTAATAATCGGTATAAACACAACATTCGGAAAGTTATGGAAGTACATCAATATACCAACGAACTCATTTATGAAACTTCGCCTTATCTGCTGCAACATGCGCACAACCCGGTCAACTGGATGCCTTGGGGCGATAAAGCCCTGAGCCAGGCCCGCCGGGAAAACAAACTGCTGCTCATCAGTATTGGCTATGCTGCCTGCCATTGGTGCCACGTGATGGAGCACGAATCGTTTGAAGATCCGGAAGTTGCCCGGGTGATGAACCAACATTTTGTGTGCATTAAAGTCGACCGGGAAGAACGCCCCGATGTGGACCAGATTTACATGAGCGCCGTGCAACTGATGACCCAGCGCGGAGGTTGGCCGTTAAACGCGATTGCCCTGCCCGACGGACGTCCAATCTGGGGAGGAACTTATTTTCAAAAAGAAGTATGGATAAACGCGCTGGAACAAATACAGGCCTATCATCACCAAAATCCGGAACGAACGCTCGAATATGCCGAACGCTTAAGCGAAGGAATCCGCGAAAGCAACCTGGTCCCGATTAGTAAAAACAGTCAGCTGGTGGAACTGGATCAGTTGAAAGAAGCGGTTCAACGCTGGAAACCAAACTTCGACCGGCAGGAAGGCGGCAGCCAGGGTGCCCCCAAGTTTATGATGCCCAACAACCTGCAATTTCTGTTGCGCTGGGCGCACCAAGCAAACGATCTGGAAACGCAAGACCATGTGGAAAACACCCTCGACAAAATGGCGATGGGCGGGATTTATGACCAGCTTGGCGGTGGCTTTGCGCGCTACTCAACCGATACGCAATGGAAAGTTCCGCACTTCGAAAAAATGCTGTACGACAACGCTCAACTTTTATCTGTCTATGCCCAAGCTTTTCAAAAAACACAAAAACCCCTGTACCACGAAGTTGTGGAACAAACCATCGAATTTCTGAAACGCGAATTGCTTTCACCTGAAAACGGTTTTTACTCATCGCTGGATGCCGACAGCGAAGGTGAAGAAGGCAAGTTTTACGTGTGGCAAAAATCCGAACTGCAAGATTTGTTGGGTGATGATTTTCCTCTATTCTCCGACTACTACCAGGTGAATGAAACCGGCTATTGGGAAGAAGGAAACTACATTCTGCTTCGAAAACAAGTCGATGAAACCTTCGCTAAAAAACATGAATTGTCGTTGGAGGAGTTGAAACAAAAAATTAGCAAATGGCACAAAATCCTGCTTCCAGCGCGCGAACAGCGCATTCGTCCGGGGCTGGATGACAAAATCCTGACTTCGTGGAATGCACTGGCCATCTCGGGCCTGGTGGATGCCTACCAAGCCTTTGGGAACGCTGAATACCTGGAATTGGCGGA
>NZ_LGIA01000010.1 GCF_001270965.1 Sunxiuqinia dokdonensis | reverse complement strand
AATCAGGCAAAAGGTAACCCCTGATCGGATTTTATTTTTGTAGTTGATTTGAAATCGGCTGGATTTAAGGCTAGATATTATCTTCCAGAATCTTTTTGTACTCAATGTCCTGCTTGATGCTTTTTACCAGATATTCTTTGCATTTGTACTTGCGTTTTTTCGCGTATTTTTCACTTTGATAGCCCATCACCTGTGCAATTTGTTTCAAAGGAACTTTGTCGAAAAAGAGTTGAAGAATTTTTTGGCAGTCCTTGCCTAAATTTTTGAAATGCTTTTGATAGAGTTTGTACTTTTCGTTCAGGTCTGCAGTTTCTTCAAAACTCCGATCGTAAATCTCTTCATTAAACTCGTGGTTGTCCTGAATTTTTTCTTTTTCGTTTTTCCTTTTCTCAAGTTGCTTCAGCCAAAGGAAACGGCAGACTGAATAAATGTAGGTTTCGAATTCGCAATCGAGAACCAGGTCGTTGGCTTTGAGTTTTCGGTATATAATAATAATCGCTTCCTGAAAGATGTCGTTTGAATCTTCATCATCCCCGCTATTCTTTTTTATGAAGAAATTAATCTTATAAAAGTAATTCTTGTAAATATACTGGAGAATTAAATTGTCGTTTCTAAGAATTCCGTGAAGAAGTTCTTCGTTCGTGTAGTTAATCATTGTCTCTATTTAATTCTTAAAAATTACCAGCCTCTATCATCTTTGATCGCAGAAAATTTATCTAGACCTCTCGAAACATTCATTTACGTGCTAAATATGTCTATAAATTGTTGAAAATGCAAATGAACCTTTTACTTGGACTGACTGCAAAGTTAACTGCCTGCAATAACAAAGTGTGTTGATTTGATGGTAAAAATACAAAATTAGCTGACGCTATAAGCTGAGCTGATTTAAAATAGTTTGAACCGAAGTAAAATTTGTGATGGGTAGCGGTGCTTTAAGGTGGTTTTTGATGAATCAAATCGAAGCAGGGAATTATTGAGCGTGGTTTCCTTCGTTCTTGATTTGTCAAACCTTTGGGGTGATTTCGTATGGAATCTGCTCGGATCAGAGGAGGTGAAAAATAAAAAGGTAGACCCTCTGGCCTACCTTTTCTCACTAAACTAACTAACCTAACTAAACCTAAACTTATGAAAAAAAACGTACTACAAAGATATGCTTTAAAACATTAACTCGAGTTAAAAATCTGTTAATTGTTGTTAAATGTTTGTTTTTTTCTTATAACGGGAAGCTATTGAGCCACGAATGTATAGGAAATCGTTCCTTTTTGTTGCGCCGGAGCCGATTCGTCAGCATTGAAAACGGTTCGTTGAGCTGCTTGCCGGGCGTAGATTTCCAGCATGGGATCTTTCAACGCGGTGCTGTTCCTAACGTCGGCTTGGATGACTCTGCCCCGGCGATTGACAACGATGTCAACAACGACCAAACCGCCGCCTTGAGCAAGATAAACTGGAATTGGCAATCGCAGGTGATATCGATTTTCAAGAAAATAGTGGATGTTGCTTTCTCCCGAATAGATTGTGTTTTTTATTGAGTCCGGATCCATTCCTTCGGTGGTCTCTTCCGGCATGGCAAATTCTTCCAGGTCTTTCACTTCTTTTGAAAGTTGATTATTTACGTCAGAAACCAATTTTTGAGCTTCGGCAATTTCCCTTTGGTACTCCTCGTCAAAAAACGGGTCTTTTACAGGCGCATCATTGACGGCCTGGTTGCTTCTTGAGGTGGTTTGCTCCAGTTCGTTTTGGTTGGAAGGCGTATTTTCTTCTTCCTGCTCTTCCAAAGTTTCTTCCAGTTCCGGAGTTTCAATGTCCTCCGGATCGGTGAAATCAAGAATGATCGGTTCTTCCTTCACTTCACCTTTCAGGTTCATTTCGGCAAGCATGAAACTACCAACCAGCAAAATGTGGAATATCAGCGTTCCGATAATTCCGTATATATTTTGTTTGTATAGCTCGTTTATCTTTGACATGCCCGGCAAAGTTAATAACAAATAGGCCGTAAATGGCTTTCGATTTTGAAATTTGGCAGCAATTCAGTTTGCTAAGTTAACCTTGATTTAAGTTTCCCTTTTTATGAATATTGTCAGCTAAGCCTTTGATGCTGTGATTATGGGCTTTTTGCATTTTCTTTCAATTTTAAATTTTTCCTGAAGTTTTTTTCAAAACTCCAATTCTTAGCTTGGCTACTGCCCACCGTGTGACAGGGATCTATTCGACTTCGTGCTTTTGGAATCTTCCAGCTAAATATCGTTCAAGCTTATCTTTCATCCCGACAGATTGTTATTTTTGTAACGCATGAAATTGAAAACAAATATACGATGCTTGCTTTTGGGCTTACTTTTGATTGTGCTTATTCCACAGTTTAGCGCGGGACAGGCAATTCAGATGGATACCAATAAATTGCAATTGGCCAATCAATATTATCGCGACAGGGATTTTGAAAAGGCAGCGATGCTTTACCGGGAAATCTATGAGACCTCGGGAAGCGATCCTTACTTTAACTTGTATTTGAATTGTTTGTTGGAACTGAAAGATTTTACGCAGGCTGAAGCGGAGATCCGCGAGCAGTTGAAAAAGCGCAAAAACGACGCTTACCTGTATGTGCAGTGGGGCTTTTTGCTCTCGCAGCAAGGCCGCGACGAAGAAGCCGCGGAGAAATACGAGGGAGCTTTGCAGGTTGTTCCGAACAATAGAAATGATTACATCAGGTTGGCCAGCGCTTTTTTGGGGCGTCAGCAATACGAGTTTACCCGCCGGGTGTATCAATTGGGAAGCGAGAAGTTGCCAAGTGAGTCGTTTCATTACGAGTTGGCGAGGGTGTACCTGTATCAGCGTGACTATGAGCAAATGTTTCAGGCCTATCTGGACTTGCTGGAGATGGATGAAAACAATCTGGGGCGGGTTCAAAGCAGCATGCTCACGGCTTTCCGCATGGACGTGGACAATTCCTTGCGCGATGAATTCCGAACTTCCTTGCTTCGGCGTATTCAGCAAGATCCGGATGTGATTGCGTATAACCACCTGCTGATCTGGTTGTTCATTCAGGAAAAGCGCTTTTCGCAAGCTTTGCGACAGGCCATTGCCTTGGATAAACGCATTGGGGCCGGCGATGCCAATATTGCCAGCCTCGCGCGAATTGCCGCGGGAAACGACGGGGTGGAAGAGGCCATCAAAGCGTATGATTATCTGATTGAAAAAGGCCCGAGCGGAGAATTTTTTTCCGAAGCTCATCAGGGCAAAATGAAGATGTATTATCATCGGTTTATTCATTTTCCTGAGCAAAATATTGCTGAAGAAACGATACGATCACAATTTGAAGCGACTTTTCAGGTGGTTGGTTTTCATGCTGAAACCACTTCGCTGGTAATTGATTTTGCCCATTTTATGGCATTCTTTCAACATGAAATTGATTCGGCAATGGCCTTGTTGAAAACTCACATGGCCGTGAATGGCATCAATGCTTTACAACGCGATCAGTTAAAAAATGAGCTGGCCGACATTCAGGTGTTAAAAGATGATTTGTGGGAAGCGGTTTTGTTGTATTCGCAAATTATTGATGCCAACAAGAATAATCCGTTGGGCGATGAAGTGAAACTTAAAAAAGCAAAGTTGGGTTATTATATGGGAAACCTCAGCTGGGCACAGGCACAATTGGATGTGCTGAAGGCCAGCACCTCGAAGCTGATTGCCAACGACGCGCTGGAACTATCGATTTTTATCAGCAGCAATACTGCCCTCGATACCACCGAAGTGCCCATGCAACTGTTTGCCAAATCCGATTTATACCAGTTTCGCCAGCAGGATTCGTTGGCATGGGCCGTGCTCGACTCGATTGAAGCACAATACAGTTACCACAGCTTGCTTGATGATATTTATTTTCGCAAAGCGAAGACTTTGATCCAACGTGGCGAATATCAGCAGGCGGCTGGTTTTCTGGAGAAAATAAGAAATGGCTATGCATACGATTTACTGGCCGACGATGCCTTGTTTTTACTGGCGGAACTGTATGAGCAAAAGTTGAATCGGGTAGCAGATGCCGGCGAATTGTATAAACAAATGCTGACCCTATACCCGGGAAGCATTTATGTGGAAGAAGCACGCGAACGCTATCGCCAGCTGCGTGGTGATATGCCGGTCGACAAAGAAACCTTGTTCTTCAACGAACCCGAAATCAACTAAATGAAGAATCAACAAAAAGCTATTTTGTGGGCTTTACTGGCCGTCATTTTTTGGTCTACCGTGGCATCAGCTTTTAAAATTGCCTTACAGGTTTTAAGCCCTTTTCAGCTCGTCTTTGTGGCTTCCATTGCTTCTTTTGTGGCCTTTTTTATTTTGATATTGGTCCAAGGCGAACTCAAACTTTTGCTCACAATAAATCGGCGTGCTTTGCTGCTGTCGGCCGGGCAGGGGCTGTTCAATCCATTCCTGTATTATTTGGTCTTGTTTAAAGCCTACGATTTGAATCCGGCACAGGTCACGCAGTCGCTCAACATGGTTTGGCCCATCGTGTTGGCTGTGTTGTCGGCGCCAATTCTGGGACATAAACTTGGTTTGCGCAATCTTTGGGGAATATTGCTGAGTTTTGTGGGTGTGGTGTTTATCGCGTCGCAAGGAAGTGTTGCGGGCTTCTATAAAACCAATTTGCCCGGTGCACTGCTGGCCCTGTCGAGCAGCGTGATCTGGTCGGCGTACTGGCTTTTTAGCGTGCAGGAAAAGCGCGATAAACTGGTGGTCTTTTTTTGGAATTTTTCCTTCGGAATTTTCTACCTGATTTTATACGGCTTACTGGCTCCCGGCGAGAGCTTTCAGGTAGAGCCAGGTCCCCATTTTTTTGTTGCTGTTTACGTGGGTCTGTTCGAGATGGGAATTACTTTTGTGGTGTGGATGAAAGCCTTGCAATACAGCGAGAACAATGCTGTTACGGGCAATTTTATTTTTCTGTCGCCGTTTTTATCTTTGATCTTCATTCATTTTATTTTGCATGAAACCATTCATCTGACGACCTTTTTTGGTCTGGCCTTCATAATTTTTGGCATCTTTGTTCAGCAGCTCAGAATCAGGCGATGGCGAACCCGTTAGCCGGCAGAAGGAGCGAAGCTTTTCTGAAAAATACGATATAAAACGATGAAAATGGACAATATAAAAAACGGCAGGCTGTTAAGCCTTTTTCTCGCGGGCATGTTGTTGCTTGCGATTTCATGTTCTGAGGAAGAAGTAATTCCTGAGATTGAATTGGAAGAGCCGGTTGAAAACAGCAGAACCTACATTTACGATATTTTCAAGGATTGGTATTTTTGGTTGGATCAGGTGCCCGAGCTTGATCCGAACAACTACAGCACCAACGAAAGTTTGGTTGAAGCTTTGATGTACGACGAACTGGATCGCTGGAGTTTTGTAACCAGCCTGGATGCGTATCGGGCGCTGTTTGAACAAGCACAAACCAAAGGGTTTGGGGTAGGCATGGCCGTAACCCCCGACCAAAGACTCATGGTTCGGTTCACCTACAAGCAGTCGCCGATGGGGCTGGCCGGAGTGGATCGTGGATGGGAATTCATCAGGATTAATGATGTGCCCCTTGAAAATATCCCGGATTTAGGAGCTGCTTTTGATACTGACACGGAAGTGAAGTTCACTTTTGTGACCACTGATAACGATACGGTCTCCCATTCAATGACCCGCACCGACTACCAGATGAACACCGTGTTGCACTGGAACGTCCTGGATGTCGGAACAAAAAAAGTAGGCTATTTGGTATTCGAGAGCTTTCTGGAGCCATCACTGCAGGAACTGAAGGATGTTTTTACGGATTTTCAGGCTGAGGAGATTGACGAGCTCGTTGTCGATTTACGATACAATGGCGGTGGCAACCTGGGGATCGCCTTTTTGCTGGAGGAACTGGTTGGTGGCAGCGACATCGAAGGTGAGTTGCTGGGACGCATTATTTACAACAAAAAACACACCGACGACAATGTCAATTTCGGCACCCAAGGCAATGAGTTGTCTGTTGATGTGGACCGCCTTTTTTTTATCACCACCGGGGCATCGGCTTCGGCCAGCGAAATGGTGATCAATGGCATGTTTCCTTATAAGGAGGTTGTTACCATTGGGTCAACAACTGCGGGAAAACCTGTTGGAATGAGCGTTTTCGAATCTGAAGAATACAACATGGCTTTGGCTCCGGTCACTTTTAAATTGCTCAACGCGAGTGGCCAGGGTGATTACTTCAATGGAATTCCGGCCGATTATGATGTGGTGGACGATGTGTTCCGGGGGTGGGGCAATCCGGACGAAGCTTGTTTAAAAACTGCTCTCGATATCATCCGTGGCAACGATGTGATTGCCTTAAAATCAATCAAACTTCAACCACAAGGGTTACCGCTGAAACGTGGCTTGCAGGAAATTACAGGAGCTTATTAATGGGAATTACATCGAAACGAATTTTAGGAATTGACCCGGGGACAGTGGTGATGGGCTATGCCCTGATCGAAGTTGTGGATAACAATCCGAAAATTTTGCACACGGGCGTGGTGAAAACTGGTAAGCTGAAAGATCACTATCTCAAGTTGAAGCAGATTTTCATTCGAACCCAGCATTTAATGAACGAGTATTTGCCCGATGAACTGGCTATTGAATCACCTTTCTATGGAAAGGATATCCAGGCCATGCTGAAACTTGGACGAGCCCAGGGAATTGTTATGGGCATTGCCCTGGAGAAAGACATTCCGGTATTCGAATATGCTCCACTGCGGGTCAAACAAGCCATTACCGGCATGGGGCGGGCTTCCAAGGAACAGGTGGCTTTCTTTTTACGAAACATGTTTAAGGACGATGAGCTGCCCAAAGAGCTCGATGCCACCGACGCACTTGCGGTAGCGGTTTGTCATTACCTGCAACTAAAAAGTCCGCTCAAAGGTAAGTCATACAAAGGCTGGGGCGATTTTGTCAAAAAGAATCCTGGTCGGGTGAAGTGAGTGCTGGGTCCTTAATGTTTGCAACCGCAGGGAGTCCCAATTTTTTCGGCAATGTTCAAAAAAAAAGCCATCCTGAAAAACAGAATGGCCAGCACTATCTTTTAATTGATTCTCTTAATCAATTTCTGCAGCAATTTTTTTACGTAAGGCTTCAAATTCGTCCTCACTCAATTTTACTTTGTCTGAAAAATGAAGCAAGTCCTTTTCTGATTGCATGGGCACCAGATGGATGTGGGCATGGGGCACTTCAAGGCCTAAAACCATCACACCTACTTTTTGACAAGGAACAGCTTTTTTCAAACCCACGGCTACCTTTTTGGCAAATTGGTGCAATCCCGCATAAGTTTCATCATCTAGGTCAAACAGGTAGTCCACTTCTTTTTTGGGAATGACCAGTGTGTGTCCTTTAGCCGTTGGAAAAATATCCAGAAAGGCTAAATAGTTTTCATCCTCAGCCACTTTGTAGGCTGGAATATCTCCTGAAATGATTTTTGTAAACAGGCTTGCCATAGCTTAAAGCGAAATGTCGATAATTTCAAAAGAAATCATACCTGACGGTACCTGAATTTCTACCGAATCGCCCACCTTTTTGCCAAGTAATCCTTGGGCAATTGGTGTTTCAATTGAGATCTTGCCTGACTTCAAATCTGCTTCATGCTCCGATACAATGGTATATTGCATGGTGGCATTATTCTTTTTGTTCTTGATGGTTACCTTGTTCAGAATTTGCACCGATGAAGTGTCAATTTTTGACTCATCAATGATACGCGCATTGGCAATTTTGCCACGGAGCTGAGCTATTTTTGCTTCAAGCATACCCTGGGCGTCTTTGGCTGCATCGTATTCGGCATTTTCCGAAATATCACCTTTTTCAATGGCTTCCCCAATTTGTTTTGAAATTGCAGGGCGCTCCACATTCATCAGGCGTTCCAGTTCTTTCTTTAATTTGTTCAATCCCTCCTGGGTAATAAAGGTCACTTTTCCCATTATTTTCACTTTTTTGATGTGACTACATAAAAGAAAAAAGAATTCCGAACGAGTGGAACTCTTTAGCTTCACAAAGCTATATAAAATATTTGGTATTTGCGAGTGCTAAACTTCTAAAAAGCCTATAAAATATTGTTTATGAAATTGTTCTAGTATTTTCTTTCCAGAATCTCAGCATAAATGACGGCTTTTCGTAATGAAAAATCGCTTAAAATTGAGGCTCGGTCTGATTGATCCACCGTTTCGGTTTGGGTGAGTGACGACGCAATTTTGTTCTTGTCAATGGCATCGCCAATTTCAGTTTTTTTAACCAGTGTCGAACGGAGAGGTTGTCGCTGCAGGTGTGGCGCAGGTATTTTTTTCTCAGGAACGATTGGCGGTCTTTTTACCACGATTGGTTCACGCACCGGCTGAGGTTTGGGTTCCTCCCTGAACATTGGATCATCGAAAATTTCATCGAAAAAAGAAGATCCGTGTTCCGGCTCCGGTTCGTCATCCGTCATTTGCTCCATTCTTTTCTTTTTGTTCTGATTAATCGCTCCAAAAATGGATAGCACAATCGCGATAAGAATAAAGATATAATCTTCCATTTTATTTTAATTTTGTTGCGTCTCAGGCAAAATAACCTGGCTGTTTCGTGGTTTAAAGAGTTATAAAGATATAAAAAATGAATGGCATAAAATGGTTCTCCCGGAGGTTTAGTTTTTTATTCTTGTTCTTGTTTGCAATAGGCCTGGCTTGCGACGATGACTTCGACTCATCCATTCCTTATGTTGATGTCAATTTTTATATCAATTTGGTTAATCATAACGGTTTAAACACGGTAGGTTATCCCGAATATTTTAATGGCGGGTATGGCGGGATTGCTGTGATCAACAATGGCGTGTCATTTTATGCC
>NZ_LGIA01000009.1 GCF_001270965.1 Sunxiuqinia dokdonensis | reverse complement strand
TTTTTTTTTTTTCCGATCTGTCACGCAGCATATTTTTGCTCCAGATTTCTTTTCCGGTCTCCGTATCGATGCCATAAATTTTTAAGCCGTTGGTGGCGTAGGTAAAGCGGATATGCAAACGTTCGGCGTAGTCTTTGGCCTGACCAACCCCGTTGGTGTAATATATATCGCGGGCCTTGGCCTCGATAACAGCCAGGTGGCGGTTTTTGTATTGAAGCACATAATCGGCTTTTAAGGGGCGGGCTCTACGTCCCTGCCCAATTAGTCTTCCTTGCGATATGGGGAATTGTTTGCGGACACGGCTGCCCTCAACAACACCCCAGCCCGCGGCTTTTAAGGCTGGATCGATGTATTCAAATTCGGTTTGTGCCTCGTTCATTCTCTTTGCATTTTATTACACCCTTTCAGGGCTTAGGGTTTGTTTTCTTCTGTCGATGGGCTACACCCATCGCTATTAGATTGCGCCCTTTCAGGGCTGAGATTGCCATTGCCCCGAAGGGGTAACAGCTAGCAGCATAGGGTGTAGCCCTATGTTGGTGGATACGCCACGAGACCGGAGCCCTGAAAGGGTGGAATCCTTATTCCCAAACATAGCGTTCATCGTAGTCAACCTTATACTTTTTCAAGAAGGCACGATATTCTTCCTGAAATGTTTTGACTTGATGATGTTCATGTTGACTGCTAATATAATTAAATACAGTATTAATCTCAGAAGGATTTACAGAAAATGCACCATAGCCATCTTGCCAGTAAAAATTTTGGTATGCTGTCCCTTTTGTTTTTATCCATTTTGATGAATGCGCCTTAAGCTCTTCCATCAGCGTGACAAGGGCTATTTTTTTTGAAAGCATACACAGGATGTGAACATGGTCGGTGTATCCGCCCACGGTCAATACCTGGCAAGCAAGATTATTGCAGGTCCCCCCGAGATAGCTGTGCAGTTCCGATTCAATGGATTCATCAATAAGCGGCTGTCTGTGTTTGGTGCTGAACGTGATGTGTAGGTAGTTTTGTACGAGTGATTGTCCCATGAGTAAAAAATTTGGGATTTGGTTAGTTAATTATTTCTGAGCGATGGGCTATACCCAGCATTTTCAAATTTAAGCTTTTCTGCGTTAAGTTGTACTACCATTGCCCTGAAAGGGTGGAATAAGGATGGGCAGCGGGCAGAGGTATAGCAAAGATTGCGCCCCTGCGGGGCTGGTTTCGATGGGCTACACCCATCGTTATTAGATGACGCCCCTGCTGGGCTAGTTTTTTTTTGCGCCCTTTCAGGGCTATGGGTTTTAATGCTTGCCGGGCTGTTGGGTTTGATAGGCCATGCGGGGTTCGGCGGCTATGGGTAATGTTTCTAAAAGACCATCTTGCTGCGTTAATTCGCCCGAAAAAGCTTTGTGAAGAATGGATTTTTTGAGCTCATCAAGCAGTTCCAGCTTTTGTTCTAATTTATCCTTATAGTCATTTAAGACTAATTCAATTTGATTTAATGATTGAACTACATCTATCTGTTTGGCTTTATTGGGAACAGGAATCGAATAACTTTTCATCATTGGTACGGTTAACTGTGGTATGGCAGAGCCGCTTCTTTCAATAATTAGGTTTTTAATGGCATGCATTAAGAACTCCGCATTTATAACATAGGTATCAGGTGTTAAAACTATTAGCCTGACTATCGGAACAAAAGGGTAATCTCTATATTCCGTGTGTCCTGTTCCACTGCCTCGCGCAGCTACAGTTATTGATGGTTTTGTAACTCTCGCTTGATTTGTGTAGCCATACAATCCATTGTGTTTTACTGCATTTGCTATTATTGGAATACTGAACTCTTTGGTTTCTTCCTTTGAAAAATTGTCTTTTGGTGCATCTCCGCCTGCAAAAATTTGTTCACAAACATTTTCTATTGACAGCACCTTACACTCCTTAGAAAGAGATTGAAAGAGAAACTCCTTCTTGGATTGAAACAGCTCTTTGGCGTTTTCGATATTGCGCTCGATGTTGGCTTTGGCCTGGTCGATGGCTGCAAAGGCTTTGTCGAGTATGGTTACTATTTGTTGTTGTTCGGGGAGTGGGGGGATTGGGATTGAAACAGAACTAACTAATCCAATATTCAAATTTCGAACTGTTGAACCAGCTGCAAGCTTGTCAAACTGTTCAAAGATATATGGAGAACCCAACAAGAAATAAAGATAATCTGTATCGATTTCAATGTTTTTTTTATTCTTTAAAACTAACCATCCATCATGAATCGCACCTCTTGTTTTCATTATATATGGTCGACCAAAGCTCATTGAATTTGAAAGTATAAAATCTCCTTCTTCAACAAGTCGTGTTTTATGCAATCCTTCCTTTGTGATTTTTTCTCTTGTGGTATAGATATATTTGTTAGAAGCTGTAGCATCTGATATTTTTATCCAATTTATCCCTTCAGGAGAATCAGTTAGAAACTTTTGAATTGGTCTCGGAGAACCACCTCTTTCGACCAACATGATTTCACCTATTTTTTTGTATTCCCACCCTGTTCTCATATCAACTCCTTGATTGAATTAATAATTGAGTTGGTTTCAGCATCCAAGGTTTCCATTTCAGTTAATATTTCTTGTGGAGAACGTAAAGGAGTGTCTTCGGGCGTGTTGGGGTTTTTAACCGATAAATCGCAAGTGGCTTCGTCAATATCGGCAACCTTTAATGTCCAACTTCTTTCTGTTTCAGGTTTGTCAGTTTGGAGTTTTACAAACTCTTCCATGTCGGCATCATTCAATGGGTTGGTTTTACCCATGTTACGCCCTGCATCTAACTGGTAGTACCAAATGTTTTTGGTGGGTTCGCCTTTTTGGAAGAAGAGTACCACGGTTTTAACGCCTGCACCGAGGAAAGTACCTTGTGGCATATCGAGCACGGTATGCAGCTTACAGCTTTCGAGCAAATGCTTACGCAAGGCAACGCTGGCATTGTCGGTATTGCTTAAAAAGGTGTTTTTAATAACAATGGCTGCACGTCCACCCGTTTTCAGGGTTTTAATAAAGTGCTGCAGGA
This sequence comes from Sunxiuqinia dokdonensis, assembly GCF_001270965.1. Lineage (GTDB taxonomy): Bacteria > Bacteroidota > Bacteroidia > Bacteroidales > Prolixibacteraceae > Sunxiuqinia > Sunxiuqinia dokdonensis. The sequence goes on along the minus strand of NZ_LGIA01000009.1, from coordinate 17,273 downwards.
ACAGGAAGGCGGTTTCGCCGGTTTTAATATCGAAGTTTTGCTGTACCTCCTTGCGTTCCTTGCCACCAAACGGCGGATTGGCCAATATGACATGGTAACGGTTTTTCTCCTGTATGTCGCGAATGTTTTCGCCCAGCGTGTTGGTATGCACCAGGTTGGGCGCTTCAATACCATGCAGGATCATGTTCATGGTACCAATAACAAAGGCCAGGTTCTTTTTTTCCTTCCCATAAAAGGTATCTTCCTGGATGGTTTTCAGGTTGGAGGTGGTCTTTTCCATGCGTTTGTACATGTATTCAAAGGCTTCACACAGGAATCCGCATGAGCCCGCCGCGCCGTCGTACACCTTCTCGCCAATTTGCGGGTCAGTTACTTTGATCATGGCACGAATTAATGGGCGGGGCGTGTAATACTGTCCGCCATTGCGTCCGGCATTGCCCATGTTTTTAATCTTGGTTTCGTACAGGTGGCTGAGTTCGTGTTTCTCATTTTGGGTGCGGAATTCGAGTTTGTCCACATATTCCAAAATTTCGCGCAGGTTGTAACCGCTTTGAATACGGTTTTTCAATTCAGAAAAAATCTCCCCAATCTTGTAATGAATGCTTTTGGGTGTTTCGGCTGCTTTTTGCTTAAAGCCGGCGAGGTATGGAAATAGTTGGCTATCGACAAATTGCACCAGGTCGGGGCCGGTCATCGCCACATGGTGATCCAGCTTGCCATCATCGCCTTTGGGCATGGCCCAGTTCGCCCAGCGGTAGGCTTCATCCAGGATGTACGCGTAGTCTTCTCCACGGAGTTCGGCTTCGTCGGCCCGGTCGCGCTCCAATTCATCCAGGTATCTCAGGAATAAAACCCACGAGGTTTGCCCAATGTAATCCAACTCACTGTCGGCACCTGAATCCTTGTACAGGATGTCGTCGATATTTCGAAATGTTTGCTCAAACATAATCTTAATGCGTTGATCGATGATTTTCAAAACCACAAATTTAGCATTATCTGGATGGGCACAGCCGAAAAGCTGGTTCAATTTTATTGAATCACGACTGCAAAGCCCCGGTCAGGTAGGTGTTGGTGCCATAACATCAAAATTTCCCGAAACCAAAAGGAGCAAATTCGTTTGATCATCATCCTGCAATTGTTCTCAGTACTTATCATCGATCCGGCGGCAATGATCCTGCTGCTAACCGAAACCTATACCGGCAGTCGGGTTGTAATTTCCTGTTTTATTGGGTTTACAACCTGCTTTTTCTTTTTGCCGGGGCAGGTCAGCATGATCATAACCTGGGTCAGCGTGCCTCTGACCTGGGTCAGCATGTCCCTGACCCGGGTTGGCAAGGCGCTGACCCACATTTTTATCGTCCTGACCCGGGTTAGGAGGTTCCTGACCTGGGTTTTTGTCTTCCTGACCTGGGTCAGCGTGTCTCTGACCCGGGTTGGCAAGGCGCTGACCTGGGTCAGAGAGGTTGTGACCCGGGTCAAAGTCTTCCTGACCTGGCTTGGAAAGGAGCGTATCCACCTCGGCCAAGGCCTGGATGAGTCCATCAATGGATGAAATAGGGCCGAAGCCGGGCGGAGCAGGGATAACTGGTATGAAAAAAGGCCCTGCCGAAGCAGCGCCTTATCTGATTCAAAGAACATTTAACCGCGAAGTTGCCTGAGCTTGTGCACCAGGCTGTTGTCTTTTCCCAACAAGCCCTCAATCAGGTCGATGATCGATGAAGCATCATCGTAGGCGACCTTTAAGGTGCTGTTGGCTACTATGGTCGCATCGAGCGAAGCGGCCTGTGCTTTTTGCTGGGCTATTTCAGCCTCAGAAGCGGTTGCACGCTCCGTTTTTAGTTTTTCCAACCGGTTCAATGGATCAAAACCAGCCGCTTGCAAGGTGCTGGCTTCCTGTTCAACCAAGGTAATGGTTTGCGATACAAAATCGCGCTTTTCTTTTTCGTTTAAACTGCCCATAATAAGTAAGTTTTAATTTAAAAAATTTATGATTGAGTGACTGGCTCCGCGTCATCGTTTACCGATGATTGAACGGGCCGGATTTGTTTGTTTCACTCTCAAAAAATAAATTTTCTCAAAACTCTCTGTAAGCGGCAAGCAAGCACGTTAACTGATTTGATCGCACCGATCATTTTCAGAAGGTTGGCTATGGTTTAATCCCTTTTAAAGGTAAAAGGTAACCCTCGAAATGAAGAAAATATGGAATTTATTTTCAAGCCCACACAGGAAGCCAGTCGCTGGCAGATTCCGTCCGGCAACTGACGGACGGAAAGACGCGTTGTTCGTTGGCAGGTGGCCAAACTCCCTCCCTTTTCAAAGGGAGGGTGGGGGTGGGTCATGAAACAGCAGACTGAAAACCGCTATGCCAGGAATTGGGCAGGGAGCCGTCAGCTGGCAGATTCCGAATCAAGTTCGGAATGACGCGTCGATAGCAGGCGTACCGTTAAGTCCCCCAGTTCACCGGAAGGTGAAAGCAGCGCAGGCCGATCCCGAGTGCTCGGGAGGCCCGGGCCGGCGGTGGCTTGTGGGTGGAAGGATGGAATTTTCAAGATTTTTTCCTCCTTTTTATCGACTGTTGGAACGAAGTGGAAATCCCGATTGCTCGGGGGAAAAGGAGGTGCCCGTCCGGCATAAGGACATGGAAGCATTGACAATAAAACAAACGTTTTGCGATGCGGCGCATGCCGGCTGGGAGCATTCAAATACCAAGTGATTGCGCCTGGTTTGATATTGCACATTTCAACCCTCCCGAGTGCTCGGGATTTCACTCCACCCGGGGCTATTGTTGTTTAACCCCGTTGGGGTAATCGGTTTCTCCCAGAGAGGCCTATCGATTTAATAGTTCTTGTGGTCCAACCTATTTGTGTATAAAGGCTAGTGCGCTTCCATCCAGTTCGAGGCGGCGTTCATCTCCACGGTCAGTGGCAGGCCAATGTCAACGGCTTGTTCCATTTGTTCTTTCACAATGGCTTTCACCTGGTCCAGCTCTGCCTTCGGCACATCAAAGTTCAATTCATCATGCACCTGCAAAGTCATTTTGGCCTTCAGGTTTTGCTTTTTCAGCTCCTGCCAAATGTTGATCATGGCCAGCTTGATGATGTCGGCAGCCGAGCCCTGGATGGGCGCGTTGATGGCGTTTCGCTCAGCCACCCCACGCACCACGGCATTGGCCGAGTTAATGTCTTTCAGGTAGCGGCGGCGTCCGCGAATGGTTTCCACATAGCCTTTGTCGCGGGCAATTTGGATGCTTTCGTCCATAAATTCCTTCACCCGGGAAAAATTCTCAAAGTACCCGTCAATCAGTTCTTTGGCTTCGGTACGCGAAATGTTCAGGCGGTCGGAAAGGCCAAAGGCGGAGATGCCGTAAATGATGCCGAAGTTGGCTGTTTTGGCCTTGCGCCGCATATCGGAAGTCACTTCTTCCAGCGGAACTTTATAAATTTTCGAAGCGGTTATAGCATGAACATCCTGCTTGTTGCGGAACGCTTCGAGCAGGTTTTCATCTTTACTCAGAGCGGCCATAATGCGCAGTTCAATTTGCGAGTAGTCAGCCGACAGGAACAGGTGATCATCGTCGGAAGCGGTAAAAGCACGGCGGATTTCGCGGCCATCTTCATCGCGAATCGGAATGTTTTGCAGGTTGGGATTGGTCGAACTCAATCGTCCGGTGGCCGCAATGGCCTGGTTGTACGACGTATGCAGCTTGCCGGTTTTCGAATTCACCAAAAGCGGCAGGGCTTCCACATAGGTGGAAAGCAATTTTTTCAATCCCCGAAATTCCAGGATTTTTGGAACGATCGGGTGTTTGTCCATCAGCTTGCTCAACACTTCTTCGGAAGTGGAGTACTGCTTGGTTTTGGTCTTTTTGGCCTTGCTGACAATGTTTAATTTTTCGAAGAGAATCGGCCCCAGTTGTTTGGGCGATGAAACATTAAACTTTTCACCCGCCAGCTCAATAATTTCCTTTTCCAGTTCGATAATCTGAAGGCGCAATTTTTCAGCAAAAACGTCCAGCTCTTTGGTGTTCAGGCTTACGCCAGCCATTTCCATATCGGCCAAAACCGGGATCAGCGGCATTTCAATTTCCTCGAACACGGGGCGAACGCCGGTTTTATCCAATTCCGGATCCAGCGCGAGTTTCAGTTGCAGGGTCAGGTCGGCATCTTCGCAGGCGTAGTCTTTCAGCTTGTCAATTGGCGCCTGCCGCATGCTTTGTTGGTTTTTACCTTTTTTGCCGATCAGGCTTTCGGTTTCCACTTTTTGGTAGCCCAGGTAGGTTTCGCACAGGTAGTCCAGGTTGTGGCGCAATTCGGGTTGAATCAGGTAATGGGCAATCATGGTATCGTACACCGGGCCTTTCACTTCCACCCCATAATGTTTCAGCATCAGGATGTCGTATTTGATGTTTTGCCCGATCTTGCGAATGTTTTCGTCCTCAAAAATTAACCGAAACTCTTCTACGATTTTCAACGCTTCTTCGCGCTTTTTTGGAAGGCTGACGCAATACGCTTCGCCTTTTTTGAAAGCAAATGACAGGCATACCAATTCGGCGGAGTGGGTGTCGAGCGCGGTGGTTTCCGTGTCGAAGCAAAATTCTTCCTGCACCGACAGCTCTGCCCGGAGGCTGGCCCGTTGCATGGCGTTTTCAACCAGGTAATAGTGGTGCGGCGTATTTTCAATGTTGGCCAGGTCTTTCCGAAGAACCGGTTCCGTCCCTTCGCTGCCGCCAAACAGGCTGCCCTGTTCAAAACGGGGCTCGGCTTGTTGTTTTGGTGCGTCCAGCTTTTGGGCCAGGCTTCGGAATTCCAGTTCGTTGTATATTTTTCGCAGCGCTTCAACGTTTGGCGCATCCTTGGTTAGCGACTTCTCATCGAACTCGACCGGAACATCCAGAATGATGGTGGCGAGCTTACGCGACATGCGAACCTGCTCTTCGTGGTTGACCAGGTTTTCCTTCTGCTTGCCTTTCAATTCGTTGATATTCTCATAAATCCCATCAATCGACTGGTAGGTAGAGATCAGTTTCATGGCTGTTTTGGGGCCAATGCCGGGGCAGCCGGGAATGTTGTCGGACGAGTCGCCCATCAACCCAAGGATATCAATGACTTGCTCCGGGCGCTCAATTTCAAATTTCTCTTTCACCTGGTCCACACCCCAAATTTCCACGTCGTTGCCGGCCCGCCCGGGTTTATACATGAAAATGTTGTCGGAAACCAACTGGGCGTAGTCCTTGTCCGGGGTCATCATAAACACCTGGTAGCCCACCTGCTCACCTTTTTTGGCCAGGGTGCCAATCACATCGTCGGCTTCAAAACCGGCCTTCTCCAAAATCGGAATATTGTAAGCCTCAATAATTTTTCGAATCCAGGGAATGGCTTTCCGGATGTCTTCCGGCATTTCGTCGCGGGTACCTTTGTAGGCTTCAAACAACTCGTGCCGGAAAGTGGGCGCGTGTACATCGAAAACCACCGCGATGTGCGTTGGGTTTTCGGTGTTCAGCAATTGCTCCAGCGAGTTGACAAATCCCAGCATGGCCGAAGTATTCAATCCGTTGGAGTTGTAGCGCGGATTTTTGATGAAGGCAAAGTAGGAGCGGTAAATCAACGCGTAGGCATCGAGCAAAAAAAGACGGTTATTGGTGTTTTGTTCAGGCATGCTGTTCAAGTTTTAGTTATTATCCGAAGCAAACCACTCGGCGTATGAGCTGCTGGTTTCATAAAGCCGAACACAGAATAATTCAAGATGTTCAGGCAGGAGCGTCTTCAGTTTATCAGCTATAAAAATAACCATATTTTCGGTAGTTGGTTGAAAATTGACCAGGTGATGCCGCTCATACAACTGCCCCAAATCAAGCAGCTTGTTATGTGCCGAAAGGTTGTTGATAACCAGGGAATGGTCAAAAGCTTGCACAATTTCTTTTTTGACCAGCTTTTTTAGCTCGCTGAAATCAATCACCATCCCGTCTTTTGGATCGCCTTTCTTTAAAAGCGGTTCGCCAATCAGGGTAATTTGTAACTTGTAGGAATGCCCGTGAATATTGCTGCACAGCCCATCGTAATTGGTCAGGGCATGCGACATTTCGAAACCAAATTGCTTGGTCACTCTAATTTTTGTCATGATTTGATTTTAAAGGCACAAAGCTAAGAACTTCGCCTTAATAAATAAGAAAAGCCGGCGAAGGGCCAGCTTTTGTATGATCGTTGAAATAAGATTTTATTCCCCGCAAGTACAACGCTCCAGGCAGTCAACCATCTGGCTTAGCACATCGTGCTTCAAATAGTAGAAGGTATTTTTGCCTTCGCGGCGCGAACACAAAACGCCTTTGTCTTTTAAAATTCCCAAGTGGTGCGATGTCGTGGATTGTTCGATGCCCAGAAGCTCATGTATTTGGGTGACCGTCAATTTTTTGCCACCTTCAAGATGCTTGAGTATGGCAATACGCATGGGATGCGCAATGGCCTTCAGCATGTTGGCTGCCATATCGAGTCGGTCCGGATCAAGTTCCTGTATCTGTATCATGATTTTTTACAATTACAAATGCAAATATATAAATATTTGATATCATCTTAGACAAAAATTGGGCTTGTTTCATTTTTTAGAATGATTACAAATACCTGAGACTAAAGTTTCCCAAAACAATCTCGTGGAATATTTGTGTATGACTTTGATTGATCAGGTAGAAACTTAATTTATTTGCTATTTTTGAATCGTTCAAAAAACGGACAGATGACCTCTTTGGATATCATTAAAGCACCCATAGAAGAAGAATTAGAAGCGTTTGAAGATTATTTCAAGGCAACCATCCAAAGTGATATCCCTTTGTTATCGCTCATTATCAATTATATTTTGCGGAAAAAAGGGAAGCAAATGCGCCCGATGTTTGTCTTTCTGGCGGCGAAAATGAATGGCGGGTTCAACGAGTCGACCTACATGGCGGCTTCGTCCATTGAACTGTTGCACACGGCAACTTTGGTGCACGACGATGTGGTAGATGAATCCTATGAGCGGCGCGGAAGTTTTTCGATCAACGCGCTGTGGAAAAACAAGCTGGCCGTGTTGGTGGGCGACTACATTCTGGCCAAAGGCTTGCTGCTGAACATCGACAACAAGAAGTACAACTTTCTGCACCTGATCAGCCGGTCGGTGAAGGATATGAGCGAAGGCGAGATTTTGCAGATGCGTAAAAGCCGCAAGCTCGATATCGACTACGAGACTTATTTCGAAATTATTGAAAAGAAAACGGCTTCGCTGATTGCGACGAGCATGGCCATTGGAGCAGCTTCGGTGACCGATGATGAAGCGGTGGTGGAGCAAATGTTTCAGATTGGGATTGATGTGGGCATTGCTTTCCAGATTAAGGACGATATTTTTGATTATCAAGCCAAAGGTTTGCTGGGAAAGCCAACCGGAAACGATATCAAGGAGAAAAAAATTACCCTGCCGCTACTTTATGTGCTGAGCAATTCGGACGAAAAGGAAAAACGCCGGATTCTGCGCGAAGTGAAACGCAAAAATAAAAACACGGCCAAAGTTCAGGAACTGGTGAATTTGGTGGTTGAGCGGGGTGGATTGGAATATGCCACCGAGCAAATGAACTTTTATCGCGACCGGGCGGTTTCGTCTATCAACGCATTCCCGGAGTCCGATTCGCGGAATGCCCTGATTGAGTTGGTCAATTACGTGACGACCAGGAAGAAATAGATTCTTTGCGACTTTTGGCGTCATTCGTTGTTGATCCGTGCCAATGGATAAACTGAATGCAAAATGACGGAGCATAAACATTCACACGAAAAGAAAACCTTATGGGTGGTGCTGCTCACTGCGGTAACTATGGTTGTTGAAATTATTTTCGGCCTGACTACCAAGTCGATGGCTTTGCTGGCCGACGGTATCCACATGGGCTCGCATGTGTTGGCGATTGGCTTAAGCTGGGTGGCTTATATTGTCGTACGGAAGGTTTCGAGAAGCGAAAAGTTCAACGGAAATTCGGAAAAGATCCTGTCGCTTTCGGGCTATAGCAGCGGTTTGTTGTTGCTGATTTTTGCTTTTGTGATTATGGTTGAAGCCATCCAACGTTTCTATTATCCTGTCGATATTGTTTACAAAGAAGCCATTCTGGTGGCCACCATCGGATTGGTGGTGAACATTGCCAGCGCTTTTCTTTTGCACCACGACCACGAACATTCGGATCACAACATACGGGCAGCCTACCTGCATGTGATTGCCGACGCGCTGACCAGCCTTTCTGCGATCCTGGGGTTGACGGCAGCCATGATCTGGGATATTCCGTTTATCGATACGATTGCCGCGATTATTAGCTCGCTGGTCATTATCAAATGGTCGGTTGGCCTGCTGAAACAGTCCGGAGCAGCGCTGCTCGATATCAAGCCCGTGGAGTAGTTCGGGTGATCAGTAATCAGTTGTCCATGTCTATTTTCAGGCTTAGCGCTGAGTTCAGCCTATTGATTTTCAGTACTAAATTTCATAACTTGAGTCTTCTTTTGCTGAAGCATTTGCAGCACTCCTTTCAACCAAAAATCCAAGCCTTGCCCAAGCTTCGTTACGAAGCCAATCACCCCAACGGCCTACATTGGGCCTGTTCTTTTGATTGCTGATAACCTTTAAAACTTCAAACTTATGGAAACTCAATTTATTGATCTGCACACGCACCCGGCCATCAAGCCCTTGGGCAAAAGTTTTAATCGCAAACCTGGTTTTAATAATCCGAACCGCAACCGGCAAGACAGTCTTTGGTATGCCGATGCACCATCCTTGCTCGACAAGCTGGCCAACATTACCACCACGTTGACAAAATTCAGACAATCCGATTTTACGAGCCTTGCCAAAGGTGGAGCCCATGTGGTTGTCGCCTCGCTATGTGGGCTCGAGAAAGGGTTTGTCATGAACAAGCTTGGCACCAAATTGCCCGGCGACCTGATCGGCAACCTGGTGACTGGAATGGGGAAAAAGCGGATTGATCATGTTCAGCGCATGGACAACTACTTTGATGATTTGGAGCTGGAGTATGGATTTTACAGGCAGTTGGACGGGAAGAAAGTGAAGATTGACGGGCGATGGTACCAGTATAAACTGGTGAGTTGCTTTTCTGAAATTGAAGGCAGTTTCGAGAACAATATTCGCACCATTTATGTGGTGCTGACCATTGAAGGCGCCCATGTGTTTAATTGTGGGCTTCAGCGTATGGGTAAAACCGCCAATCCGGCAGAGGTGATGGACAATGTCGACAAGGTAAAACAGTGGGATCACCCGGTCTTCTTTATGGGGCTTACCCATCATTTTGGTAACGAGCTCGTTGGTCACGCACAAAGTTTGCATGGTGTGGTCAACAAACTTTGCGACCAGAGCGAGGGCATGAATACGGGCTTTACCGACCTGGGCTGGAAAGTACTTCGCCGGCTACTCGACAACCAGAGCGGCAAGCGGGTGCTGATTGACCTGAAACACATGAGCGTAAAGGCACGTGAAGAATATTACCAATTTCTGGATCTGGAACATCCGAACGAAGTCATTCCGCTGATTGTCAGCCACGGGGCCGTTACCGGATTTCGATCGCATAGTCAACTCATAGAAGATGATCTGTTTAACTATGGCAAATTTCAATCAAACGATATCAATTTTTATGACGATGAAATTGTAAGAGTCGCTGAGTCTGGAGGTATTTTTGGGATTCAGTTCGACGAACGTCGTGTGGGCAGCAAATATGAGTTGAAGAAAACCGGGCCGTTTTTGAACCGCCGGAAAATGCTTTTTTACAAATCGAAGCTGATTTGGAACCAGATTGAACACATAGCAGAAGTACTGAACCGACACAACCTGTTTGCATGGGGTATTCAAAGTATTGGCTCCGACTACGATGGCATGATTAATCCGCTAAACGGTTTTTGGACTGCCGAAGACATGCCCCTATTTGACAGCTACCTGGAAAAGCACGCATTTAATTTTCTGAACTCGGACCAAGCCAAAAGTCTGAAGGAATTCAACAAAATCAAAGCCTCAGATATTGTCGACCGATTTATGTATGAAAATGCCTATGAATTCATGAAACGGAATTTTTAGGTCGATTCGGTAACTGTCAAAAAAAAAAGCCTGCACGAGGATTGCAGGCTTTTTGGTGTAACGTTAGTCAGGTCCATGACTAACATGCTCTCAAAAAAAGTTAATGATCTGTTTTACGCTTCATTGATCATTTGGAAGATTACGCCCCACTCGGGCAGTCCTCCAATATTACGGTCATCGATAAATAAGTCAGCATGGATTTTTCGAGGGGTATTTTGATCAAACTTTTCTTCGGGGTAACTTTTGTTGACCGCATAAAACTCCACCCCTTTCGACCGGCAAAATTGGACGGCCTCTTCGAGCTGCTTTCCTTCGCGGTAGGTCCACAAGATTAATCGGTGTCCTTTTTCCTGAAGTTTTTTCAGCGTCAGGGTCGCAAAAGGCAGTTCTTTTCCAATTTTCGGATACCGGTGTTCCACAATGGTTCCATCAAAATCTACGGCAATAATCATAAGGGATTCTGGTTATTTTCAGTTTTACAAACCACAGTACCGCTTGAGTTGCAGTTTTCTTTTTTGTTTTCGAATAAGTTAAAACAAGGCAGCCCGAAGGCCACCTTGTTTTGTTTAAGTAAAGAAATCATCCAGTATAACTAGGGCTGGAATCAAAGTAGTAATAACTACTATTTTTTCGGTGGCTGTAATCAGCCCCATAAGCTCCTACATGTGCATGTTTCGACAAGTGAATGTCGTTCAAAATAATTCCGGCATTTTTCATGGCCTTCTTCTTGTTCACATGATCGATGAATCTTACTTCGTTTTTCTTACTATAGTCCTGTCGGGTGACAAACAAATTGATGTCAACTTTCTGACCGATTACGATTCCATCGGAAACCAACGACAATGGCGGATTATCAAAAACAATGTAATCAAACATGTCGCGACAGCGTTCAATCAGTTCTTCGAACTTCCCATTTTCCAGAAGCTCTGAAGGGTTTGGGGGAATCGGTCCTGCCGATACGAATTGCAGGTTTTCTACCCGTGTTTGTCTAAAGATGTCATCAAACGAACTAAAATCGGTCAGGTAAGTGCTCAAACCTTCTTTGTTCTTGTATTTTAGCCTGTTATGCAAACTTGGTTTTCGCAAGTCACAGTCGATTAGCAGAACGCGTTTATTGTTCAATGCAATCATGGAGGCCAGGTTGGCTGCGGTAAAGGACTTTCCTTCTCCCGGGATCACAGAGTTTACCCCAATAACCAGGCTTTTGTTCTTCAGTCCCGGAACAATAAATTGGAGGTTGGTTCTTAACTCTCTGAACGATTCGGCAATAGCAGATCGTGGATTGTCAATTGCTGCCAGGTACTCACTTCCAATTCCGGAGTTGACAATGTTACCAATCACCGGTATATCGGTATATTCTTCAATATCTTCGGCCGATTTAATCCGGTCGTAAAAATAGGTAGCCAGCATAATCACCATAAACGGCACAAATAAGCCGGCCAACAAACCTCCGGCAACATTGAAGGTCAGGTACGGGCCCATCAACTCGGCAAGTTCCGGTCTGGCTTCATCCAGCACTTCGGTATCCGACACGTTGGAAGCATGAGTAATGGCCGCCTCAGCCCGCTTTTTAAGCAAGAATGTGTACAATTCGTTGTTCAGATCATACATCCGCTGCATGTTCATCATTTGCTGTTCCGTTTTTGGGTGAGCCGATAACTGGCGATTAACCTGATCCACCCGGCGATCGAGGCCCTGAATTTGGACAATGGCGTTGTTAATGAGGTTTTTCAGGTTCTCCTGAAGGTTCCGCTTCACCATTTCAATTTGGTTGTTTACCAAAATTAACTTGGGATTCTTTTCCTGAACAGTATAGGAAAAGACTTCGCGCTGCCGGTAAAGGTCACTCAGTTGGGTGACAAGGTTGTTGAGTGACTCATCAACAATACCCACCACCGAAGGAGCAACTACTTCCTGCATTTTTTCGGTGTCGCTGAGGTATTTTTGCAGGTTCCGGTAATAATCCAGATGCGACTGAGCCAAGGAACGTTCCTTGTCCAAATCGACCAGCCGCTGAACAATAATGCCACCTTCCTGGCCAATATCAACAATTTGATTTTGTGAACGGAAAGAAGTGAATTTATTGCCTGCTACCTGAAGGGTGTCAATCACATCTTTCAACTGTGAGTCAATAAAATCGATGGTTGTTGCAGAAGTATGGTTCTTCTCTCTTAACTCATACGCCAGATAAACCCGGCTTAATTCGTTCAGGTAGTCGGCTCCTTTTTGGGGCACTTGATCAATTAAAGACAGGTAAATCAAGTCGGCTTTGTCTTCCGGCTCTTCAATGACCAGTCGGTTCATGTATTTTTTTACCTGATTTTCGAAATTATTGAATGTAAAATAGTATTGATTTCCACGTTTTGCATATTTGGGATAGAGGGTAAAATTGAAATAGTCGTTCGAGAAAAGCTCGCCGAACTTTCCTTTTTGGGAAAATTCAATTTCTACTTCTTTTCCATAAACCATCTTTTTCCCTTTTACCTCAATTTGGAAATTGCTGGTATCGAGCATTTGTATATGAATTGGGATTCCTTCCAAATTCATGGCCTGTCGATCATACAGAATCTCAAACGGCTCGTTTCCATACATCTCATCATCACGAAGAAGCAATTCTTCGTACCAGCTTGTTGTCCAATCGAGGTTTTCAAGCACCTGCCGGTTAATTGAGTGGGAAGTTAAAATCCCGATGTGGTTCAGGAGGTTGATATTTCCGCCCATGGCATTTGAGAACGGTAAATCCAACTGTACCTGAGCATTATCTTTCTTTTTGATTAAGAACAGACTATTAAGCTCATACGATGGAGGTGTTACCTGGGTCAACAAATAGCCACCGGCACCTCCAATAATACCCGCGATCATAAACCAATACCAATTACGTTTCAGCTTATGGAAAAACTTCTTGATCGCAAGCATATCCTCTCTCTCCAACGATTTGGAGAAATCTTCCATTGTTTTCATAGACAAAATCTTTACTTAATTATTAAAAAGTCATCACTACACCTGTTCTTTTCACTCTGGCCCTAGCCCCAGAGGAAGTTGACAATCAGCATAATGGTAGTTAGCGTTGATGCTCCAATCGTGTAATACGAAGCATTCAATCTCACGTTCTTCAACTTTTGAGGCCGCACAAAAACGACATCGTTCGATTGAAGATAGAAGGCCTCAGATGCCAGAATATTTTTCTCTGTAAGGTCCAGTAAAAAGGGCTGTACGGCATCTTCTCCCTGTCGCACAACCAAAACATCTTTGATTTTTGCGTAGTCGGTTGTTCCTTGAGCCATACCAATGGCTTCCAGTACAGTCAAGGTGTTGTTGTAGTTATAGTAAACTCCGGGCGATCTGACCTCGCCAAGCACACTCACCTTGAAATTAAGTAATCGCACCTGAATATCAGCGTCTTTCAAATACTCATCTGCCCGCAACTGAATTTGTTCTTTGGTTTCCTTCAACGTGCGGCCTGCCACATGAACAGCGCCAATAACCGGCAGTATAATCTCGCCCTGATTATCGACCTGGTAACCGTAAATGTGCTGTCCTGCCTGCGAGTTGTACATGTTGCCTGAACCATAGCCTCCTCCTTCGTTTTGCGAAAACATGGCATTGACTTCGGCGTTGATGGTTTTTACACTGACATATAGATTGTCGTTTGTTTTCACCACATAATCCTTATCGGCCTGTTGCACTTTGCTGGCATCAATATCAGCTTTAAAGTCACGCAGAAAATAAGAATTTCGTTTGGAAACACACGAAGACAGCAAAACTGTCAAAACAAAAAGCATAAAAAAGCTTCGTTTATTTCTAATTAAGAATATCATATTTGTTGTATTGATTTGATTTTTAATCATTTGATTTTTGAGTAAAACTTCTTTTGAACTATTTTCCTGTTCCCACCAACATGACCTTGACGGTTTTTAAGATCAGCAAGGCATCCTGGGCCAGCGACCAATTGTCGATGTATTTCATGTCGAGTCGCATCCATTCTTCAAAAGGAATGTCGTTTCGACCAGACACTTGCCAAATACAGGTAATTCCAGGTTTCATACTCAGGCGGCGAATTTGCCAGCGTTTGTATTTTTCAACTTCAGAGGGGATGGGTGGCCGTGGTCCAACCACAGACATTTCACCGCGAATCACATTATAAAATTGGGGAAGTTCGTCGAGTGAAGTCTTCCGCAAAAATCGGCCAACCCGGGTTACCCTAGGATCCATTGTGATTTTGAATACCGGCCCTTCCTGCTCGTTTTGTCCCATCAGCGACGCTTTCAGCGCTTCGGCATTGGCCACCATGGTGCGAAATTTATAGCAATAGAAACGCCTTCCGTTAAGACCTACCCGTTCTTGTTTGAAGAATACCGGCCCGCCGTCGTCCAATTTAATGGCAATGGCAATGAGTATAAAAACGGGCGATACCAACAGGATGACAACCAGGCTAAAGAAAAAATCGAAAGCACTTTTTATTTTTAAACCTGCGTAATTGTCAGGTGTGGTCATGTAGGTTACGAAAGGCAGTTGGTTGATCAATGAAAAACTTGAACTTCGAATTCGCTTGCCGTGTACTTTCGAAATCATACCCGTGTAGTGGTGGAAGCTAATGCCGACCTCGGCACATTCGAGAATGAAACGGGTGATTTCATCGTGATTGTAATCGGTTTTGCAATAGATTACTTCATCGATCGTTTCCCGGTCCAACACTTCTTTCAGGTTTTTCCTTTCCGGGATCATTTTATAACGATCCTTGTATTTCGAATTGATCGTTTTGCATCCGCTCATGATTCCCCGGATATTATAGCCCCAATCTTTTGTGTGAATGATTTTTTCGATGTATTCTTCCGAACCTTGATCGGCAATGACCAGGATTTGACGGATGCTATATCCGCGCCTTCTGAAGAAACGCATAATCAGGAAAAAGAAATTCTTGTAGCCGGTCAGTACCACCAGGTTTAGGACACTGAATAGAACCAGTGTTTTAACGTTAAGAGCCTCATAACCTGAGATAATGTTGATGACAAACAAGAATGCAACACCAATCGATACCAATTTAAAGTAGGCTACAAATAACTGTCGGTAGCTACTGGTTCTGACCATTTTTCCCAGTCCAAACTGCTCCAATAACAAGAACCACAACAACGCGACAAAGATCAGTGAGTTGTTAAGTTCGTGGATTGATTCTATCGGGACAACGGCAGAGAAATTTGCTGACCACCAAACCAAGGTAAAGCATCCAAGGCTGAGTAGCACCTGGAAAATTATACTCATTTTTTCGAGTGTATATTCACGTTCTTTAAGCATGATGGTAAAATATTTAGAGTAAAACTAAGCGAACGCGGTCTATCCAACTGCAAAGAGGTGGATAGAACCGAACATGTATTAAATAGCTAAAAGTGAATGTTTTTCACTTTGTCAATCTCGATTTAAACAAACTGTGATCAGTTGATGCGAGTACATATTCAACAATGAATAAGCTCGCCGTAGTTTACAGAGAAAGGAAGAGGCGTAGTTTCTTATTTTGAATTTGAGGCTTTGTGGCGGAAGGCCTTGATGCGTTGTTCTTCGCCTTTGCTACAGATGAGCAGCACATTGTTTGATTCAACAATGATGTATTCACTTAGGCCTTGCACAACAACCACTTTATCTTCGGGTACATGGATGATGTTATTTGAAGTTTCATACAGATAGGCATTTTCCGATGAAACGGTATCCCCCGTGTAATTCCGCGTTGATCTTTCCCATAACGCCGTCCAGGTTCCAAGGTCAGACCAGTCAAAATGGGCTTTTTGCACGTATAGGTTGTCTGCTTTTTCAAGCATACTGTAATCAATCGATATATTTTCAAAGGTTGGATAAACCAAGTCGATAAAACTTTGCTCTTTGTCGGTAAAATAAATGTCGTTTCCGTTGTCAAAAACCCGCGCCATAGCTGGCATATAGGTTTCAAATGCCCGAACGATTGACTTAACCGACCAGATAAAAATACCGGCATTCCAGAGGTATTCCTTGCTTTCGAGATAGGTTTTTGCGGTCTCCAGATCTGGCTTTTCTTTAAATGCCTTCACCTTCCCGATTTCTTTGTCCGATTCGCCCATTTGGATGTAGCCGTAGCCTGTTTCAGGCCGATGGGGCTGAATGCCGATCGTCAAGATTGCGTCCCGGTCCTTGACAAAATTCAATCCCTTTTGTAAGGTTTTTTGAAATAATTGCTTTTGCTCAATTAAATGATCCGAGGGAGTGACAATGATATTGGCATTGGGATTTAGCTTGCGAATTTTATAACTCGCGTAGGCAATACATGGAGCCGTATTTCTCATCACTGGCTCTGCCAAAACATTTGACTCTGGGATCTCTGGTCCCTGCTCCAGTGCAATATCAATGTATTGAGCTGAAGTGACCACGAAAATATTTCTAACGGAACATATATCACTGAACCGGTCAATAGTGTGTTGAAAGAGTGTTTTTCCGGTTCCCAGCATATCGAGAAATTGCTTCGGCTTTCGTTCTGTACTTACAGGCCAAAACCGACTGCCTATTCCTCCCGCCATGATGATTACAAAGGTGTCGCTTTTCATTTCGCTCTTCTTAATATTATGTTTTAACTCTTTGATTTACAACTGTATCTAATTTCGTCTCTCTGACATACCACCGATGAACTCTTGCAATACCTTCTTCGATCTCAACCTGATGTTTCCAACCCAATTGATGAAGTTTTGAAGGATCAGTTAACTTCCGCATGGTTCCGTCCGGCTTGTCGGTGTTGAAAACCAAATCGCCTTGAAATTGAACCTCAGACTTAATTAAACTAGCTAAGTTACCGATGCTCAAGTCTATGCCCGTTCCAATGTTGATGTGTGTATTTCGAATCTCTCCAGAGCCTTCCGCCCCCGGGCTCGTCTTTTTAACTTCTTTAAAATCGATATTTTCCATGATGAAGACACAGGCATCAGCCATATCTTCACTCCAAAGAAACTCGCGTTTAGGTTTGCCGCTGCCCCAAATCTCAACCCTTACTTTTGTTGCTCCCTCTGAAGTGGTTCGGCTAATTCCAAAGGATTGAAGGACGGCTTCGATGTCGTGGATGGAGTTGAATTTTCGTACTCCGTTGACCGGGCGAACTTCAAAGTCTCGTTTAATGGCATCCCAGTTGTTTTCTTCCAAATATCTCCCCAACAGTAATTTTCGTATTAAGGCAGGCAGCACAT
>NZ_LGIA01000008.1 GCF_001270965.1 Sunxiuqinia dokdonensis | reverse complement strand
TGTGCTTGACCGCATGCTGGTACAACGGGTGGCGTATCGGTACGTGGCTTTGGGCGAAATGATATTTGGGGTATTGTTGTTCTTTTTGGTGACGTTTGAGAACCGCACCACCGAGCTGCAAGTCCATCCCAATGAATGGCCTGTCCACCCCGATCAGGATTATATGCTGATTGTGTTCGATTCTAAAGAAAATACCCTCGACGACTTTAAACGAAGCGGCCTGTGGAGCCAGGAACGTCACATCGAATATCAAACGATTATTCATTTGGACAGTGCGCTGGCCACAAACCCCCGGTTGCGAATTAAGGAACCGGATCATTGGATGGGCTATTCCGAAGAAGAAGGCCGGATTCAGCTGGATGGTCACTCGGTGAAATATCTGTTTCGAAGCCGCGCCAGGACGCCCGGCGAGCAAGCGCTTTTGCCTCCGCTCGACAGCCTGCTGAATCAAGTTCGGAGGGAATGAACCAGCCAACAGGCGGGGAGGAGGGCCCGCATGCTATGTTCGAAGATGCTTGAGTGAATCCATCAGGTTTGACAATTCAGCAAAGGGCTTGTCGCCGTGGTTTTGGTAAACGTCATCGTGAAATTCATCGATCTCTTCAAGAACCGGCAAGACCTTTTTCCACTTATTTTCGCTAATGGCGGCAAAGAAAAAGTTATTCTCATCCTTAATCCGTTTAAGCGACTGTTCCAACACGCTTTTCCCTTTTTCCGTCAGCTCCAGCAATTTGGCCCGTTTGTCCGTCTCATCCTGTTTTTCATCCAACAAACCATTATTCTTCAGCCTTCGGATGGTGTCCATGCCGGTTGTGTATTCCAGATGATAGCGATTGATCAGGTCGGTCTTTTTAGCTTTTTCCATCTGCTCAATGGTTTGAAGAAACAAAAACTCGAGCCGGGTATTGATGATCAGGTCCTTTAGCGCTTTGCGGGTATAAAATTCGTGGTAGCGAGCCATTCGGGAAATGATCTCGAGAAAACGGGCTTTTTCATTCAAAGCCTGTAAAAAAGAATCCGAAGGACCTTCAATCCTCATCTTATTCTTCCGGACGACTTTTTGATTGCGTTCAGGTTCTTCGTCCAGGCGCTCGGTCATCCAACGCGAAAAACCCAGTAAATCCAAGTGTTCTTCAGCCTGCTCGTATTCTTCAAATAAATCAATCAGTTGCTTGAAAAGCGCATATTTATTTTTCATCCACTAAAATTTGCGTGAAAGTACAAAAAATATCCTTACATTTGCATCGGATGCGATCCTTTTGAGTCGGATCCGTTTTTTATCGGATCAAACGCTTCTTGTTTCGAGGAAGTAATTTTACGCACAGATCAAGTCACGAGTAATGAAAAGACAAATACAAACCACATACAAGCAAAAGGGGGCATGCCGACTTACGGTTCGCCTGACACGGTGGGTTTGGGAAGCCGGAAAGGAGCCGTCACTCAAACGGACTCCAAACAAGGCTTAAGGCAAGTCTAAATCATTCAAGTGAATTCTTACCGAGAGCGCATCAACCTATTTTTCGTTTAATAACATTTAATCTTTTTACTATGGATAATCAAATCATAATTACAGAACTAGACTACGTTCGTTTGAGCAAACTCATCCTTGCCGAGCGAGATGTAAAAACCAATGAAGTCAGGAACCTGGCCTTCCTGTCGGAAGAAATCAATCGGGCTGAGAAGGTCGACTCCCGAGTCATTGAACCCGACTTTGTCACCATGAATTCCACCGTGGAGATCATCGATGAGGACACGAAAAAGTCCATGACGGTCAAGCTGGTTTATCCCAGGGAGTCAGACTTTCGGAATGGCAGAATCAGTATTCTGTCGCCTCTTGGAGCCGCGCTGCTGGGCTATAAAACCGGAAGCATCATCGCCTTCGATGTTCCAAAAGGCGTGAAGAAAATGAAAATCAAATCGATCATTTATCAACCCGAAGCGCAAGGAGAATACACCGTCTGAATGACGAATTACATCATACCCATGTCTTGTTTTTATAAACCTTAAAAATTTAAAATCATGGCAAAAGGAAATCTAAAAGAGCCAACAAAAAGTTTGAAGGAACGCAAGTTAGAAAAGCGACTTAAAAAGGAAGAAGAGAAGGTCGTTAAACGCAAAAAACGCTAAGGATCATGCTGGTATCCATTGTTGACTTCAATCAAATCATGCCACTGGTCAATGCCAGCGGAATCAACTATTCGTCGCGGCACGGCAGCATTCAAGGGGTCAGGAAGAAGCTTCTTGCGGCTCAAATTGTGCAGCCTCACGAACTGCCGCCGGATGTTGTTTCGATGAATTCGGTTGTGACCCTCAGGCCGGTTGACGCAACAGTGGCGTGCAGCATCCAACTGGTGTATCCTACGTTTGAAAATGTACGCGAAAACAGGATTTCGATCTTTTCTGCCCTGGGTGTTACCCTATTTCTGGGCAAGATTGGCGAGGAACTAAGCTATACCAACTGGCAAGGTACCCATCGGGTTCAAATACTCGACATTCCCTTCCAGCCTGAAGCCAACGGCAACTATGTTCCGATGAAATCCTATGAATAAGCTTTTGTTTCTGTTTTATGTGTTTTTGAATTGGTAAAGCCTGGAGGGTGTGATGTCCTCCGGGCTTTTATTTTTTCTCTTTAAATCACCTCAAGTTCTTTGCCCACTTTGATAAAGGCTTCGACCGCCTGATCGATTTGTTCGGTGGTGTGCGCAGCCGATAGTTGCACGCGGATGCGGGCCTTGCCTTTGGGCACAACGGGGTAAACAAAGCCAATCACATAAATGCCTTCGTTGAGCAGCTGGTCTGCAAACTTGACGGCCAGCGGCGCGTCGTAGAGCATGACCGGAACAATGGCTGTTTCGCCTTTCACCAAGTCGAAGCCGGCAGCTTCCATTTTGCTGCGGAAGCGGTTGGCATTTTCCATCGTGCGGTTTTGCAGTTCCGACGAGGCAGTCAGCATGTCGAGTACTTTCAGGGTAGCGCCCACGGTAGCCGGCGCCAATGTGTTGGAAAACAAATACGGACGTGAGCGCTGGCGCAGCATTTCAATAATCTCTTTGCGGCCCGACGTGCAGCCGCCATTGCCGCCGCCCAGCGCTTTTCCAAAAGTGGTGGTAATGATATCGATTTGGCCGAGCAGCCCAAAGTGTTCGGCTGTTCCGCGTCCGGTAGCGCCAATGTAACCCGAAGCGTGCGAATCATCGACCATCACCAGCGCATCGTATTGCTCGCACAAGGCCACAATCTCGGGTAGTTTGGCTAAGTCGCCATCCATCGAAAACACCCCGTCGGTCACCACCAGCCGGTATTTGGCCGACTGACTTTCGATCAGGCAACGCTCCAACTCTTCCATATTCGAATGTTTGTAACGAAAGCGCTGCGCTTTGCACAAACGCACCCCATCGATAATGGAAGCATGGTTCAATTCGTCCGAAATAATGGCCGAATCTTCGCCCAGCAGCGGTTCGAAAACACCGCCGTTGGCGTCAAAAGCCGCACAGTACAAAATGGTGTCTTCGGTGCCTAAAAATTCCGAGGTTTTTTGCTCCAGCTCTTTGTGAATGGCCTGTGTACCGCAGATAAAACGAACCGACGAAAGTCCAAATCCCCAATCATCCATGATATTCTGAGCGGCTTTGACCACCTCCGGATGATTGGCCAGCCCCAGGTAGTTGTTGGCACAAAAGTTTAACACTTGCTTATCGGTGCCCACGCGGATACCGGAACTTTGCGACGAAGTGATGATCCGCTCAGTTTTATACAGTCCCTGTGTTTTGAGTTCTTCCAGGGTTTGTTGTAAATCTTGTTTAATTTTTCCGTACATCTTTGGCTTATTTAGAGGGTTTGACTATTCTGCTGAATGTTTTCCAAAGTAATTAAATAAGCAGAAAATAAAAAGTGATAAAAGGCAGACTGGGCATTTCGTTCGTGAAATGGAAGAAAAGGCGAACCGGCGGTTTACAACTCCAGTTTGAGCTGCTCTTCGAGCAAGCGGAAGCTGAGGCGATGATGGGGTGTTGGTCCGAGTTTGCGAATCGCTTCGCGATGCACTTTGGTTGGATAACCTTTGTTTTTCAGCCAATGATACTCCGGGAAATCTTCATGCAAACGGTTCATGTAGTCGTCGCGATAGGTTTTGGCCAAAACAGAAGCTGCCGCAATCGACAGGAATTTGCCGTCGCCTTTGATGATGCAGTCGTGGTTAATTTCAGGATAAGGCCGAAAACGGTTGCCATCAATTAGCAGGTGTTCGGGCTTCAGGATCAATTGCTTCACCGCCCGGTGCATGGCTAAAAACGAAGCATTCAGTACATTGATTTGATCCACTTCCTGGTTGCTTACGATGCCAATACCAAAAGCCAGGGCCTGCTCCTCAATAATTGGGCGCAGTTGGTAGCGCTGCTTTTCGCTTAGCTTTTTGGAGTCGTTCAGCAAATCATTTTTGAATCCGGGAGGTAAAATCACCGCAGCTGCAAACACAGGGCCCGCCAGGCAACCACGACCGGCTTCGTCGCAACCCGCTTCGGTGCGGCCTTCCACTAAACAGCCCTGCAAAATGGTTTTTTGAATCCGTGCTTTTGTATTCTTTGACTGGTTCATCGGCAATCTGGATCAATCGTTTAAACATTGCTGCATGCTTTCCCACAGCCGGCTGGCCGTTTGGTCCCAACTGAACTTTTGCTGCTGCACCTGTCCTTTGGCAATCAGTTCAGCACGCAGGTTTTTATCGTTGGCTATTCGTTTCATGGCCGCGGTAATTTGTTGCTCATCAAAAGGATCGACAAACAGCGCCGCCTCACCACCCACTTCGGGCAGGGCGGTGGTGTTGGAGCAAATGACCGGAACTCCGGCAAGCATCGCTTCCAGCACCGGAATGCCGAAGCCCTCGAAAAAAGATACGAAGGTCAGCGCCAGGGCGCCTCCCAGCAGTTGGTGCAAATCCTCCACCGAAAGGCGACCGGTAAAAATCACATCGGCTTTAAAACGCGTGCGTTCCAAGGTTTTCCTGATTTCAGCTGTTTTAAATAATTTGCTGCCGGCAATCACGAGCTTGACTTCCGGGCTTCCGGTCCTGCGAAAAGCTTCATAGGCCCGCAACAAACCGTCAATGTTTTTGCGCGGATGCAGGGCGCCGATGTACAAAAAATAGGGATTCCCACCTGTAAATTGTTGGCGCGCCCTCTCTTTTTCTTCTTCGGAAGTGGGTTGGTAACGTTCGTTGACGCCATTATAAACCACATCAATCAAATCGGAATTGACCCGGTAGGTTTGGCTGATATCTGCTTTGGAATAATTGGAAACCGTGGCAATTCGGCATGCCCGCCTGGCAAACTTTGGAAAAAAGAAATTGCAATAGTTGGCCATCAGCCAGGGCAAATCTTTTGGGCGATGCACAAAATTGATGTCGTGTATGACAGCCAGTTGCTTCACCTTGGTGTTGAGCGACAAATAACCGTCGGGCGACAAAAACAGATCGGCTTTGTACTTTTTCAGCACACGTGGAATCATCCATTCAAACCAAACATACCAGAGCAAAGGGTGGCGCGTGGGCGGCGAGATCACAAGCGGAGTCACATTGTCCGAAAAAATAAATTCGTCAGCATAGGGACGGTCAAACAGAAACAAAAACTGGTGTTCGGGGTGATTTTGGGTGATTCGGTCAAGTGTTTCGCGCGTGAACCAACCAATTCCCTCCAGTTTCCCTTTTTGTAATAAGCGTGTGTTTACCGCAATGAGCATGTGATTTTCGGATTATTTGAGTACTGTTAGCCGGCTTTTCTTCAACCGTGGCATTGATGTTTCACATACAATCTGCCAGCGAATAAAAGCCATCGGATTTGCGATCTTAGATTTCAAGCCAAATGTACAAAGTCTGCCTAAAAATTGTTTATTTTTAACCAAATTAATCGGATAAAGCAACGACTGTTGAAACGCAAATTTGTCACCAATTTATTCCTGCTGCTCTTTCTTAATCTCTTAATCAAGCCTTTTTGGATCTTTGGAATTGACCGAACCGTGCAAAATGTGGTGGGAGCCGAAAGCTATGGTCTGTATTTTTCGTTGCTTAACTTTTCGATGATTCTGAATATTCTACTCGATTTGGGCATCACCAATTTCAACAACCGAAACATTGCTCAGCATAGTCATTTGCTTCAAAAATACCTGAATAACATTATAGGGCTGAAATTTTTGCTGGCTGTTGGCTATGCCGCTGTCTGTCTGATTTTGGCCACAATAATCGGCTACAACCAGGTTCAGTTTCACCTCTTGCTTTTCCTGATTTTTAATCAGTTTCTGATTTCCTTTACCTTTTACCTGCGCTCCAACATCAGCGGTTTGCACTTGTTTCGCACGGACAGCTTGCTTTCGGTGCTCGATCGCAGCCTGATGATTTTGTTTTGCGGTGTGCTGCTTTTTACCAACTGGTTTGGCGGCTACTTTTCCATCAGCTGGTTTGTTTATGCGCAGTCGGCGGCCTATCTCCTGGCAGCGCTGGTCACTTTTTTCACGGTGTTGCATTACGCCAAAAGTATTCGGATTCAGTACGACCTGCGCTATATCCGGCTCATTCTGAAACAAAGTTACCCCTTTG
Source organism: Sunxiuqinia dokdonensis (assembly GCF_001270965.1). Lineage (GTDB taxonomy): Bacteria > Bacteroidota > Bacteroidia > Bacteroidales > Prolixibacteraceae > Sunxiuqinia > Sunxiuqinia dokdonensis. The sequence continues at coordinate 19,156 of NZ_LGIA01000008.1, read as the reverse complement.
CGCTATTGATTTTGCTGATGTCGGTTTACAACCGCATTGACTCGGTGCTGCTCGAACGCCTGCTGCCCGACCCGGTGGGGAAAATGCAGGCCGGGATTTACGCGCAGGCTTTCCGTCTGCTGGATACCTTTGCCATGTTTGGCGCTTTGTTTGCCGGCTTGCTGCTGCCCATGTTTGCACGCATGATCAAACAGCGCGACGACCTGGTTCAATTGGTTCAGCTCGCTTATTTGCTCATCATCGTTCCAGCTATTCTCATTGGGGTGGCGGCCAACTTTTATGGGTACGAAATCATGCAGCTGCTCTATCACGAACACATTGGGGAGTCGGCCCCCATCTTCGGAATTTTGATGGCCGGTTTTATCGGCATTGCCACCACCTATATTTTTGGCACCTTACTTACTGCCAACGGAAACCTCAGGCAACTCAACGTGATGGCTTTTGGTGGTATGCTGATCAATATCGTTCTCAACCTGGTTTTGATTCAGCAAATGCAAGCCTTGGGGGCGGCCTATGCCGCACTGACTACCCAGATTTTAACGGCAGCGGCTCAAGTGGGAATTGCGACGTACCTCTTCAAGCTCAAAATCAATTACCTGCTCATTTTTAAACTGACCGGTTTTGTCTTGTTCTCCATTTTGGCCGGCAAATTGACTTTGTTCGTTGACCATTGGATCTTTGGATTCTGGTTGTTGATTGCTGCTGGTTTTGCCTATGCTTTTATTACTCGCTTGATTTCGCTGAAAACCCTATATTTAATCCTGAAAAATGATCCTGAATGAAGCACCGGTTAACGCCCAAGGATTTGATGGAAGGCGATGCATTTGAATTGCTTGCAGAAGTGGACCACCAGCATATCAAGCAATTCATCTTTGAGCAAATCGCCCGGGAAAAACACCTGATCCGACTGTATTCGATTTATCAAATCAGCATGATCGCCCTTTTTCTTTTTTTTTTTTGGTGAAGGCTATTCTTCTTTATTCCCGAGGCATGAGCCAGCCAGTCATCGCCATTGGAAGCGCTGTACTCTTTGCGTTTACTTTGCTGATTATTTTGCACGAACTGATTCATGCCGCCGCTTTTCTCTTGCGCGGAACAGGCAAAGTACAATTTGGCGCCATCTGGAGCAAATTTATTTTTTATGCCGGCGTGGATCAAACAGTCATTGATTACCCAACCTTTCGCTTTGTGGCGCTGGCGCCGTTTTGGGTGGTCAAAGCTGTTTGTGTGCTGGGCGCGCTTTTCTTTTGGTCAAGTCCGCTGGCTTATTTTTTTATTGGCCTGATGTGCATCCACTCGCTGTTTTGCGCCGGCGATTTGGCGATGCTGGCTTTTTACAAACGTCATCCTGATAAGGAGATTTACAATTACGACGACCTTGGCCAGCGAAAAACCTTTTTTTACTTCCGAAAAACCGACCATGTTGGACATGGCAATAGCCAATGAACAGGCTCCCGATTACAGAAAAAAATTTGTTCAAAACAAGCTCACGGCTAAATTCAATTTAATATCTTGTACACTCAATAAACGAGCTTTTTTATGAATCTGAACCAAGTGGGGCGCGGAATTGATCAAAAAAGGCCCGGCTTTGTTTCCCTACAAAAACAACGAAACGATGTCTGCAAATAATAAGAATTTTGGTACCGCCCCGGTATTTTTCACAGCCATGTCTACCATTCTTGGAGCCATCTTATTTTTAAGGTTTGGCTATGGTGTGGGCACGCTGGGATTTTGGGGTGTGATACTTATCATCCTGCTTGGGCACCTGGTGACCATTCCCACAGCGCTGGCTATTTCTGAAATTGCCACCAACAAGCGGGTGGAAGGTGGCGGTGAATACTTCATCATCTCCCGCTCCTTTGGCCTGAATATTGGCGCCACCGTGGGCATTGCCCTTTACCTGTCGCAGGCTATCAGCGTCGCTTTTTATATCATTGCTTTTACCGAGTCTTTTGAGTTTTTGTTTGAGTATCTGAAGGTAAACTACGACTTTATCCTTCCCCGGCAGGCCATCAGCATTCCGGCTATGGGCGGCCTGGCTTTTCTGATGTATAAAAAAGGAGCCAATATGGGGGTTAAAACCTTATACGTTATTGTGGGAATTCTGACGGTTGCACTCATCCTTTTTTTTGCGGGTACTACGGAGTATTATGAAGCGAATACTTTTTCTATTTTCTCGGCCGACATGCGCAACATGAACCAGTTTTTTGTTGTTTTTGCCATCATATTTCCGGCTTTTACCGGCATGACGGCAGGTGTTGGCTTGTCGGGCGAATTGAAAAAACCCTCCAAGTCGATTCCGCTTGGAACCACCTTAGCCACGTTCTCGGGCATGATCATTTACTTTTTTATTGCCTGGAAACTGGCCGCATCAGCCAGCGTAAGCGATTTAACCGAGCAGCAGCTAATTATGGGCGATATTGCTCTTGGCGGCAGCATTATTATCCCAATCGGGCTGGCGGCATCTACCTTGTCATCAGCCATTGGCTCCATCATGGTGGCCCCCCGGACCCTGCAAGCGCTGGCAACCGATCGTTCCTTTCCCGGGATAAAAGTGAACGCTTTTTTACGTTTGAACGACAAAAAGAAGAATGAACCGATCAATGCCACGCTGGTGACCATTTTTATAGCTTTCGTTTTTGTTGCTGCCGGAAATGTGGATGTCGTCGCCGGAATTATTTCCATGTTCTTCATGGTGACCTACGGTTCTCTCTGTCTGATTTCTTTTTTGAATCATTTTGGCTCTTCACCGTCCTATCGCCCTTCATTTAAGTCGCGTTGGTACTTTTCATTGATTGGTTTTGTGGTGGCTTTATTTATCATGTTTAAAATCGATGCGCTGTATGCCGTTTTATCACTCTCAGCCATGACCGTGATTTATTTGCTGGTCAATTACTATCATAAAGACCGCAAAGGATTGGAAATCATTTTCATCAATGCCATTTTTCAGCTGAACCGCAATTTGCAGGTCTATCTGCAAAATGCCCGCAAACGGAAGTCATACTCGGAGTGGAGGCCAAGTTGCATCTGTATTTCAGACAAAACATTTGAGCGTAAGGAAGCTTTCCGGCTGTTGAACTGGATTTCGTATAAATATGGTTTTGGAACCTACATTCATCTGATTCCCGGTTACTTTTCAAAAGCCTCGAACGAAGAAGCCCGGGCCACATTGGATAAGCTGATTTTGCAATTTGGAAAAATTGAAAGTCAGGTTTATGTCGATACGATGATCTCGCCTTCGTACACCTCAGCGATTGCTCAGGCTGTGCAGCTTCCCGGCATCACCGGACTGGATAATAACATGCTTATTTTTGACAACAACGTCAGCGATGAGAATGGGTTGAAACGGATCATTGAAAATTATGGGCTGGTGAATGCTGGTAACTTCGATGTGTTGATTCTTCGTACAGGGCTTGACCCGATTGATTCGGACAAGGATATTCACTTGTGGTTGAAGCGAAGTGATGAGTCCAATGCCAACCTGATGATTCTGCTCAGTTTTATCATCTATGCCCATCCGGATTGGAAAAAGAGTGCGATCAAGATTTTTGATATTTCGAAACCCGGAGAAATTGAAAATACCAAGAAGCATCTTCAGGAGCTGATTGTCCGCGGACGCCTTCCTGTTACGTTAAAAAATATCGAGTTTTTGGAAGAACAGGAAAACGTAAGCATTCAGGAGATGATCAACCAACGTTCGGCTGACGCCGGCCTGGTTATTCTGGGTTTCCGTGGCGACCATCTCAAACATCATGGAAAACCTCTATTTGAAGGCTTTAACAACATCGACTCGATGCTGTTTGTCAACAGTCATGATGAAAAGGTGATTGAGTAAGCTAAATCGGCTCTTCTTGCTGGCTTAGTTTTCGGTTGTGTCTGGTTTCAAAATACAGCGCTACCGATGCCGTCAGAAAGTAAAAACCAGTTTGCCCCAGCAGCAATAGATATTCGTACCTGACATGGACTAACCCGACTCCTAAATCACGAATACGCAAGTAAGCCGGCACCATAATGGTGGACGGAAACACATGCGCCAACTTATGTAACAGGGGAGGAATTGAATCTGCAGGCCAGCTAATTCTACTTAAAAACAAAACAATAGGCGACAAGAAAACCATCAGCAAAATGGATGATTCGCGTTTTTTGAAAAGCACGGAGAACGTAATTCCCATGAAAATAACCGAGAGCAGAAATAACAGGGTCAGCGCCATCACATCCAGGTAGCTGCCCCGGTTGGGATAGTCGAACCAGTTGTGCAATAGCACCATGGTAAACAAACTATTGACACTGTAGATGGTGAGGTAGCTCAAACTTTTCCCAAACAAGAGCGGAAAGATGCCTCCACGTTTTAATGCCACCGGTACCTGGAAACTATGCCGATTTTTCTCCTTGTTGGATCCACCAATCATCCCAATACCAATCAGTAAAGTTTGTTGCAGAATAATCAGGATCAGTCCGGGCATTACAAAGCTGCCATAGCACGAAGAAGGATTAAACCAGAAATGCAAGTCAGCTGACAGGGGATCGCGGGCAGCCATCGCCTGCTCGTAGGTTTTTCCTTCAGCCATCAGTCTTTTAATCTCAACTCCGGCTGAAAAAGTGCCAACCGACTTAACGGCTGCTCCAAGCAACTGCCGGTAAATTAAAAAATAACTGCCATCGGCATACACGGCAACATCGGCTTGTACCCCCTCCAACAGGTCGTTCTCAAAATTGGCAGGAATCACGACAATTCCTCCCACATGTTCGCCTTCATCGAAAATTTCCCGTGCTTCTTTCATGCTGGTTGCTGAACGACTTACCTTGACCTCCTCTGTACCATCAATCATGCGCACCAACTGTCGGCTTGAGGAGCTACGGTCCAGATCAACCACTACCGTGTCAACTTCCCGTACAAGCTCCATTTTGTAGGCATAGGCATAAATCAAGGAGTAAATAATAATTGCTCCTGACAAAATGAGCAAGGCGCCCTGGTCTTTCAGGATGGCTTGCATTTCGTCCTGATAGAATTGCCCCGTCATGCGAATTCCTGTCCTTATTTTCTTCAATCGTTTTTTCATATCGATCATCACTAGTGGCTCACTCCCTAAACCTTTCCCCAATAGTTTTCATTTTGAAGAATCCGTTTTAAGCGGGGTAATATAGCTACTGACAGCAGGGCAAATAATGGCAGAATCGCTAAAAACCGAATTCCATAAACCACCGCTTCGCCCCGAATAGCTTGAGAAATAAACAACTTCACCCAATAGGTAAACGGAAATAGCCAGGTAAACGCTTTAGCCATTGCTGGCATGGCAAACTGCGGGAATGTCAATCCCGAGAATGTCAGCGCCATCATGGAATAAGCACTTCCCAACGATAGCGCCAAACGTAGATTACTTGTGACGGTAACCAGCAGCACACCCAGCATTTGATAGGCCATAATCAAGATCAGCTCACCCAAGGCAATCAGCATAAATTCGCCACGCAAGGGTGTCCCCATCTGCACAAACAAAACGACATTCATGACCGTTGAAACCACTAAAAATAAAAGGGTGTACGGAGTTAGTTTACCCGCAATAGCAACAATAATGCTTCCTTCCGAGTGTTCCAGCCATTCCGGTCCGGTTCCCTCCCGAACTTCTGTTCCTACTGCATATACGGTGCTTAGCAGCGTAAATACTACCACCATGAGTGGCAGCAAGGCGGAAAGCAAGAAATGGGCATAGTTGCCAAAGGGGTTGAACAGAACATGCTGATGCAGCTTGACAGGCTGAGCCTTTGCCAATGCTTGCCTTTCTGACAGACCGTGTTTCATCGCTACCTGTACCTTAATGCCGCCTGACAAGGTTGCCAGCGTTTTATAAATTCCTTTTTGCAGATATCCGCCTTTTAGAATGTTGGCGTTGTTGATAAAAACCGGAATCTCTTGCTGCACCCCTTTCAGGATGTTCTTTTCCGTTTCCTTAGGAATAAGCACAACAGCATCGATATGGCCGTTTTTCATCTGGTCGTATGCCTCCTCCAAATTAGGTAAACGCATGACTACCTCAGCCTCCGGAGTAGCATCAATCCACATGGCCATTTTGCGCGACAAGCTTGAATGATCCTGATCGACCAGGGCTACCGACAAGTTTCGGGGCACTCCTTCGTTAAAAATAGCCAGTAACAAAATAAAGGCAATGAGGGGCCCCAGCAAGGTGGTAAACAGGTAGACGAAAGAACTACTCATCCGGTCGACTTCCCGAAGAAACACCCTGAAAAAGGGGTTCCTGCGAAAATAGCCTGTTTGCTCTTTCTGGTTCATGCTTTATTTTGTCTTGAATTGTTTCCAATTGATTAAAACGCTCATCCCGGGACGCAAGCCGTCGACAGGTTGGACGGGCGCGGCGTGGATCTCGAACGATTTGACATCGAAACCGCCCGAAGCTTTGGTTGATGTCCAGCTGGCAAAATCGGCCAACGGACTCATGTAATTAACCTTAAAAGTGATTTCCTGATTGCCGATCGCAGGAACTGTTGCTTTTATCTCACTTCCCATGCGGATATCAGCCATCAGGTCTTCGCGAATAAAAAAGGTGGCCCAGCTGTCCGACAAGTCGTGAATGGTCACCACTGGAAAGCCTGTTGGGACAAGCTCTCCTTCTTCTGAAATAATGTTGGACACCTCGCCACTGGCTGGAGCACTAATCTGCGTTTCGCTCAGGTACGACTCCACCTCTGCAATGGCTCCTTCGGCTTGTGCCACCAATGCTTCAGCGGCATTCTTATCCTCACTGCGGGCTCCATTGCTGGCTTTGGTCCATATTGCTTTGGCCGCATTGGCTGTTTCGCGCGAAGCTTCCATCTGTGTTTCCACCTCATCTTTCTTTTGCTCAGGCACCACTCCCGCCTCAAACAAATTGGAAATTCGTTGAAATGTTTTCTCGTACAAACGAGCGGCGGCCTCCGCTTTCAGGTAAGTGCTGTAAGCTGCCTGGATATCTTCTTCTTGTGCGCCATGCTGTGCTTTCATACTTTGTGCTTCGGCTGCGCTACGGGCTGCAGTGGCTTGCTGTAATTTGGCTTCGATCTCGGGACTCTTGATTGAAAACAAAAAGTCGCCTTTTTGAACCTGCTGCCCTTTATGGACGGCAATAGCATCAATACGTCCCGGAATTTTCGAGCTCGCACGAAACTGTGTTGCTTCAATTTCACCCTGAATTTCTAATGGTACCGGCCGGGTAATCACCCAAGTGGTATACAGCACAAAAATCAACAAGGCTGTGACAAACAAGCCGATGATAAAATTTCTGGTCTTATTCATTTTTCCTGAATTTATTCTTGTTTTGAGTCAATGGTTTGCGTAATCACCAGATCGCTGGTGATGTAATGATTAAACTGTGCCGGCACGCCACAGATTTGCATCAGCGCAGCTAAGGCAACATCGTATTGATACATGGCCTGCAATTGCTCAATTTTAAACTTGGCCACCAGCAAGCGGGCATCAACAACATCGGCCGAAGTAGCCAGCCCTTCGTGAAAAGCCATGTCCTTGCTTTCCAAATATGCCTCAGCAAAAGTCAATGATTTTTCCAGGCTTTCATGCTGCTCCAGTTGCATGCCCAGCTGTTGGTGAAGTTTCCGGATCACTGTTTCAATATCATCCTGGGCTTTCAATCTGGCTTCTTCTACTTGATTAACCCGGTGCTTGGCAGCCTGCACTTTGCGCGTTCGAGTCACGCCATCAAACAAGGTCCATTTTAATCCAACACCGACCATCCATTCCGGCACATAAGGTGAAAAATCTTTATTGGCAATATCATACATGCCGGTCAACGCAATGGTTGGCAGATAATTACTCTGCTCCAACTTCACCCCGGCTTGGCTCAGCCTCTTTTTGGAGTCCACTTGTTGCAGCAATGGGCTGTTTGCTTTGGCCAGTTCAACAAACTGATCTTCGCCTCCAATTTTTTTCAGAACAAACAGCTGATTCACTGCGACGATCGAATCGGATGGCTCCAAAGCCATCGTATTTTGCAGCGAACGTTCCACAATGAGAGACTGGCGACGTGCTTTCTTTAGCTCGCGTTCCGCATCAGCTTTAGCAACCTCTGCGTGTAGTTTCTCAACCCGTGCGATCTGGCCTTCTACACTCAGCTTTTCCGCATCGTACAAATGCTTTTCCATTGCACCAAGGACCTGTTCACGAACTTTTTCTGACTCTCGCGACAACACCAGACCATAGTAGCGAGCCACCAGCTCGCTTAACAGCTCGCCTTGTTTTTGATCTTTCTGTAAACCAGCTTCTTCTTCGTGAATACGGGCTGCTTCGTTGGCAGCATTAATTTTTCCGCCAGTAAATACCGGCCAAACCGCCGAGGCACTCAGGGATGCAAAGCGCTTCTCCTGAATCATTTGATCCCATTCGGCAGCGTTCAGGTGATCCAGGCCCTCCAGTAACTGAGCCCGAACGGCAGCAGTGCTTTGATCGTCAGGCAAGGCCGGCATCATCTGGTTGGTTGCGGGATCGGGGTTCGGCACGCCCGAAAAATTACCAAAATTTCCTAAGGTTGAATAGATCGGCGTAATCGCATCGCGCACAGGAGTTAAATCCAGGTGCAAAGGATCCGCCATTTGAACGGCGGTACCGCTGAGACTGATTTTGGGAGCGCGTAAACCTTGTGCAGCCCGGAGGTCAGCAGACTTTTCGTTCATCTGGTGTTCGGCTTGTTTCAACACGTGGCTGTTGTCCATCGTCTGCTCATACACATCCGAGAATGTAAGTACTTTAACATGCGAACTTTGTGCATGCGACTGCAACTGGACCAAACATCCCACAAAAAACAAGTGTAAGAATACACTGGTTTTCATTGCTCTAATTGATTTTTGCATGACTGTTTTGCTGTCTGAGTTATTTCTGACTGCAAAGAGATTAAATATATTTGGACTAAAAAACGAATTTGGTCTAAAAATACAAAAATTTAACGTTGCTGTCACTTATCGGCAAAAAAGAAGCCCGGGTTTTCGGCCCGGGCTTATCAATAACGATCATCAATCCGCTGATCGTTATTCGAGTTTTGCTATCGCTTTTTCGATGCGGCTGAGGGTTTCGGCTTTACCAATGATTTCACAAATGTCGAACAGGTCGGCTCCGGCGCTGGTGCCGACCAAAGCCAAGCGAATGGGAACCATCACCACGCCAAATCCCCAACCTTTTTCATTCATGAAATTCGAAAATGCTTCCTTAATGGTTGGGGCATCCCACTGCTCAACCGACTGGAATAGCGAAATGATTTCCTGCAATTTTTCAGGCGTATCTTCTTTCCACTTTTTCTTTACCGTTTTGTCATCGTAGCTTTCGGGAGCCACAAAAAAGTAGTTGCCTTGTTCCCACAGGTCAGACACAAATTCGCAGCGTTCTTTCACCAAGCCAACCACTTTGGCAATGCGCTCATCACTGGTGTCAATTCCCTTTTCAGCCAGCAAAGGTTTGAATGCGTGGGCTAAAGCCAATTCATCTTTTTGCTGAAAATAATGCCGGTTAAACCACTTGGCCTTCTCCGGATCAAACCGCGCGCCTGATTTAACCACGCGTTCCAGGCTAAATTGCTCAATCAATTCGTCCATGCTGAAAAACTCCTGCTCGGTTCCAGCATTCCAGCCCAGCAAAGCCAGCAGGTTTACAAAAGCTTCGGGGAAATAGCCATCTTCGCGGTAGCCACGCGATACATCGCCGGTTTTTGGGTCAGTCCAGAGCAAAGGAAACACGGGAAATCCCATTTTGTCGCCATCGCGCTTGCTCAATTTTCCTTTTCCGGTTGGCTTCAAAATCAAAGGCAAATGCGCAAACTGCGGGCGGGTGTCGCTCCAGCCAAGCGCCTCGTACAACAGAATGTGCAGCGGCATGGACGGCAGCCATTCTTCGCCACGAATCACATGCGTAATTTGCATCAGGTGGTCGTCCACCACGTTGGCCAAATGATAGGTTGGCATGCCGTCAGCTTTAAACAGTACTTTGTCGTCCAGCTGGTTCGTATTGAATTTCACCTCGCCGCGAATCAAATCTTTTTCAACCACATCGGTGTTTTCCGGCATTTTAAACCGAATGATGCAGGGGTCGCCGGCCGCAATCTTCTGCTCTACTTCAGCCGATGAAAGGGTCAGCGAATTGTTCAGTTTTCCGCGGGTGTGCAGGTCGTACGAAAAAACCTGCTTTTCAGCTTCGGCAGCTGCGCGCAACTGGTCTAACTCTTCGGGAGTGTCAAAGGCGTAATAGGCATGGCCATTCTCCACCAGTTGTTGTGCATACTGACGATAGATTTCCTTGCGTTCGCTCTGGCGGTACGGGCCAAAATCGCCGCCAATACCAGGGCCTTCCACCGGATTTAAGCCGCACCAGTTTAGTGCTTCAATAATGTATTCTTCAGCGCCCGGCACATAACGGGCCTGGTCGGTATCTTCAATACGAAGTAAAAAATCGCCTCCGTGTTTCTTGGCAAACAAGTAGTTAAATAAAGCAGTACGGACACCGCCCATGTGGAGCGGCCCGGTCGGACTTGGGGCAAAGCGCACCCTGACTTTTCTCGAATTCATTCGTTTGGGTTAAAAATTTCTCTGCAAAGATAGGGAAATTTAAAACCGGCAAAAGCCTTCTGAAAATCTGAACTTTCCACCGTTTAATTTCAGGACTTTTAGAAAAAGAAGTTGGAAAACCAGCCGGGAAATGTAATGCAAAGCCAACTTCGCCAACTGATAGAAATGTTATAAATAAGCGCGCCATGCGAAAAGCTGTTTGCCAGTTGTGGCAGATGTCTATCTTTGCGCCTTCTTAGATTTGAAATATAAATAACTGATATCGAATGAAGAGGATTTTTGTAGTGATTGTTGGCTTGAGCCTGCTTTTTCAGGGTTCGGCCACAGCAGATGAAGGAATGTGGTTGCCGTCGCTGGTTCATAAACTGAACATTGGCGAAATGCAGGAAATGGGGATGGAGTTATCGGCTGATGATATCTATTCCATTAATAATTCGAGTTTGAAAGATGCGATTGTCGCCATCGACCGTGGCTCGTGTACCGGAGAGTTGATTTCAGCCCAGGGGCTGATGTTGACCAACCACCATTGTGGCTTTGATGAAATTCAAACGCACAGCTCGGTGGAGCATGATTATTTGCAGGATGGGTTTTGGGCGAAATCGTTGGAAGAAGAATTGCCAAATCCTGGCAAAACCGTATCGTTTTTGGTTCGTGTTGAAGATGTGACCGACCAGCTTTTGGAAGGACTGGACGAAGATCTGGACTTCTCGGCACGCAATGCAGCCATTCAGCGCAAGTCATTTGAAATTCAAAAAGAAGCCACCGATGATACACATTACGATGCACGGGTGCAGTCGTTGTTTGAAGGAAATCGCTTCTATCTTTTTGTTTACGAAACCTTTCGCGATGTACGTCTGGTAGGTGCGCCGCCAAAATCAATTGGTAAATTTGGTGGCGACACCGACAACTGGATGTGGCCGCGCCATACCGGCGACTTTGCCTTGTTCCGCGTTTACGCCGGCCCCGACGGGAAACCGGCCAACTACTCGGAAGAAAACATTCCTTACCAGCCCAAACATCACCTGCCTATTTCCTTGAAAGGTTATGAAGAAGGTGACTTTGCCATGGTGTTGGGATACCCCGGAAGCACGAATCGTTACAAATCGTCGTTTGGCATTGAATACACGATGACCGGAACCAACGAAGCCCGGATCAATGCCCGCGAAAAGAAACTGGAGATCTTAAAGCAGTACATGAGCTCGGGACAAAAAGAACGCATCCAGTATGCGTCGAAGCATGCCAGAAGTTCAAACTACTACAAATACAGCATTGGCCAAAACAAAGGGCTGAATGCACTTCAGGTGATTGAAAAGAAGAAAACCCTGGAAGAAAAATTCACCAACTGGGTGAATGAAGATGAAGGGCGGAAAGAAAAATACGCCGAAGCACTGAGCCTGATTGAATCGGCCTACGAAGATACGCGCGATGAGCAAGCTTACGAGTACTTGGTTGAATCGATGGTTCGCGGGCCCGAGATTTTCTATTTCAGCTACGGAGCCAAGGGCCTTTTTGAGGCGTTGAAACAAGGAAATACGGAGCGAATTGCAGCCAACGCCGCTCAAATGAAAGCAGAGTTGGACGATTTTTTCAAAGATTATAATGCGTCGACCGATGCTAAAATTGCCGGTGCCCTGATGAGCGTGTTTCAGGAAAACGTGGTTTCAACCTATCATCCGGATTTTTTCAAAGAAATCAGAAAAAAATACAAAGGCGATTTTATGGCCTACGCGGAGAAAATGTTCGACAAAACTGTGTTCGCCAATCAGGAAGAATTGGAAGCTTTTCTGGACAACCCAAAACTGAAGACCTTGGAAAAGGATATGGCTTTTCAAAGTGCGCTGGATATCTTCGACATGATGTCCATCTTGGGGGCAAAAATGAGCGAAACCAAGGATGACCTGCTGACTGGCCGCCGCCTGTTTGTGGCCGGCTTGATGGAAATGGAGCAGGACCGCAAATTTTACCCGGATGCCAACTCAACCATGCGCCTGACTTACGGAACCGTTGGCGACTACGTGCCGCGCGATGGTGTTCACTACAGTTATTACACCACGCTAAAAGGTTATATTGAAAAGGAAATTCCGGGCGATGATGAGTTTGATGTGCCTGCGAAACTGAAAGAACTTTATTACGCCAACGACTTTGGGCAGTACGCCGATAAAGACGGAACGCTGCATACCTGTTTCACCACAAACAACGACATTACCGGTGGAAACTCCGGCAGTCCGGTGATTAACGGGAAAGGCGAGTTGATTGGCGTCGCTTTCGATGGCAACTGGGAAGCCATGAGTGGCGATATCGCCTTTGAGCCTGAGCTTCAGAAATGTATCAATGTTGATATTCGTTTTGTGCTGTGGACCATCGACAAGTTTGCCGGCGCCACCAACCTGATCGAAGAAATGACGATTGTAAAATAAATGGCCGGTTGCAGCCATTGGAAATGAATTGGCCAACAAAATAACGATGGAAGAAAAAGGGTGTCTGGTTAGGACGCCCTTTTTCGATTTGTATCTTTGCCGAAAAGAATGAAGACATGACAAACTCGCCCCGTGTAACCATATACACCGACGGAGCAGCCCGTGGAAACCCCGGCCCCGGAGGCTACGGCGTTGTTTTGCTTTCGGGTCAGCACCGGAAGGAACTTTCCGACGGCTTCCAGCTGACCACCAACAATCGCATGGAATTGCTGGCGGTGATTGTGGCTTTGGAAGCCCTGAAATTCTCCAATTGCCAGGTCACTATTTATTCTGATTCGAAATATGTGGTGGACGCGGTAGAAAAAAAATGGCTTTGGGGTTGGGTGAAAAAGCGGTTCAAAGACAAAAAGAACGCCGACTTGTGGACGCGTTTTCTCAAGGTTTATCCGCTGCACCAGGTTCGTTTTGTTTGGGTGAAAGGGCATGCCGAAATTCCCGAAAACGAACGATGCGACCAATTGGCTGTTGAAGCATCCATGGGCCGAAACCTGAAAAAAGACGAAGGCTACCTCAAGGCAAAGATGGAAGAAGATTGATGAATCTGAGATCATCGAAGATCGCTTGATGTTCGTCTGTTGACGGATAATTCTTCTTGTTTTTAAATGTGAAGAATGAAGATTCCTATTCGTTTCATTACTTTTACACGCAAATCGCAGAACCGAAATTTATGAACTTCCTTTACCAAATTGCTATCCGCTTTTATCTTTTGGCTGCACGGATTTCAGCGCTTTTCAGTGAGAAAGCGCGGTTTTTCATTCGGGGGCAACAAACCGTTCTTCCTTACCTTGAAAACAAAATTGATCATCAACGCCCCATCATCTGGGTGCACTGTGCTTCGCTTGGCGAGTTTGAACAAGGTCGGCCATTGATCGAGCAAATCAAAAAAGACCATCCGGCTTACCAAATTCTGCTCACCTTCTTTTCGCCCAGCGGATACGAAATCCGAAAGAACTACGAACAGGCCGACTATATCTGCTACCTTCCAATTGATACTGTGAAAAACGCCCGTAGATTTATTGATTTGGTCAAACCCGAAAAAGTGTTTTTCATCAAATATGAATTTTGGTACAACTACATCAAGCTGCTGCACGAAAAGCAAATTCCGATCTACCTGGTGTCAGCTATTTTTCGACAGGAACAGCTGTTCTTTAAAACCGGTTTCAGGGCGAAATGGTACCGACAGGTTTTGCAGAAAGTCACGCATTTTTTTGTTCAAACCGAAGCTTCGGGCCGTTTGCTTTCTTCCATCGGCATGAACAACTACACCGTAACCGGTGACACCCGATTTGACCGGGTGGCAGAAATTGTCTCAAAAAGCAAGCAGCTGCCTTTAATTGAAGCATTCAAGAATCAGCAAAAACTTATTGTAGCCGGAAGCAGCTGGGCACCCGACGAAGCTTTGCTGATTGACTTTTTGATACAAGACCGGCAAACGAAAATCATCTTTGCTCCGCACGAGGTAAAGGAAAGCAACATCCAACGCCTGATAGGCCAGTTGCCGGTTGGCTCGGTGCGCTATTCTCAATGTGAGGGGAAAGACCTAAAACAGGCGCAGGTGTTAATTGTTGACACCATCGGCATTCTTTCCAGCATTTACCGTTATGCCGACGTGGCCTACATTGGCGGTGGTTTTGGCGTGGGCATTCACAATACACTGGAGGCTGCCATTTACAATATTCCAGTCATTTTTGGCCCGAACTACCTCCGGTTTCAGGAAGCTGTGAATCTGAAAGCAGTAGGCGCCGCTTTTTCCGTAAACGATTCGGCTGAGCTCATCTCCATATTAAATGAGTTGCTGGATGATGAAAAACTTCGAATGAAAATTGCAGAAAAGTGTCGTTATTTTATGGCGCAAAACCTTGGAGCCACGCAACAGGTATTGAAAGAAGTTTTCAACATTCTGTAAATTCAACCTCCGTTTTTCCCGCCAAAAATCTAATCTTCGTTTGAACAGCAAGCCTTTACATCCTGTTAACTTTTTTCTCCTTAAAATAATCTTGCGTTTTCTTTTTGGTAAACTTTTCTTAATTATCAAAAACTAAAGATCCTGATAGTCATAGAACTAACAAGTTTTAGTTGATAACTTTAGTGGCATTTGCAAAAAATAGTATTCCATTTTTTTCATTTGCATGCTATATTGCATGAAGCAAAAGCGAGGGACGAGGACCGGACTTTTGTTCAAGTTTACAAACAGTTAACAAAAACAGCATTTTAATTTTTGGTGTATGGCTTTCAAAAACGTGGCAGTGGAGCCCAAAACGGGCAAGAAAATTTATTCCCAGGAGGAAGCATACCAGGCAACTTTAAATTATTTCAAAGGAGATGATTTGGCGGCGAGGGTATGGATCAACAAGTATGCATTGAAAGATTCTTTTGGTAATATCTATGAAAAGAATCCGGATGATATGCACAGACGACTGGCTAAAGAGATTGCCAGGGTTGAAAAGAAGTATGACAACCCCATGACCGAGGAGCAGGTGTATGAGCTTCTGA
This sequence comes from Sunxiuqinia dokdonensis, assembly GCF_001270965.1. Classification (GTDB taxonomy): domain Bacteria; phylum Bacteroidota; class Bacteroidia; order Bacteroidales; family Prolixibacteraceae; genus Sunxiuqinia; species Sunxiuqinia dokdonensis. The sequence goes on along the minus strand of NZ_LGIA01000008.1, from coordinate 3,632 downwards.
AAGACTTTAAGTACATCGTCCCCCAAGGAGGTCCAATGACCGGGATTGGTAACGACTACCAAATTGCATCGCTCTCCAATTGCTTTGTGGTTGGCAACGAAGGCAACTCGGACTCGTACGGTGGAATCCTCAAGATTGACCAGGAACAGGTGCAGTTGATGAAACGCCGTGGCGGAGTTGGGCACGACCTGTCACACATCCGCCCGAAAGGTTCGCCGGTAAAAAATTCAGCCTTAACTTCCACCGGCATTGTTCCGTTTATGGAGCGCTACTCGAACTCCACACGCGAAGTGGCACAAGATGGACGCCGCGGAGCGCTGATGCTTTCGGTTTCGGTGAAACACCCCGATTCTGAATCGTTTATTGATGCCAAACTGGAGCAAGGAAAAGTGACCGGCGCCAACGTATCCGTGAAAATTCACGACGACTTTATGCAGTCGGTTGAAAGTGGTGAGCCTTACAAACAACAATACCCGATTGACGCCAAAAGGCCGGCTTACGAAAAAATAACCGACGCCGAAAAAATCTGGAAAAAGATTGTCCACAACGCCTGGAAATCAGCCGAACCCGGCATTCTTTTCTGGGACACCATCATCAAAGAATCGGTTCCTGACTGCTATGCAGACCTGGGCTACAAAACCGTTTCGACGAATCCTTGTGGCGAAATTCCTTTGTGCCCGTACGATAGCTGCCGCCTGCTGGCTGTTAACTTGTATTCCTACGTTGAAAAACCCTTTACCGCGGAAGCCAAATTCAACTTCGAACAGTTCAAAGAGCACGTGGGCTATGCACAGCGCATGATGGACGACATCATTGACCTGGAACTCGAGAAAATTGATGCCATTATTGAAAAGATTGACGCTGACCCGGAAGATGAGGAAATAAAGTCGATTGAGCGCAAATTGTGGGAAAAAATTCAAACCAAGGCAAATGAAGGACGCCGGACCGGTGTGGGAATCACAGCCGAAGGCGACATGCTGGCAGCCGTTGGTTTACGCTACGGAACCGAAGATGCTACCGACTTTAGCGAAGAAATTCATAAAACACTGGCCATTGAAGCTTACCGTTCATCGGTGAACCTGGCAAAGGAAAGAGGCCCATTTGCGATTTATGACGCTGAACGTGAAAAGAATAATCCGCTGATTAACCGGCTGCGCGAGCAGGACGAAACCTTGTACACCGACATGGTTAAATATGGCCGTCGTAACATTGCCCTGCTCACCATCGCTCCAACCGGAACAACGAGTTTGATGACCCAAACCACCTCCGGAATTGAGCCCGTGTTTATGCCGGTTTACAAACGCCGCCGAAAAGTGAACCCCAACGATAAGGAGGTGCGGGTTGATTTTGTTGATGAAGTGGGCGACAGTTGGGAAGAATACATCGTCTTCCACCATAAATTTGTGGACTGGATGAAAGTCAACGGTTTGGATACCACCATCAAATACTCGCAGGAAGAGCTGGACAAAATGGTTGAAAAGTCTCCTTACTATAAAGCCACCTCGAACGATGTTGACTGGCTGCGGAAAGTGCGCATGCAAGGCCGTATTCAAAAATGGGTAGATCACTCCATCAGTGTGACCATCAACCTCCCGAACGACGTGGAAGAGGAATTGGTAGGCAAACTGTATTTCGAAGCCTGGAAAAGCGGCTGCAAAGGCGTAACGGTTTACCGTGACGGATCGCGTTCAGGTGTGTTAATATCGAATAAAAAGGATGAGAAGAAAAAGGAAAAATTCTCAACCTTCCCAACCAAACGTCCTGAAGAATTGGAAGCCGACGTGGTTCGTTTCCAAAACAACAAAGATAAATGGGTAGCCTTTATTGGATTGGTTGGCGATTTGCCATACGAAATTTTCACTGGTTTGCAGGACGATGAAGACGGTATTTTGCTTCCCCGTTCGGTGACCAAAGGAAAAATCATTAAAAACCGCGACGAAGATGGCAACTCGCGTTACGACTTTCAGTACACAAACAAGCGTGGCTACAAAACCACCATCGAGGGCTTGTCATACAAATTCAACCCGGTATTCTGGAACTACGCGAAACTGATTTCCGGAATCCTGCGCCACGGCATGCCAATTCACAAAGTGGTGGACACGGTAACCAGCCTGCAACTGGACAACGACACCATTAACAGCTGGAAAGCCGGTGTTGCCCGTGCGCTGAAAAAATACATTCCGAACGGAACCATTGCCGAGGGAACAGTTTGTGGCGAGTGCGGATCGAACAACGTGATTTACCAGGAAGGTTGTTTAACTTGTCCGGACTGCGGATCGTCAAAATGCGGTTGATGAATTGATTCGAGCAAAAAACGAACAAGAAAGGCTTTCACTCAGGTGGAGGCCTTTTTTGTTTCCGCTTGAGAAGTCAAAATCGACGATCCGTCCGGTTATTTTAACGGTTGAGAAACTTCGAATTGCGGAGGCACTGAAACCACCATAGCTTTGAATCAAAATTCATTTAAAAACTAAAAATTCAAAAGCTATGAAAACAAAAAAAGAAATGTTCACCGTGTTTTTTATCACCCTGTTTTTAGCCTGCGCCCTACTGGCCTCCGGTCAGGACCAGTCCTTCAACTTCGTGTTGCCGTCCAGCGATTTGCACAATCGGCAACAGCACCAGTACCAGGTAGAAACCGACTATCTGAATTTCAATATCTACGGCGATTTTGGTAGCCGCATGCGCATTTCGGGCAAGTGCACCACCGGTTTGCCAGGCGGAAAGCTTGCATGGGCCGATGTTTTTATGCAGCGATCAGATCAGCCGGACGGTCCTTTTGCCAGTAAGGAACAGCTCGATTACATCAATGGCTTCAGCTACACTTACGAGCAGAACATTTTGGCACCCGAATTTTTTGCCGGCTTTCCCAACAACTCGGTCGAAGCCAAGAACTTGGTTTGGGACATGGCGGGCATGGAGTTTTTTGCTTGGGGTCATACCGACTCGCTGCAACTGAATGTGCCCTACCACGCCAACCAGGCCAATGGTCAGGTGGAGCTGGCAGGGCACGGTTTTTTTGACAACCGCGATATTATTCTGACCTGGAAAGGGATGACCGCCAATAACGACGAAACCTTGGCCATGATTGACTTTCGGACGCTGAATAATAAGCTGGAAGTGCAGGTTGATATGGGCGACCGGCATTTTCAAACCAAAGGGCGAAGCCACTATTGGGGAACCATTTGGCTGTCGGTTGACCAGCAATGTATTGATCGGATTGAACTCTATGAAGATGTCGTGCTGGAAATAGGCTGGAATGACCAGGTTGAAAAAGAGCTGGTTGATGTGGTTCGTGAGATGCGCGTGACAAAAATTTACTAATTTTCAAGCATGAAGCCCGAATCAAAAAAACCAATCTCCGGAACAATCCACAAACACCTGTGGATTGTTCTGGGCAGTTTCGTTTTCACCTTGCTTTTCGAACTGCTCTCCGAACGACCGCCGCTCAGCAACATCTTTTTATCCGTTTTACTTCTGATGGTTGTTCAGGTGGAGCTTTTTGTGTGGTTGGGTGGTAAGATGTTTTACGATTTAAGCTACTCGACGGTGAAGGAATTTGTCAATCGGATCATCAAACGATTGCTGCTTTTTTACCTGTTGGTTTTGTGTATTGGCTTCGTCCTTTTTGT
>NZ_LGIA01000007.1 GCF_001270965.1 Sunxiuqinia dokdonensis | reverse complement strand
TTTGGCCCATGGGATTTGGAATTTTCTCCGTGTTCCTCTGTGCATTCCTCCGTGCAACTCTGTGGTTAAATCTTGTTCTCTTTTCCGTCCGCGGTGGCGATGGTGCTTTTTATTTTAGCGATTCAATAAATTCGGCAGGAGTGAATACGTCTAATCCCGATTTTGTGAAATCAGGTTTGTTTCTTGTAATAATTGTCGCTATTTCGTTACTCCTGGCCGCCGATACCTGGACGGCATCTTCAAAATCATTTAACTCCATGTTAATGGCAGCGATAATTACATTTTTATCTACCCCCAATACTTCAACGATTTCCAATAGGTTCAGAATAAATTGAATGGCGATCTCATTTCCCCGGTCTTTTTTAGCGATATAATAAATATCGGTGATGGTTGAAGCCGTGACATGTGCCTTGATTTTCTTTCGGTCAATCAACTCAAATAATTTCGCTGACAAATCAAAGAAAGGCTTGCGGTTCAAAGCAATATCCAAGATGATATTGGTATCAAAAAGGACCTGCTTCATTTATACTTTTTGATGAGATAGTCGTAACGACTGTTTTCAATATCAGGAGAATGCAGGAAACCAGCCCATCGGGCAACAAAATCTTTTGCCTTCAGCTTTTTCCTGAGCCGATGTGCTTTAGGGACCAAAGTAACTTCAACTTCTTTATCATGAAGGGCCAAGCTGTCGGGAACCTTGATCTTTCCGGTCTTCGATATTTTTGTCTTAAAGCGGTAGGTGTTCATCCTGTTTTTTTTTAAGCTCCATTCAAAGTTATAATAAATGCTGGAACAAAAAATGCGAAATGTTTGGGTTTTTGTGTCGTTGCCAGTCTTGTGAAATATTCACCTGGTTAAATCTTCTTTCTCTTTTCCGTCCGCCGCGGCGATGGTGCGTTTTGCGGGCTATGGTTCGCGGCCTACTTCTTTTACCCCAAACCCCTAAAGGGGCTTTCGCTCCGAGCATGGGGTGATGTTGTTCGGTGCGGCGGATACCCCTTTAGGGGTCAGGGGTGCGCGCAGGCCGGGTTCCTCCGGCAGCTGCCGGATCAGGGGTGCGCGCGGGCCGG
>NZ_LGIA01000006.1 GCF_001270965.1 Sunxiuqinia dokdonensis | reverse complement strand
ACATTTACAGCACCGGCTGACATCACCATCTATACCGATGCTGACTGCAACTACGATATTTCTGTAGCGAATGTTGGCGACGTAACCGATGAAGACGACAACTGCTCAACCGGGATCGAAGCAACTTACGTTGATGGTGTCCCACAACCAATAGAAGGACAAGAAGGTGCATACTCGATTGAGCGTACCTGGAGTCTAGTTGACAACTGTGGTAACGCTGTAGCCGACCAGATTCAGATGATTACCATCGAAGATAATACAAATCCAACCATTACTTGTCCGGCGACGGTTTCAGTTCCTGCTGATGCGGGATTGTGCTATGCTCTGGCCGAGAATGTGGACCTGGGAACACCAGTGACAGATGATAATTGCGGTGTAGCGTCAGTGACCAACGATGCTCCCGCTCAATTCCCGACAGGAGACACTCAAGTGACTTGGACGGTGACTGATGTGGCTGGAAATACCAATACTTGCATCCAGACTGTAACTGTATTCGACGATGAAGATCCAATTATCGCCTGTGCGGTGACTGAGGAACAATTGGTAGAGGCTAACGAAAGCTGTGTGTATGTAGTTAGTGGAACCGAGTGGGATGCCACAGCGACAGACAATTGCGGTGTGACCAGCCTGACTTATACCTTAAGTGGAGCAACAATTGGTTCGGGAAGTGCATCGCTCGATGGCGTTGAATTTAGCCTGGGAGAAACTACAGTAACCTGGACCGCCATCAATGGAACAGGCAATGAAATAACATGCAGCTTTACTGTTGTGGTGAACGACGTGAGTGCACCGACCTTCACCTGCAACGATTTCACAGTGACGCTGGATGAAAATAACCAGTACACGATTACTCCTGAAGATTTGGCCTTAATCGCCACCGATATTCAAGGTGGTTGTACCGAAGAGGCAACTGATATCACCGTTTCAGTAAACATCGAAGAATTTACCTGCGAAACATTGGGTGAGCAAACCGTAACGGTTACCGTTACAGACGCATCGGGTAATTCATCGACCTGCGAAACCACGATTACGGTTGTTGATCCGGTTGATCCAACCATTACCTGTGCAGGAGATGTTGAAGCTTCGGTGCAGTCTAATGAGAGCTGCCTCGGTTTTGTGGCCGTGCCTGCTCCAACGGTAGCAGACAACTGTGGAATCACCTCCGTAACCAACGACTTTAACAATTGGGATGATGCCAGTGGTGACTATCCCGTTGGTGAAACAGTGGTAACCTGGACGGTGACTGATAACGATGGCAATACAGCCACCTGTCAGCAGCGCGTTGTGTTGATCAGTGGGCCGCTTGCTTTGGATGATCAGGCTAGTTTGGAGGAAAATGAAGATGTCCAAATCTATGTGCTTGACAACGACGAGGATTGTGATGAGAACCTGGAGAACAGCAGCCTCACAATCACTTCGCAGCCTGCCGAAGGTACGGCAACGGTCAATGCTGACGGTTCAATCACTTATAAACCAAATATCGCTTATTACGGATCAGATCAGCTGAGCTACCAGATTTGTGATGCCGATGGACAGTGCGACGAGGCAACGGTGAGTATCACCATTACGCCAAACGAAGAACTGTTGATCCCGAATGGATTTTCACCCAACGGTGATGGAATTAATGACTATTTCCGTGTCCGTGGAATTAGCAGATATCCCAACGCACAGATTGAAATTTATAACCGCTGGGGAGCCAAAGTTTATAAGCGCGACCGCTACGGAGACATCGGGTTGTACGGAAATCCCGGCGCATGGTGGGATGGAAGGCCGAATGTGAATGGTACTTCGAATTCGGAAATACTACCTGAAGGAACCTATTTTATCATCCTGATTTTGGATGGTTCAAACGTGCACAAAGGAACGCTATACATTAACCGGTAAAAATGAACTGAGATGAAGATGATTAAGAGAATATCAAATTACGGGCTAAGCTTACTGTTGTTACTGTCTTCAGTTACAGCTTCATTTGGACAGCAAGATCCAATGTATAGTCAATACATGTTTAACATTCAGGCATTCAACCCGGCTTATGCCGGTACCTGGCAGAGCATTGGCATTATGGCCCTCGGCCGTCACCAGTGGGTGGGTTTCGAAGGAGCACCAACCACCTATACCTTGACGGTGCAAGCTCCTTTGCGCAACGAAAATGTGGGCTTAGGTTTGTCGGTTATCAACGATGAAATCGGGATTGAAAAACGCCTGGCCGTTTTTGCAGACTATTCCTATCGACTGAAAGTGACCGATGATGTGTCTTTACGCTTTGGTTTGAAGGCAGGTTTTACCAATTACGAAAATGACCTGAATGCCTATCGCTTGTATGTTCCGGAAGGCGGAACTGACCCGGCTTTTCAGGGAGTGATTGACAAAAAGTTTATGCCCAACTTTGGCGTGGGTGCCTTTATGCATTCGGAAAAATTTTATGCGGGCTTTTCAATTCCGAAAGTCCTGCAGAATGACTTTGAGAATGGCGTGGAAAACTACAACACCAGCTACGAGCTGCGCCACATGACCTTAATTGGAGGCTACGTGGTCGAACTCAGCGATGCGGTGAAGTTCAAACCCTCGTTTAATGCCCGTTACATGAAAGGGTCGCCCATTGTGACCGACATCAATGCCAGCTTCTTGTTTGCCGACCGATTCTGGATTGGCGCCATGTACCGGACGGCCGAGACCTTTGGCTTCAATACCCAATTCATCATCAACGAAAAGCTGAGGCTGGGTTATGCCATTGATTTTAATACGTCAAACATTAGCTCTTATAACGATGGAATTCATGAGGTGATGATGTCCTACGAGTTGAACTTTGTTAAATCGCGTTATACTTCACCCCGCTATTTCTAACGATAGAAAAAACATAAAGAAATGAAAACTAAATTTTTACTTTTAGCAACTTTCATCCTGATCACCCTCGGGGGCATGGCTCAAAAGCGTTTTTTCGATGCCGTGAACATGACCATCGATACGTTAAATATCAATACGGAATTCAGTGATTTTGGTCCGGCGATTATCGAGGATGAACTGTTTTTTTTATCGTTTAGCGAGAAAGACGGCAGAAAGTCGGATAACCAAAACAAGGTTTTCTACGATTTATACACGGTGGGCTTAAATGCTTTTGGCGAAGTGATGACCGAGCGCAAACGGATGAGTACCCTGGTTTCAAAATACCACGAAGGGCCAATGGCATACTGCGAAAGCACGGGTGAGTTATTTTTAACTCAATCGAATTGGCAGGATCCGCAGGAAGAAAATATCGTCTTCGTCAAAAAAAGTATCCGCCTGGGTATTGTAATTTACGAGAAGTCGGGCGATTCTTTCCGAATGAAAGACCGTCTTCCATTTAATAGCAGCGAATATTCGGTGGCTCACCCGGCCATCAGTTCAACGGGCGACACCCTTGTTTTTGTGAGCGACATGCCCGGCGGCAGTGGACAAACCGACTTGTATTATTCGGTACGAAATGGTGATGAATGGTCCGACCCCGTGAACCTGGGGCCGAAGGTCAACAGTGCCGGCGAAGAGATGTTTCCGTTTTTGAATGCCGACGGAAGCTTGGTGTTTTCCTCCAACGGCTTTGGCGGTGCCGGAAACCTGGATTTATTCTACATCGAATTTCCGGTCCTCGCATCAAGCGATCGTGGAACTTTCACTGGAGACATCAACTCCGAAGGTGACGACTTTGGTATGGTCATTCATCCCAACCAGCAGGTCGGTTACATGGCCTCGAACCGAAGTGGCGGACAAGGCGATGACGATGTTTACTTATTGCGAATCGATGACTTTGTGTTCGACGTGATTACCTACTCCAACCTGACCGAGGAAATTCTGCCAGGAGCCAGCGTTAACGTGATTGATGAGGACGGAACAGTTGCTGCATCGGGTAAGACCGATGATGAAGGCAAGCTGGAAGTGAAGCTGGAAGGTAACAAAAAATATACTGTGGTAGCAACAGCCGAAGAGTACATGGAAAAAGCGGTGGATTTGGATTTGACCAAGAAGGAAACCCTGACCGATAAGGAAGTGGAAGTTTATTTGGATCCGGAGTTCGTATTCAAAGGACAGGTGGTCGATATTATGGGTAACATCCCCATTCCGGATGCTTTGTTGGCTATTTCAGACGGAACCACCATCGATTCGATCTACACCGACGAGCAGGGAACCTTTACCTATAACCTGGAAACAGACAAACGGTACCGAGTGGATGTTTCGGCCTACAACTTCTTTGGCACCGAAGTCGAATTCAATACTATGGGCATGGACCAAGGCGTGTTTGATTACCTCATCCAGTTGTATTCGCTTGATGCCGGATCGCGGATCCAGTTGAAAAATATTTATTATGACTTTGGTGAATGGGCACTTCGGCCCGAAGCCAAGCGTGAATTGGATCGCCTGGCCAAAGTACTCGAAGACTATCCCGACATCCAGATTATTCTGGAATCGCATACTGACTCCAGGGGAACGCATGAGTTCAACATGGGACTGTCGGAAAAACGCTCGGAAACGGCCGGCAACTATATAATATCTAAAGGCATTGATGCCGCAAGAATTGAGTGGGTTGGCTTTGGCGAAACACAATTGGTGAATGAATGCGATGGCAGCATCGAATGTACCGAAGAGCAGCATTACGAAAACCGCCGCACGGTGGTCGAAATCCGCAAGTCGAAAGTCACGCGGAGAGCCAAAGGAAATATTTTCTATTTCTAGAAGAGAGATAGATGTAGAGCGGAAACGGGTTGGTAGGTTTACCAGTCCGTTTTTTCTTTATTGTTTTGCATGGGCTCGCTGGGCATAGCCGATCAATCCGCGCGTTTGCGGGCAATGATTCGACCAATAATTTATTTCGAATTGAGGCGGCTGCACCGCAAGCGCACGAACCAAAAGCAGTCATTCATCTTTATTTCCATGAAAATGGAAGCGAAAGCCAGCCGTCAACTTTCATTTCCGTGGTATTGGAAGCGAAAATCAGCCATCAACTTTCATTTCCGTGGTGTTGGAAACGAAAGTCAACCGTCAACTTTCATTTCTACAGAATCGGAAGCGAAAGTCAACCGTCAACTTTCATTCCGATGGAAATTGGAATGAAAATCCGCAGCACAAAGGGCAGGCTCAGGAAATGATGCCCATTTTGCGCATCAAAAAGTTGGCGTTCATGGTGGAGGTTACCCCGTCGGTGAGTTTGTAGTCAAACAGCAGTTCCTCGTCCGTCAGCTCAATTTCGAAACATTTGTTGGTAATGTTCTGTGGATAGCGCGTGGCCAGCTCAGTCAGCTTTAAATCGTGCGTAGCAACCAATCCCACGGCCTTCAACTGTATTAACTGTTCGATCAGTTTAATGGAGCCCGACAATTTATCTTCCGAGTTGGTTCCCTTCAGCATTTCGTCGATGATCACGAACACCGGCACACCGGCTTTAATTTCATCCAGAATGGCCTTGAGGCGCTGCAGCTCGGCAAAAAAATACGACTCGTCGTTTTGCAGGTTGTCGGTGGTGCGCATGTTGGTAAACAGTTGAATGGGCTTTAAACTGAGCCAACTGGCGTGGGCCCGGCAGCCGTTCATGGCCAGAATCAAGTTTACGCCAATCGTTCTTAAAAAAGTACTTTTGCCAGCCATGTTGGCTCCGGTAATAATCGCGATTTGCCCATGTCCATTCATCCGGAAATCGTTGCCAATATTTTTGGCTTCCTTAATCAGCGGGTGTTTTAGTTTGTTTGCCGTTAAATGAAAGTCGCCATCCTCCAGCTTGGGAAGGGTCCATTCGGGATGGTTGTGGTTGAGATTGGCCAGGCTTGATAAGGCATCAAATTGAGCCAGCACCTCGAACCACTGCTCAATGCTGCGGGCGTGTTTTCTCTGCCAGTGAAAAAGCCTGAGGCTACATCGCAGGTCCCACAGCAGCAAGGCATTGAGCACCGAGCCAACCAACAGGTTCTGGCGGTAGTCGAACTCGGCCATTCGTTGCTGAAGCAGGCGAACCGATTCGCTGGCCTTTTCCTGCCCGGTGAGCAAGTGGCTTTTTAGTTCGTTCAGCAGCGGGGCTTCAAATTCCTTTTCTTCAACCAAAACCAACAGTTCGGTATAGCTTGACAGGCGTTTGGCCTGGCTTCCAAATAAAGCATACGATTCGCCGATTCTTTTTCGGTTCGCGTACAACACGGCGCCATTCAGCAGCAGCGATCCCACCAAAAGGGCCCACGGAAGATTGAGAAACTGGCAAAGCCCAAACGACAGGAAACTGACCAGCGGAAGAATAATCAGCAGCCTGCCAACCAGCTCACTGTTGCCGAATTCAACTTGTTCGGTTATTTTTTTCAGAATTTGAAAATCCTGCTCGTCACTGGTGTTTCCCTTGGCGGCAAAGAACTGCCGCCAGCGGGAATATTTTGCCAGCTCGAGCAAGGCTTCCTGCCGTTTTTTTATCGTTGGAATGTCGGTTTCCGGCTGCCGCAAATAATTGGCCAAGCGCTTTTTGCCCAGTTGGGTCACGGTTCGGTTCACAAATTGGAAGATGGAACCGGGTCCAAAAATATCGAGGTCGAAGGTAAAATGATGATGCGGATCAGTAAATTCCTGCCCGTCATCGAACTGGTTGTATTCTTCGTCTAATGCGGCTAATTCTTTTTTGTTGATTTCAATCAGGTTCGAAAAAAGGATTTTCTCTTTTTCTTTTTTTTGAAAGCGCTTGATCCAATAAATAAACAGGAAGAAACTGACTCCGGCAACCGACCAGGCTAGCCAAGGCGAGATGCGTGGTAAATAAATGAGTGCCAGAATAATCGCAAGGAAGGCTGCAAGCCGCAAAAACGCCAGTTGACGGGTTCTTTTTTTTAACGACTCGAGTCGTTGCTGATCGTAGGTCAAAAACTTGTTGTATTCCTCAAAAAGCGCTTGCTTCATGTTATAAAAATTGAGCTTGCATCAATTGTTTGACGACAAGTAACATGGTGGATAAAAATAGCAGGAAGATCAGCAGAATGATGCCGCTCTCCTGATTGCTGAGTCCGGTTTCGGCCAGCTTGGGCATTTTCAGTATTAAAAAATGGTTCTCGATGATTAGCAGCAGCTTGTAAATGAAATGTCCGATCAGGATGCCAACCACGGCACCGGTCAGTATGTCGAAAGGATAGTGGACGCCCAGGTAGATCCGGGTGTAGCTGACCAGTGTCGCCCAGAAAAAGATAAAGACCTGGTAACGACTGTTCTTAAAAAGCTTGGCTGTGAACATGGCCACGGCGAAGGTATTGGTGGCATGCGATGAAAAGTAACTGTATAGTCCGCCTTTGCGGTACACATTGTGAACCAGGTGCTGGATATCCGGATCGTGGGTTGGCCTGAGCCGCTGAACGCTTTCTTTAACAAGAACCGAAAACTGATCGGCAATCAGAACCACCAAAGCCAGCATAACGAAAATAACCACCGCTTTCATCCGGTATTTACGAACGATGAAATACAGCAAGGTGAGGTAAAAAATACCCCAGGTAATGGTCTGGGTAAACAGCGTCATGACCACATCCCAAAAAGGGTTGTGTATTCCATTGAAAAAGAAAAACAGCGATTGGTCAACTTGCTTGATGGATTCGATAAACGCGATCATGAGGGATTTAAAATTTGCCAGATTTTGTCTTTCAGTTGTAAAATGCCCTGGTTGGCGACCGACGAAATAAAGCTGTGGGGAATGTCACTCAGTTCAGCACTGATTTCTCTTTGCAATTCTTCGTCCAGAAAGTCGGCCTTGCTGATGACCAGGTACCGATCCTTATCCAACAGTTCGGGATTGTATTTTTCAAGCTCATTGAGCAGGATGTTGTATTCCTTGCGATGATCTTTGCTGTCGGCCGGAACCATGAACAGTAGCATCGAGTTTCGCTCAATGTGCCGCAGAAACCGAAGCCCGAGTCCTTTACCTTCGTGCGCGCCCTCAATAATTCCGGGGATGTCGGCCATGACAAACGACTGCTGGTCGCGGTACGAAACGATGCCCAAGTTGGGAACCAGCGTGGTAAACGGGTAATCGGCAATTTTGGGTTTGGCTGCCGACACCACCGACAGCAGCGTTGACTTTCCGGCGCTTGGGAAACCAACCAGTCCAACGTCAGCCAGAATTTTCAATTCCAGAATTTTCCATCCTTCTTCGCCTTCTTCGCCGGGTTGTGCATAGCGCGGGGTTTGGTTGGTGGCCGACTTAAAGTGGGTATTTCCCAGGCCGCCACGACCGCCTTTCGCCAAATATTGTGTTTCGCCATCCTTGGTAATTTCAAACAGGAATTCACCGGTTTCGGCATCTCTGGCTACTGTTCCCAATGGAACTTCAATGGTTATATCCTCGCCATCGGCGCCAAAGCTGCCATGCCCGCTTCCCGATCCGCCATGTCCGGCATACACATGTCGTTTGTAGCGCAAGTGCAGCAGGGTCCACATCTGCGCATTGCCTCGCACGAATACATGGCCTCCGCGTCCTCCGTCGCCTCCGTCGGGCCCGCCTTTCGGAACAAATTTTTCTCTTCGCAGGTGAGTCGATCCGGCGCCCCCGTTTCCTGAGCGGCAAAATATTTTTACGTAATCAACAAAGTTGTTTTCAGCCATGGTATAATCTTGTGAATGTGCAAAATAAACAAAAAAAGACGAATGCATTCCAATCATTCGTCTTTATATATTTTTTGAAGATGGGTTATAATGAACGAACGGTATTTTTTAAGCGCGAAGCGATTTCGTCAACAGTTCCCATTCCATCAATGGGGAAATGTTTGTTTTGGGCTTCGTAATATTCCTTGATTGGGGCGGTTTTTTTGTTGTAAACCGAAATGCGCTTTTCAATAATCCAAACGTCCTGATCGTCTGACCGGCCGGAAGTTTTTCCCCGGAAAAGAATTCGATCGATGAGTTCCTGCCTTTCCACTTCGAGGCAAAGCATCGCCTTGATGGGCGTTTTGTTCTCTTCGAGCAAGTTGTCCAGTGCTTTGGCCTGCGCCACGGTTCGCGGAAATCCATCAAAAATAAATCCTTTGGCGTCGGGGTTTGCAGCAAATTTATTCTTAATCATTTCGATAACCACTTGATCAGGGACGAGTTCTCCTTTGTCGATCAGTTGTTTGGCTTCCTTTCCAAGTGGCGTTTCAGCCTTAATTTCCTGACGCAAAAGGTCTCCGGTTGACAGGTGGATCAAGTCAAAACTTTGAGTCAGAAATTGGGCTTGGGTTCCTTTTCCCGCGCCGGGAGGGCCAAATAAGATCAGGTTTAGCATATTCGTTATTGATTTATGCGTGTTTGATTCACTTACTCCACCACTTTAAAGATGTCGATCAAATTACGGCCTCTGCCGTCATAATCCAGTCCGTATCCAACGATAAAATCATTGGGAATCTCAATACCGATGTAATCCAGTTTGACTTCTTTAACCAACGCATCGGGTTTAAGCAAGAGTGTTGCTACTTGCACTTCAGCCGGATTATGCGCGATAATTTGTTTGATGGTGTTATCAATGGTAATGCCTGTATCGACAATATCTTCCAACACAATAATCGTACGTCCTTCCAGACTTTCATTCAGCCCAATCAGTTCTTTAATCTCACCTGATGATTGCGTGCCGGCATACGAAGCCAGTTTGACGAATGAAATTTCCGCATCGAGCAGGGTGATTCGCTTGAATATTTCGGCAGCAAACATGAATGAACCATTCAGGATACACAGGAATAATGGATTTTTTCCTGCTAAGTCTTCATTCATTTTGTCGGCCATTTTTTCAACCACCGATCGGATTTTTTCATACGGAATAAAAAGTTCAAACTCCTTGTCTAAGATCTTTATGTTACTCATTTGGCTGTCTTTATTTGTTGATGGAAAGATGAGTTTCAAATCTGTTTATTTTCAATTATTTTAGCTCAGAATTTAAAAAGTACAAAGAAACAAAAATTAATTGAAAACATGGAAGCGAAAGTGAGTATCATCATGGGAAGTACCTCCGACTTATCTGTCATGGAAGGCGCTGCAAAAATTCTGGATGAGTTCGAAATTCCGTTCGAAGTCAATGCCTTGTCGGCCCACCGTACGCCGGCAGAAGTGGAGGAATTTGCTAAAGGAGCTAAAGACCGCGGAATAGAAGTGATTATTGCCGGTGCCGGAATGGCTGCTCACCTGCCCGGAGTGATTGCGGCCATGACCACCTTACCGGTGATTGGCGTGCCCATTAAAGCCAGCCTCGATGGTTTGGACTCGCTGTTGGCCATTGTCCAGATGCCTCCCGGAATTCCGGTGGCCACAGTTGCCATCAACGGCGCACAAAATGCCGGAATACTGGCCGTTCAAATGATGGCACTGGGAAATGATGGCTTAAAGGACAAACTTGTCACATTTAAAGCGGCACTAAAGAACAAAATTGTGAAGGCCAACCAGGAATTATCTGAAATAAAATACAAATTCAAAACGAATTAGTTTTTTCTTCATTTTAAAATTTGTAACTTAACCATGCTTGTTGCTTAAGAGTGTGTGGATTACACTCTTTTGTTATGGTTAGAAGTTATGCTGTTTTTGTTTTGTTATTGATTGTTGGGAGCGTGGCTGGTCAGGAAGTTTTTCGTGTTCCGGCCCGGTTTCGTTCCATGGGCGATGCCAGTGTCAGTTTGCAGTCGCCACTTTCCCTGTTTTCAAATCCTGCGGGTATCGGATCCGAAAAGCAGCCTGCTTTTGGTGTTCAGTATGAAAAGCGTTTTCTGCTGAACGAGTTGAGTACGGCATCCGCTTTTGTGGTTTTACCGGTTTCGAAAACGAATTTCGGATTTTCTTTTTCCCAATTTGGACAAGACCTTTACCGGGAAACTAAGCTTTCGTTTGCGGTGGCCAAAAGATTATCCGGCCGTGTCCTGGCCGCACTTCAATTTCATTATTTCAATCTGAATCTGCCCGAAAACCGGGAGCATGCTGCTACGCTGATGGTTGACATTGGAGCGCAGTACCGCGTGGGGCGGGATTTTTGGATCGGGGCTCAACTTTTCAATCCTTATCCATTGTTGGTGCAACGCTTGCAACTCGAGTTCGACTACCCAATGGTGATGCGGCTGGGCATGCACAAAGTGTTCGATGAATTGATTCTGGTGGCTGTCGACATCCGAAGACAGGATGACAGCCGGCTTGGTGTGAGTTCGGGGCTGGAATTGCGGATTCGGGAGCAGTTGCAGTTGCGTCTGGGCGTCGAAACGCTTGGATCAATTTTTTCGCTGGGAGTGGGTTATTCGATCAACCGGATTCAAACCGACCTCGCGTTTAGCCATCATCAGTATTTGGGTTATTCTCCTTCATTTTCCATTTATTATCAATTGCCATGAAACGAGCTCTGTTCCTTTGCTTGGGTGTTATGCTGACTTCGGTGGTCATGGGCCAAACCACAGATTTTGACTTTCAAACCGAATTGGAAGATCTTGTGGAAACGCTGTTGGAGGACGATGAAAACGCCGATATTGAACAGTTAATGAATGAGCTGCAGTTGTTGCAGGATCGTCCGCTAAATATTAACCAGGCTACGCGCGACGATTTTGAACGGCTCTATTTCCTGTCTTCCTTGCAGGTTGATCGTTTGCTGACTTACCGGCAACAATACGGGCAAATTTATTCGCCCTTTGAGTTGAATAGTATCGAAGGCTTTGATCCAAAGTTGATTCAACTGTTACAGGCTTTTGTGTATTTTGGCGAAGTGGATGCGCGGCCGATGACTTTTAAACCACGGCAGGAAATTTTGATGCGCTCCATCCGTTTGCTTGAGGAGCAAAAAGGTTTTCAGGAGCCAGCAAAATACGAAGGATCGCCGGAGAAGCTTTATTTCCGTTACCGCTTTTCATCGTCGCAGGTTAACGCCGGACTAACAGCAGAGAAGGATGCCGGCGAGTCCTTTTTCGGCGGCTCCAATCCCCGCGGATTTGATTATTACAGTGCCTTTGTCAATTTTGGTTTGAACAAGGGAAAGCACCAGCTCTATTTTGGCGACTACCTGGTTCGCTTTGGGCAGGGCTTAACGGCCTGGCAAGGTTTTGCCCTATCCAAGTCGGCCGAAGTGGGCAATGTGGCTAAGTTCAACCAGGGAATCCGGAGCTACTCGTCAACCGATGAGAATAACTTTTTGCGAGGCGGCGCGGCCAGCTTGTCGTTGGGCCAATTTGAGTGGAGCAGCTTCTTTTCGTATAAAAAATTCGACGCCAACCGCGATAGTATTGATGGAGCGCCGGTTTTTACTTCCTTTCAGTCGTCGGGTTTGCACCGCACATCCGGTGAGATTGAGGATAAAAACTCGGTGGCAGGTATCACGGCCGGGACGAATCTCAGCTATTCCGCCGGGCGCTTTTCATTTGGCTTTTCCGCCATTCACCTTCAATATGAATTTCCGTTGCAACGGCAGTCATCCAGTTACAACTTGTTTTTGTTTGAAGGGAAGCAAATCAGCAATCTGGGGGTGAATTATCAATGGGGAATTAACCGTTACTATTTTTTTGGCGAAGCGGCCTGGGCAAGCACAAACGGTTTGGCCACGCTGCATGGGCTTCAGGCCAGTCCGGCCGATCAGGTTGAGCTGTCGGTGATTTACCGGAACATCAGCAAAAAATACAATGCCCCGCTTGCCGGTGCATTCACCGAAGGCAGCCAGGTAAACGATGAGCATGGCTTTTACGTCGGTGCAACCATTCGTCCTGTAGCAAAGCTGAGTTTACGGATGTATGCCGATTTTTTTGAGCACCGTTGGGTGAAGTACACCACTGCCGGACCTGCCAGCGGCCGCGAATATTTGGTGCAGGCTTCTTACAAACTTGCTGATCGCTGGGATGCCTACAGCCGTTATTTTTATGAGTGCAAGCCAGTTCGGGCCAATGGCGAGTTTACGAAAATCAACCTGGACCAAACCCGACAAAAACTGCGGATTCACGTGAATGGTTCGCTGAGCGATCGCTTTTTTCTGAAAAGCCGGGCCGAATGGACTTGGTATGCGCATGAAGAAATGTCGGCTGGATGGATGGTGCTGCAGGATGTGGGTTATCAATCGTTGGAAAGCAGGATGAGCTGGTGGCTGCGACTGGCTTATTTCAGTACCGATAATTACGATGCCCGAGTTTATGCCTACGAGAACGATCTGCTTTACCAATTTTCAGTTCCCGCTTTTTACGGGCAAGGCCTGCGTTCCTATGTCAACGGAAAAGTTAAAATATGTGAAAAGTTAGATGTGTGGGTCAAGCTTGCAAGAAGCTGGTTTATTGACGTTGAAAGCATTGGTAGTGGAAACAGTCTCATTGATGGCAACAAGCGCACCGAGGTTAAATTTCAGTTAAGATTCAAGTTTTAAGTTGCATTTTATATCTTTGCCGCAAAACTTAAAGGATTGGAGTGAAAATGAGCTACGACGATATTCGGCCGTATGACGACCACGAAGTCAACCATTACATCAACGTGTTGTTGGAAGACGAAATTTTCCAGCAAGTACTTCAGTTTATTTTCAAGGATGAAAAGGAGCTGGCCGGAGCCAAGCAGATGTTGTCTAAAATTCAAACTGTTGAGGAACTGCAGCTGAATTTTATGTATCCGCTGGTTAAGAACTGGATCATTGATAAAACAACGAGCGGTATCAGTTGGAGCGGTCTCGACAAGCTGGATAAGTCGAAAAGTTATTTGTTTATTTCAAACCACCGCGATATTATTCTCGATTCGGGAATTTTGAACTACATCATTGTCACTGCCGGAATGAATACCACAGAAATCGCCATTGGCAATAACCTGCTGATTTACGATTGGATTGTTCATGTGGTCAAGCTAAACCGCGCTTTTGTTGTGAAGCGAAATTTGCCGGCCCGTGAGTTATTGACCGCTTCAAAGAAATTATCCAACTATATTCGCGATGCTGTCACCAAGCGTAACCGGTCGGTATGGCTGGCCCAGCGCGAAGGACGAACCAAAGACGGCAACGACCAAACCCAGCAAGCCCTGCTCAAGATGTTGAACTTGAGCAATAAGAAAGACTTTGTGGAAGGATTTCGCGAGTTGCAAATCGTGCCGCTTTCGCTTTCGTACGAACGTGAGCCCTGCGGTATTTCGAAAGTTGAAGAACTGTACAAGCGCGAGAGCGAAGGCTACGAGAAAACCCAGGCCGACGATTTGAAAAGCATGGCTTTTGGCTTGACACGTCCCAAGGGGCGGGTGCATTTTTCGTTTGGCAAGCCCATTGATGCTCCGCTCGAAGAATTCGCCAAGGCCGAAACGCTGAACGAAAGTATTCAGCAACTGGCCAACTACATCGATAAACGCATTTATTACAACTACAAACTGTGGCCAAACAATTACCTGGCGGCCGATTTGTTGCATGGGCGCGACGACCACGCCGACAAAATTGAGCCGGCCACGCGCGAGAAGTTTGAAGAGTTGTTGCAGGATTTGGTGGGAACCATCGGTAACGGTGACCCCAAACGGCAGCAGGAACTGTTCATTCAGATGTACGCCAATCCGCTTTTAAACGCCGAAAAGTAAGTAGCCCCGTTTTTCAGAAATGTTAAAGGACCTTTAGCTTTTGAGTCTGGCATCTATTTTGATGATTGATAGCCGGTTTTAAAAAGAAAGGTTTTTATTATGAAGCAATTCGCATTGATCATCCTGATGTCATTCATGCCTTTCGTCCATGCTTTTGCACAAGAAAAGGAGAGCGGCGAAAAGGAGATTCTGGAATTGATCGAAAGCAAACAGTTTAAATTTACAGCACGGTCGGTGACGCCTTTGAGTGGTTCCACGATCAACTTAACGTCCACTTACGACCTGGTTGTAGATAGCGCGGAAGTTGAGGCATGGCTTCCGTTTTACGGGCGGGCTTATCAAACAGACTACGGCAGCACCGAAGGCGGCATTAAATTTAAGGAGAAAGCCAAAGTTTTTGAAGTTGAGGTGAATGAGAAAAAAGAAATGTATGTGATCCGCATTGAAGTGGATACCACGCGCGATTCGTACAAAATCATCATTCATACCGGCAAAAGCGGATACGGCAGCATGAGTATCACCTCAAACAGGCGGCAGTCGGTGAGTTACTACGGAATTATTGAAGCACTGGAAGAATAAGGAAGCAGATGGCCTTGGGCATGCTCCCTGGTGTTTTTATTTCAGAAAAAATTACATTGAACCAAGAAGGGTTTCACAGGCGTGAAGCCCTTTTTTAGTTTTCAGTCGCAGTTTTCAGTCCCAGTGATCAGTCACAGTCACAGTTTACAGTCGCAGTGTGCAGGGGCCATTCCGTCCGTCAGTTGCCGGATCGGGATCCCTCGGCGGGTGGAGCAGGAGCCGCTTCTATTGATCCGATACCTCGAAGTCATCGGACCAATAACTTCCTCGGGGCGAATTTCTTTCAACAATTCCTTTTCTGTAAAGATACGATAGGTGATCGTTTTGGGTCTGGCTTGGTGCCACGAAAGCTTGAGGTTCAGTGATCGTTCTTCCAGCAACTCGCTGGCGGATCGTGATCCGGCGGTTGCCGGACAGGAAGATGTTTTGTTTTTCGGGGGTGGAGCGATCTGCTGAGCTTTTGAGCCAGGAAACAAGGGATGAAATTGAGTTTTGGAGCAAAAAAATGCGGTCTCTTTTGGATAACCGCATTGGAAAAAAAGTTTAGGACTTTCTTATTTTACAGCGACTGCATAGTCGTAAACTTCATTTCCTGAAGCCAATACCACCTGGTATTCTCCCGAAGCTAATTTAGAAAGATTAAGTCCTTCGTTTACAGAGAAAGAATTTTCCAATGCTTTGCTGTAAACCAATTCCCCATCATTGTAAATGTATAAGTTTGTTTTTTCACCCGCGTGGTTCAGGAAAGCGACACGTAAAATGTCTTCCTTGTATGAAAAGAACGGAGTGGCCAGCATTTTTTCTTTTCCAACGTTGATTGATCCGTTGTTGATGGCGAATTCACGTTGGCCTTTCACGCCGTCAAGGCTGACAATCAATTTGTAGTTTCCGTTTTCCAGTTTCGAAAAGTCATATACTTTCCGGTAGTCAGCAACATTTCCTTCAGTCTCTTTAAAGTAAACCACGCTGCCGTATGCATCTTCAATACTGATTTGAAATTTGGTTTCCCCATCATTCGAAATGGCTACTACAGCACGTTCTGCATTCAGCGGCAGAATGTTCACACGCAAGTTTCCCGTTGCCAGGGCGATGTTTGCAATAACTGTTAAAGCAAGCATCATGCTAATTGTTCTAAATGTTTTCATAGTTTTGAATTTTTAAAAGTTCACTATTGAATCACAGAACAAATGTAACATGTTTTACAGCATGTGTTATAAAACATACGTTAATGGTGGGTTAAGTTTATGTTTCGAGATCGATAGAGAGAATTGATGGAGGAAAGAAAGTCTCGAACAGTAGTTTTTGCAGGGGGTTTGGGAGAAAACGATTCATGAAACAAAAATAGTGCCATCTGGTTTTGTTAATATTAAATCATCTTCAAGAAAATGGATATAAAAATACTTCAATTGCTCGATGGAGCCCGGCAGGCGGAAGGGTTGACCGTAATCATCGATGTGTTCCGTGCTTTTTCGGTGGCCTGTTACGCTTTCGATGGCGGTGTCCGGCGTATTTATCCGGTCGGACAAATCGAGCTGGCTTACCAGCTGAAACAACAAAACCCGGAATACCTGCTGGTGGGCGAGCGTAACGAGCAAAAGCCCGAAGGCTTCGATTTTGGGAATTCGCCTTCGCAGCTACTCACCGGTCAACTCGCCGGAAAAACCATGGTGCACACCACCAGCAGCGGCACCCAAGGAATTGTTAATGCCACCCATGCCGATGAGATCATCACCGGAAGCTTTGTAAATGCAGGAGCCATTATCGACTACGTGAAGCGCCAGAATCCGGAGAAACTATCGCTGGTTTGTATGGGCTATGCTTGCCAGTACCCAACCGACGAGGACACTTTTTTGGCCGAATACCTGAAAGCGAAGCTGGAAGGGCAGCCGGTTGATTTTCCGGCCATGGTCGACAAGCTGAGGCATGGTGCAGGAGCCCGTTTTTTTTCGCCCGAAAAGCAGCTGTGGGCACCCTCAGCCGATTTCGATCTTTGCCTCGATCTCAACCGTTTTAACTTTGTATTGAAAGTTGAACGAGAAAAGGATTTGTATTTTCTGAAAAAAATTGAACTTTAAGCCCGCTTTTGTCTTACTACCTGTGAAGATTGTTTACCGAAAAGTCGGGAGATTTTCCTTTGGTAAAGAAGCGAATTTTGATCAAGACAAATTGGAAATAACAACGCATGAAGAATTATAATTTTGACGAGTTGGTTGACCGGACCAACACCAACAGTATTAAATACGATGCCCGCGAACAGTTTTTCGGTACGGGAGACCTGTTGCCGCTGTGGGTGGCCGATATGGATTTTAAAACGCCCGATTTTATCATTCGGGCCTTAAAGCAACGGCTGGAGCATGAAGTGCTGGGCTACACCTTTCGCGGAGATTCGTACGCTGATGCTATTGTCAGCTGGCTGGATCAACGTCACGGTTGGAAAATCGAAAAGGAGTGGATTTCGTTTAGCCCGGGTGTGGTGGCCGGACTCACTTTGGCCATTGATACCTATTCGAAGCCGGGCGACGAGGTGATTGTGCAGCCTCCGGTGTACTTTCCGTTTTTCGATTCGGTGAAAGGCACCGGCCGCCAAATGGTTGAAAATCCGCTGAAACTTGTAGATGGCCGTTATACGTTTGATCTGGAGGATCTGAAAAGTAAAATCACGCCCAAAACCAAGATGCTGCTGCTGTGCAACCCGCAAAATCCCGGTGGCATGGTTTGGACGAAAGCGGAGCTGGAAGCGCTGGCAACCATTTGTCTCGAAAATGAGGTATTGATTGTTTCCGACGAAATTCACTCGGATCTGGTTTTTAATGGGCATCGACACATTCCGCTGCCCACCCTTTCCGAAGAAATTGCCAACAACTGCGTGGTATGCATGGCCGGAAGTAAAACTTTCAATATTGCCGGTTTAACCACCTCGTTTGTGGTCATTCCGAATAAAAAATTGTTTGTGCGCTACGAACGCACCTTGAAAGTGCCACACCTGCATATGGGCAATATCTTTGGTTCGCTGGCACTGGAAACCGCCTACCGCGAAGGAGGCGCCTGGGTCGATCAGATGATGGACTACTTGCAGGAGAACTACCGATTTTTGGAATCTTTTCTGAAGGAACACCTGCCACAGGTGGTGCCGATGAAGCCGGAAGCCACTTATTTGATCTGGCTTGATTTCTCGGCCTTCAATCTCAGCGATGAAAAATTAAACGACAAGCTGATTCAGGCTGGCGTTGGACTCAATCGCGGCGTGCAGTTTGGTAAGCAGGGGAGCGGCTATATGCGCATCAATATTGGTTGTCCGAAAGCCACACTGGAGCAGGCTTTAATTCGGATGAAGGAAGCTTTCGCCTAAAAATTCTTCTCAATCCATTTGGCCATTTCCGCTGTGTTCTGTTCGAGCATGCAGCGGAAATGTTTTTTTGGACAGTATTGCCGCCCAATCTTGGAGCAGGGCTGGCAGCTCAAGCCATCAAGCTTTTGAATGTGCGATGCCGGATGAGGCAGGTATGGCGTCATGCCCAGGTCGGGTGTAGTGCTTCCCCAAACCGACAGGATTTTCTTTTTAAAGGCCGCAGCGATGTGCATCAGGCCGGTGTCGTTCGAAACCACCACCCGGGCAGTTTTTACCAGGGAAGCCGATTGGTTAATGCTCAGTTGATGACACAGGTTCAGGATTTTTCCTTTGGCCTGTTGTTCAATTTCCCGGGCCAATTTCACTTCACTTTTTCCACCGATTAAAATGCAGGGGACGGTGAGCCGGTTGAGAAATTCCACCTGCTTTCTGGCCGGTAGCCTTTTGGTGTAGTAGGTGCCCGACAGAACCACTGCGACGTAGCCTTTTTTATATTCTTCGGGTAGGTTTTCCTGGCTAAAGCTTTCTCCTTCGGGAATGAAATAGTCCAGCCCGTGGCCATCGTCTTTAATCCCAAGCGGAGCCACGGCGTGCATCATCCGGTCGACAATGTGAATTTTTGGAAGAATATTGATTTTGAAGGAGACCAGCAGCCATTTCTTAATGTTCAGTTTTTTCAGGGTGAAGGATTTCTTCCGGAGGTTTCGCTTAATGAACTGGCTGCGCAGGTTGTGGTGGAGATCAACAATGTAATCGAACTCTTCTTTTTGAAGTTGCTGCACCAGCTCGGTCAGATTCGAACTTAGCAAATGGATCCGATCAATATAAGGATTGGCCCGCAGCAGGTTTTCGTGCTTTTCTTTGGTCAGAAAATGAATTTCAGCTTGATGTAGCTGCTTTTTCAAGCAACGAATCACCGGGCTGGTTAATACGATATCGCCGATGGAACTAAACCGTATGACTAATATTTTGGTTTTCAATGGTAAAATAATACCCTGAAAGATATTCATCTTTCAGGGTATTCCAATTGTTCATGCTTATTTTTTTAGGCCGATTCGGTTAGCACGATAATTTTGTTGTGCTTCACCTCAGCAACGCCGCCATCAATATCAAAAAAGCTGATCTGGTCACCTTTCTCCACCACTTTAATTTTACCTGCTTCCAAGGTTGAAATCAGCGGGGCATGGTTTTTTAGAACGGCAAATGAGCCTTTGGTTCCCGGCAGTTGTACCAGGGTAACTTCGCCGGCAAACACTTTCTTTGATGGTGTTATAATTTCAAGAAACATAGTTCTAAGTTTTTTAAGCTTCGGCTTCAGCCAGCATTTTCTCACCTTTTTGTATGGCTTCTTCAATCGTACCAACCAGGTTGAAGGCCGATTCCGGGTATTGATCCACTTCACCATTCAGAATCATGTTGAAACCCTTGATGGTATCTTCAATCGAAACCAGTTTTCCTTTTAAGCCTGTGAATTGTTCGGCAACAAAGAAAGGCTGCGATAAGAACCGCTGAACGCGCCGGGCGCGGTGAACGACCAGCTTGTCTTCTTCCGACAGTTCGTCCATACCAAGAATGGCAATGATATCCTGCAATTCCTTGTAGCGTTGCAGAATTTCTTTCACTTGTTGGGCGCAGTTGTAATGCTCATCGCCCACAATGTCGGCGGTCAAAATTCGCGAGGTGGAGTCCAGCGGATCAACGGCCGGATAGATTCCCAGTTCGGAAATTTTACGGCTCAAAACGGTGGTCGCGTCCAGGTGAGCAAAGGTTGTTGCCGGTGCCGGGTCGGTCAAGTCATCGGCAGGTACATACACCGCCTGTACCGAGGTGATGGAGCCGTTTTTGGTTGAGGTGATCCGCTCCTGCATTTCACCCATTTCGGTGGCCAGTGTGGGCTGGTAACCTACTGCCGAGGGCATCCGTCCCAAAAGTGCCGAAACCTCCG
The DNA here is from genome assembly GCF_001270965.1 of Sunxiuqinia dokdonensis. Classification (GTDB taxonomy): domain Bacteria; phylum Bacteroidota; class Bacteroidia; order Bacteroidales; family Prolixibacteraceae; genus Sunxiuqinia; species Sunxiuqinia dokdonensis. The sequence continues at coordinate 28,388 of NZ_LGIA01000006.1, read as the reverse complement.
AGCCTGCCTGGGTAAAGCGGAAGACGTTATCGACAAAGAAAAGAATGTCGCGGCCGCCGGGGCTGTCAGAACCGTCGCCGTCGCGCAAGCTTTCGGCAATGGTTAGTCCTGAAAGGGCCACACGGGCACGGGCGCCAGGGGGTTCGTTCATCTGCCCGAACACCAGTGCCAGTTTCGACTTTTTGATGGCTTCCGGATCAACTTTCGAAAGATCCCATCCGCCTTCTTCCATCGACTTGCGGAACTCGTCGCCATAGTCAACAATTTTTGCTTCAATCATTTCGCGCAGCAAATCGTTTCCTTCACGGGTCCGTTCTCCAACCCCTGCAAAAACGGAAAGTCCGCTATGCGCCAGGGCAATGTTATTAATTAGTTCCTGAATCAATACGGTTTTTCCAACACCAGCGCCTCCAAACAAGCCAATTTTACCTCCTTTGGCGTAGGGCTCAATCAGGTCAATGACTTTAATTCCAGTGTAAAGCACTTCGGTTTCAGTGGTTAAATCTTCGTATTTGGGTGGTTTGTTATGAATGTCCAATCCTTCCTTGGGTAGGTTTTCCATGCCATCTACCGCATCGCCGGTCACATTCAGAAGGCGTCCCAGCACATCCTGTCCTTTGGGCATTCTGATTGGCGAGCCGGTGGCAACGACATCCATTCCACGCCGCAGTCCGTCGGTGGAGTCCATGGAGATGGCCCGGACTGTGTTTTCGCCGATGTGTTGCTGGCACTCAACAACCAGGTTGGTTTTTCCTTCGCGGATAATCTCCAATGCATCGTGGATATTGGGAAGTACGCTGCCTTCCTGGTCGAAACTGATATCAACTACAGGTCCGATAACCTGTGCGACTTTACCGATATTTTGACTCATGATAAAAAGTTTACTTCTGTGGAGCCGGAAATTACAAAAACCGGCTTAATTGAACAAATTTAATGGGTTTTATATTGTCTGTTGTTTTTACACGAATAGCAAACGTTTTTACTAGTTTAATGTTCACGTTTCATGATGGTTTTAGCCAGTAAAATCAGGGGTTTTTTCCGATCGCTTTCAAGCTCAATGGCTTGCAGTTCGTTCAGCGCTGCCAGGTAATAATCGTCCGATTTTTGTTGGCTGATTTTCTTCAGATTCAAATCGGTGTAGATTTGTTTTACGGCGGCTATTTTCTCCAGCGGGTCAAAGTCTTTTTTTGTGAGCCAATGATTTAAACGCTCTTTCTGCTCCGGCTTGGCCAGCTCCAAAGCTTTCAAAAGCAAAAAGGTTTTTTTATTGGCCAGAATGTCGCCACCGGTTTTTTTTCCAAACTTTTCCTGTTCAGCAAAAACATCGAGCAAATCATCCTGGAGTTGGAAAGCTAATCCTAAATTGATTCCGAATCGGTAAATCCGGTCAGCATCGGCATCGGTTGCCAGGGCCAGTTGGGCACCCATTTTGAAGCTTCCGGCAATTAATACGGCTGTTTTCAGGCGAATCATCTCCAGGTAGTCGTCAATGTTCACGCTGGTTTGATTTTCAAAATCCATATCGTATTGCTGGCCTTCGCAAACTTCCATGGCAGTTTTTGAGAACAGTTGGGTGACTTTTTGAATCGCCGGACTTTCTGTTTTCAATAGAAATTGGTAAGCCATAATCGACATGGCATCGCCCGACAGAATGGCCACATTTTCATTGTACTTTTTATGCACCGCAGGCTGGTTTCTCCGAATATCAGCATGATCCATAATGTCGTCGTGCAGCAAGGTGAAATTATGGAAGATCTCAACGGCAATGGCCGCATTCAAGGCTTGCGGAACCTTCCCGCCAAACAGGTCACAGGCCATGAGCAACATCACGGGGCGCAGGCGTTTTCCTCCCATGTTGAGGGTGTACTCAATGGGTTGGTATAAATTAACCGGCCGGGTTTGCCCGATTTTTCCTGCCTTCTCTTTGAGGCGGTCAATAACTAATTGTTGCAGGTATTCAATGGAATGCGGTTGTTTCATGCGTCTTTTTCTTCATTTTGTGTCCTTTCAATTTCAAGATCATCCAGTTCAATATCTTCCTCTTCGTCGTAGATTTGAAGCAAGGGCTCGTGGAACGACTTGGTGGTGGTGTATTTTTCAAGCCCGGCCAGAAGCGAGGGTAACAGGATGAGGTTCGACGTGATGGCCACAAATAGGGTTAAGGAAACCAGCACGCCCAGTGCCGCCGTTCCGCCAAATTGCGACACGCTGTAAACGCCAAATCCGAAGAAAAGCACCACAAAGGTGTACATCATGCTGACGCCGGTTTCGCGAAGCGCGCGCTTAACCGATTGCTGAATATTCCAGCCTGTGGCCGTTAGTTCCTGGCGGTACTTGGCCAGAAAGTGAATGGTGTTGTCGACCGAAATTCCAAAGGCAATACTAAAAACCAGTATGGTGGATGCTTTGATCGGGATTCCGGTAAAGCCCATGATGGCAGCGGTGAAAATGAGTGGAATAATATTGGGAATGAGTGACATGAGCACCATTCGCCACGAGAAAAACATGATGGCCATAAATGTCGAGATCAGGAAAATAGCCAGTGTCAGACTGCTGAACAGGTTTTTTACCAGGTATTGGGTTCCTCTGAAAAAAGTCACGCTGGAGCCAGTGATGGTCACGTCAAATTTGTCGGGCGGAAAAACCGAGTCGACTTCCTGTTTAAACTCCGTGTACAGTTCTTCCATGCGCTTGGTTCCCACATCGTGCATGCGAATGCTGATCCGCGTCACTTGTTTCGAGCTATCCAAAAACGAGTGTAAAGCGCTCACCCCGGCGGCTTCATCCTCTTCGCTCTCGGAGGCATAAGCCAGGATGAAGTTTTTTTCCTGGTTGTTTGGCAGGCTGTAATAACGTTCGTTTCCGTTGTAAAATGCCTGCTTCGAAAATTTCAGAATATTGAGCAGCGACATGGAAGAGGACAGCTCATCGTAGTCTTCCAGCTGTTTTTCGAGCCGTTCAATCCGCTGAAAATTACTTAGATTCATGACGCCATTCTGACGTTTGGTATCGATAATAATTTCCAGCGGCATCAGTCCATCAATCTGTTCTTCAAAATATTTTAAATCTTTGTAGATGATGTCGCTTTCAGGAATGTCATCGACCATAAAGCCGGAGCTTTTGATCAGAGAAATACCATAAAACCCCAGTAGTAAAACGCCGATGGTAGAGAAATAAACCAGTTTGCGATGGTTTTGCGAAATGGTTTCGAGTCGCTTGACGATTGTTTTAAAAACCCGGCTTTCCAAATGCTTCATATGTCGCCGGCCAGGAGGCTTGGAGAAACTAAACAGGATGGGGATGAGCAAAAGCGACAGGACAAAAAGTGTCAGGATATTTAAGGCGGCCACCACCCCGAACTGTCGCAACACTTCACTGTTGGTAATCACAAAAGTGGCAAATCCCGATGCGGTGGTCAGGTTGGTCAGAAAAGTGGCGTTTCCAATTTTGATGATCACGCGTTGCAGGGCCTTGATGTTGTTGCCATGACTTCGAAATTCATGATGATACTTGTTCAGCATGTAGATGCTGTTGGGGATACCAATCACAATCAGCAGCGATGGAATCATCCCCGTAAGCAAGGTGATTTTAAAACCAAAAAGCGACATGGTCCCCATGGCCCACAGTACCCCCGAGATGACAATCAGAATAGGGAAAAGAACCGCTTTGAATGAGCGGAAAAAGATGAAAAGTGTGATGACGCACAGCAATAAGGCCAGTCCGCTGAACAGGTAAATTTCTTTTTTTATTTTGATCGAGTTGATGACTTTGATGTAGGGAAGGCCTGAATAATGCAGGTCTAAGCCAGTTTCTTCGGAAAAGGTCTCGCAGGTTTTTTTGATGGCGAGCACGAGTTTTTCGCGCTCTTTCGACTTCATTTTATCTTTGTTGACCGTGATGGCCAGCAAGTAAAAGTCCGATTCCTGGTTGTAAAGCAGCCCTCGGTAAAACGGTAAACCGTGAAAAACCGAAGCCAGGCTGTCGAGTTGCTCTTGCGAGTCTATTTTGTCGGGGAAGATCTCTTCAATCTCGAATTGTCGTTTTTCCTGATTCTTTTTTAGGTTGTATGCGTTCGACACGGAGAGCAGGTTTTCAACGCCGTCAATTTGGTCGAGGTTTTCAACCAGGCGGTGCCAGTCTTCAAAATGATCGAGCTTGAAAAAATCCGCATCCTGCACGCCAACCACAATCAAGTTTCCTTCTTCGCCAAAAAGTTCCCGGAATTGTTGATAATCAACGTATGCACTGTCTTTTTTGGGCAGGAGTTGTGCCGACTCATACGACATTTCAACTTGAGTGGCCTGATAGGCCATAAAAATAGTCACCAGTCCTAAAATTGAAAGAAGTAACCGCCTGTTTCTTAGTATAATTCCGGAGAGCCAAACCCACATAATAAAATCTCGTATAAAAATGATGGCGAAAATAGCTAATAAAACGGGATTACGAAAGTAACGTGAATGAGGGTTTTTTGATTGTTGAGCTTTTTATGTTTCGCCTGGCTTTCTGGCAAATTAGTATTGATGAATTAATTTCGATAAGTGTCTTTTTACAATCGTTGCAATCTTGCTTCGCCAGCGTTTAACGCGGTGATGGAAATGTCGCAGGCAAAAGTCATGTAAAATACCAGTAAATCAGGAAGCTATGAAGAAGTATTTTTATTTGGTTGCCACCCCCGAATCTATTATTGTTTCTCATTTAAAGCCGCTTGACTTTGGGAATTACCTTTCGGTAGGCACGAAGAAGCAGATTCATGGGCAGGCGGTATTCTTCGAATTTGACCCTGATCAAACCAACTTGCACCAGGATTATATCAATCTGAAAATGAAGCCGTATGATGATGGTGAGCCGAAGCGTTCGGTGTTTCTTTCCATTTACCGGTGTTTTGAGCGCATACCGCTAAAGGCCCTGAAAAATCTTTACCTGGTGACCGACGACGGGAAAGTGTTGGAAATTGCGCCTCATGACTTTATTCCGAAAACAGCTAATGAAATTCATTTGTACCAGCAACTGATCCCCATAACCACACGCGTGGCCAGTAAATTATCGCCTGTTGATTTTATTCGGCGGCTGACAGATTTGAGCCAGCCGGTTTCAGCACCCAAAGTGTTTCTGGTCGATTTGAAGTTGAATGAACTGGTAAATAATCCGGATGCGCCATTGAGCGATTTGCCGTATCCCAACCCCGATCATCTGCGTGATTGCATAAAACGCTTGAAGGAGTCGCCCGCTCGCCAGACCAAAACCGTTCTGCGGTTTTTGCGCGACGACATTCCTTACCGGACCATTAAAACCGGCTTTTTTGTAGGCGATCAAAAACATTACCTTTTCTACCCGTTCCCTACAGAAAAAGAATTGGAAGGAAAATACTATTCCTGGTGGCGTTCAGCTTTGGTGCGGCACTTTTAATTTGAAGCGGCTGAAAATCAGAACGTGTTTTGCTAAATAGCTTCGGAAGCATCAGTTAGTATGACCGGTTCCGAAGCTATTTCCCAAAATTTGTAAATTAAAATTTCTCGCTTTTGTTTTTTCTTTTCAGAAAAGCTGTTATTTTTGCATCGCTTTTGAAACGAAAAGCAAGCGTTGTGAAAAATAAATTCCCTAGTAGCTCAGTTGGTTAGAGCGGCGGACTGTTAATCCGTAGGTCGTAGGTTCAAGTCCTACCTGGGGAGCTTTAAAAATAAATAACCCGTTGAAATTCAACGGGTTATTTTTGTTTAAAGAGGATTTTAAAGAGAGAATAGTGAAAGGGCCAATGTTTTATTCCCAAAAATCAATTCGGCTCTGAGTTCCCAAACTGGGGTCTTCGCTGAATCTCCGAAGTGGTTTAGTTCGGAAGGCTTTGGGATAAATAGCAACCGGGGCTTCGTGGTTGGTTCGCACAAGATCAAATATAATCGACAGGGGATCAGAGAACGGAAGACCGGCACTCCGAATATTTAAAATACCCATACGGTTGATCGTATTTAGCCCGTTCATGATTGCCTCCAGGGCTTCCAAAACTTCATTCTGAGCCTCATTCTGGGTGTAAACTGTCGTTGCTTCTTTTAGCGCATCCTCAAAATCTGGAGTAAGGACAAAAACGTTGTCTTCCTGGATAAAAAGCTGTCGGAATGGAAAAACAAAATTCAGGTCTCTGAGTCTTTGTTTCCACAAATGGAATTCTGAGCGGATAGCCAGGATCCCAGTGTAATCAGGCAGATCGAACAAGCCACTTTCGATGAGCTTTTCAGTTTTTAGAAACTCGACTTTCATCCCTTTGGCCTGAATGTATTTCTGTATAAGCCAGGTTTCCGGATTGTTCGATTTCAAAAACTCAATGATCAGATCCAGACTGAGCTCTGACATGGATTCTTCATCAATCAATTTTTCCAGCTCAAACTTCGCTTGATTGGCGGTGTCAACTAAATTGTCGTAAATTTTGTGGATAGCCTCTTTTTTTTTAGTATCCTGTGGACCAATTTGTTTTCTTTGAAAGGGGATCTGATCAGCATTTGATTCCAATTCTTTGAATTCGGGCTCATTTTCTTCTGCGGCAACTGAGCTTTTTTCCTGATCATTGGCACCAGTTTCATTTACTTTTGTTTCTGTGCTCTCGCCTACAATAAACGGAGCTTCATTCTGTTGGATTTCTTGTTCTTTCATTTTTAAAATATTTATGATTAATGATAATCTCTTTACAGGGTTACTTTCGACTTCATTTTTTTGTATTCAGATTCTTGATTTATTAGCCCATCACGCCCCAATAAGCGCGTATAAGTGCCATCTTTCCATAGCTTTTCGGCTGCATTCGTCATTTTATTTGTTGCTTTTATTTGAATTTCCATCTTAGCATCCAGTTTCTTCAATACGGCTGTCGTTTCGGGGTCGTTTTTTACAGGGGTCGGCTGTGCAACCGAGGTTTGAGCCGCCTGGGAAACGCGGGATGGATAGTTTATATGATTGCTTGGATGAACAGCCGCTATGGCCAACGGATTGACGTACGAACGGCGATTCCTTAAACCCTCCAGAGATTGAATGATAGGCCCGATGAAAGGATCCGAAACCATCCGGTTTGGGGCAATCCATTCTTTTCCTTTCTCCCCTGCTCGATATATGCGGTCGCCGTTGGTGTAGCCTCCAGCTGCGTAACCTTTGACTTCTTTTTTTGATTTTTTGGAGCCGGATGCCTGAGCAATTGTCTGGGCCAATACAAGCGCGGTATTTATTTTTGCTGAAGTGATGGCTTTAGCAGTCATTGCTGCACTGTAGGATGCCGCCAGGCCGGGACCAACGATAGGGATTGTAGCCATTTGGGCGGCGGCTACGGCAATTAATGATTTCTCTTTGGCCAGGTTTATCCATATCTGCGCAATAGCAATTGCTTTTTCGATTGCTATCATGGCAATCTGGGCGGCTGATCCCTGTTCAAACATGCCGGAAAGCGCACTCGCAATTTGACCGATTGCGGCTACCTGGATATTCTTCAATTCTTCCCTGGCTGCTGCAATTTCGGTTTCAATTTCAAGTCCTCTCACCGCTGCTGCAGTCCGCTCGTCAACTTGTTGATTCAAAAAAGCTGTCCATTCTTCCTCTGATCGTTTCTTTGATGCAAAGCGTTCGGCATCAGCCGCTAGCTCGGCCTCCACCCATCCTGTATCAATTTCTTCATCATTGGCAGGATTCAGAATACTCATATCAAATGCGCTGCTTCCATCTGTTGCAGTATTTGGTCGGTCTGAGGTCTCATTGGTTGATGTTTGAGTGGAAGTGTCTCCATCCGGCTCAACATTCCCAGGTTTTGTTTTTAACCCCGCAATAGCCTCATTTAATTCGTTTTCTTCATCGACCAATGCAGAAACTTTTTCCCGGTTTTTGTCGAGCCTTTTCCCGTAGGCGATCAATGAAGTTTCAGCGGTGGAGATGTTTTTTGCCAGTTCGTTGTATCGTGCACTTCCTGGCGCTTCTTCAGCTTGGGCGGCTTCCATTTCAGCCAGCTCAGTTTCTTTTTTTGCAATCTTTTTAATCGTTTCGAGCTCTTTTAATTTCAACTCAAAACGCTCTTTGTAGTTGTCCTTCAGAGAATCTTCCTTGATCGACAGCAGGATTTTATTTTCGTATTCGTCGTTGACTTCTTTGAGCCGGTCTCTTAGTTGTTCATTGGTCACTTTTTCTGTATCCAAATTACCTAGAAAATCAGGGTATTTGGTTTGAAGTTCTTCAATGAATTTATTCCTGGTTTCCTGTGAATTATTCACATTGGTGATCGAACCGACCAATAAATTAAGCTCCGTTTGTTCTTTGCGCAATGACTCTGCCGGAGATGTTTCGATCATCCTAACAAATGCCTGGGCGACAGACCCAGCGATTTTATACAGGCCGGTCATTGCCGGGCTTAGATTTTTACCAATTTCGACTGATGCATTGTGGAAAGCGTTGTTTGCCTGGGCTTGTATGGCTTTGGCGTTATCGGTATTTTTTGCCGCTTGCTCGATAGCGATACTGGTACCGGTTACAGCTTTCGTATATTCCTGAACTTTGCCCCGGTTCTGAACAAGCAGCTCACCCATTTTGGCGTGTTCAACTCCAAACAGATCCGCGGCAGTTTCACCACCAGCATATCTGGTGGCCAACTCTTCCAGGGCGGCATTCAGATTGAACGTACCGTTTACATAACCAATTTGTTTTTCTTTGATTTTCAGAAAAACTTTGTCGAGGGAGTTTCCAGCCATTTCCGCTTTGGCGTAGTTTGGGGCAATTGCTTCAATCAATCCGATGTTTTCTTCGAGAGAAACATTCATCAGATGCATGGTGGTACCTGATTTCTCAATTGCTTGGGTGAGGTATGGAATATCTGCGGCACCTTCTTTAGATCCGGCTGCCATAGCATTGATAATTCTCCGGCTTTCGGTAGCCGGGAGATTGAACTGGTTCATTGTTGTGGTCAAACCTTTTACGGCCGGTTCCAGGTCGGATTTGGCTGCTTCAGAAAGCAAAATAGCATCTTCAGTCACCGCTGCCAAGGCCTCCTTGTTTTTCAACAGCTCAGGCCGCTGGGATCCAACTTTGGTGAAAGCGTCCACAATATCATCGGCCGACTGCTTAATCCTCACACCGCCTTCAGTTATTTTTGTCGACATTTCCTGTGCTGTCCGGCCTAACGATTCCAAATCCTGACCTTGCAACCCGGTTAAAGCAGAAAGATTGTCAAGCCTTTCTTCAAAGTTGTCAGCGGCATCGGCTGCACGTTTATAAGCCATAGCCAAACCTGCAACTGAGGCAACCCCGGAGGCAACCAATCCGAAATACTTATTGATTTTTTCAGATGCAATTGATGTCCAGGATTTACCCATGTTGCGAACTTCCGCCTGGTGCTTAGCCAAAATTCCCTTTAACCGTCCAATTTTCTTAAATTGTTGGTTGTATTCTTCACTTCCAACGGTCATTCTTCGCTGCTCATGAATGAGTTTGCGCATTTCTCCCTGAATGGAGTTAATGTTGTTTTTCACCTCTTTGCCGTTGATGTAGAGGTTAATGCGCCTTGTGTATGATCCTGCCATAATTGAGATTCTTATTTAATTAATATTTGATCCGGGAAAGATTGCCGCTCAATGGTTTTTTGAGATGTTGCCCAGGTGAGCACATAATCATCATCATCATCAAAAATCAAGATTTTAGCGATGGTCATGGGGCATTTCTTTTTGATGTCGCTTTTTAGATAAACCGTGTCCCCTAAATCAAATCTCAATTTGCGTTTGAATTGCTGGGCATACTCCAGGGAGTTTTCGTCGGCTTCATCCAGCCTATTTTTTTCAAGTTTTGTCATAATATATTGAATTTGAAGGTTTCATAATAATCAAAAGGGGGTGCAATCCGCTGAAACGAATTATTTTGCCTGCGAGCTTCCGAACACGCCCTATCCAAGCGGGCAGAAAAAGAGGGGGAAAAGCAGGAAATATGACAGCCCCCCTTGGCCTAAATACATTCTTGATTCTGCTCATTTTCTTCCTTTTTCAGTTCGGCTTTGATCAACTGTCGGATGAGCTCACTCCGGGTTATTTTTCTGAGTTCGCACATTCGATTGATCCCGGCGTACTCGGTTGGTGTCATTCGGAATGAAAACCACTCGGTGAAAATTTTCTTCATGATCTTATCTTTTAAAATCTAACATGAAGGTAAGTTAGGCGTGTCACACACGAAAGGACAGATTCAAACGGGGCTCAGGGTGCACATAAGATGCGAATAAAAAATGTAGCTGTACAGAAAAAGCAGCTACATTTAAGTCTTTAGAAATGTGTTTTTAGGTATCGCGTGAAAGGAAAAAGCCCCCACGTGTGAGGGCTTTTTCTATGGCATATTCTTTTTTCTTGTTCGGCTTTTTTGAATTTGCGTTTACTGGGTAAGTGTCAGGTCTGGTTATCTTTGCTTGCTAAACAATCGCTTCCACCAGGGTTTTCTTTTTAATCCCCAACGGGCTGCCCATTCGCGGTTTTCTTTTTGGCTCCACCATTCATCATTGAGCGGATAAGGGTTGATCCCTTCTTTCTCCAAAAAAGTTACAATGGCTAAATACATATTCCCATATCGGTTGATCGACCTTTTGATGGTATTCTTAAAATCAAGCGATTCGTCCGTATCAACCGATCCATACTTATAAGACATATCTGTATCGACCATTCTCTCCAGCGCTTCAAGCCCGGTAATCGCGACCGGTAGTTCTTTTAGCATTTTCTGTGCGTGTTCGATTTTTTTTGTCGGTGTGTTCATTCGCTTTTTATTTTGAGGGTAAATTACTTTCGCCATTGGCTTTAAAAATACTCAGCCGGTTAATGGCCCAACGCAAAGTAGCGATAGAGTCAAGCAACCTTTCGGGGGAAATAACTTGATCGCCATGCAGATGAATAGATGTCATGAAGTCGATCACCTCATCAAGCTGTTTGATTTCACTGTTGATGGCGGAATTATTATTCCCCTGGAGATCCCTGATTTCTTCGGCAATTTCTTCAGTCATTTGAACATCATGGAGCAGGAATTCTAGTCTTGGGATAGCGCTATTCTTACTTTCGATTTTCTTTTCTTTTGTTGTCATTTCTTGATTTTTATTGGTTATTTACTCACAGCTGTGACTTCCTTGGAAACTACATATTTAAAATCAGCTACCATTGAATTTGCCACCTTCCGGGCTTCTTCTTCATCTTCGGCCCGCAAATGAAGCTTGACTTCCCTCAGGTCGCCGTTACTGTATTTAAGCAGCACTGAAACATAAAAGACATGGAGGTAGAAAAACTGGGTAGTGACTTTCAATATTTCATAAGCTTCAACATCTGTCCAGCCACAAATAATCTTATCGGCTTCCCGTTCCGCTTCTACTTCATTATCAGCAAAGCATGCTATACGAACCAGTACATTCTTCCGATTTTCTGCTCCGTACTCAATTTCGGCTTTGACAAAGTATTTTCTCATTGTTCTGCCTCCGTAGTTTTTTCCTGGTCAGTGTCAGGAATGGGTAAATCGCTTTGCCATTTGTCTAGATCGTGCTCCAGATCCACCAAAAAGCTTAGGTAGTAGATTGCTTCCGATTCGTCAATACCGGGTTCTTTGGCGGAGAGAATCAAAAAGTTTTTCACTTTGTTGATTCTCTCCAGGTGCAAACTGATTGCATTTTCATAAAAAATGTCTGATTTCATCAGTATTTGTTTATGGCTTTTCCAATTCAGTTAAGTAGTCCCGGCAGTAGGAAAGATCAGAGGATAGGTTCATTAAGTATTCCGTTCGTGATTCTTTGTCAAGTCCGGTATAGTCAAGGACCTCTTTCGATATAAAGCAGATTGCTTCAGCTATATACCCTTTAAGATCTTTAATAGATTCATTGTCGTTCTCCTGGAAAGTTTTTAGCTGTTCAGCTACCTTAGTGTTTAATACTGCACCATTGACAACAATAGTTTGATTTGCTTCAAGTTTGATTTGCTTTTCCATAATTCTAAATTTATTGATTGATAATTGATTAAAAAATAATTACACTTTTATATTTATTCCGGCCGATTGGGCCAGATAGAAAAAAGTCTTAATCGAAACGCCTGATCGCCTACCTTGCAGGCATTTGCTGTACTGCCGGTCACAATCTGCCTGGTTGTAGCTCGGGTGAAACCGGCTAAGGCGGTGGTAATAGTCCCGGCCGGTTTCGCCCAATCCATCAGCCAGGGCAAAGCCTACAATAAGCCAGTCCTGGTAATTCATGGTAAGATCCAGCTGATGAGCTTCAATCCGGCGAACAACAACTTCGATGTCGTGCTGAATCCCGGTTTCGTTTTTGATTGTCTGGGTTTGTCTGGGTCTCAATTTCCTTTGTTTTGGCTTTTCAAGCCAATCTTCCGGATTAAATGGACGGCGATTGGTGAGCCATATTTCCAGGTCGAAATTTGCTTTCATCTTATTAGGTGTTTAGGGTGAACAAAGGCATCTGGATCCCAGCTCAAAAAACAGACGCGGCAAATATCCCTGCCTGACTTGTCGATTTCCAGTTGATGAGTGCTTTTGATGTAATTTTTAATAGCATCGAAATACTGACCGTGTGAATATTTGCCGGAAATATCAATCTGAACAACCCATTTTAGGCCGTTACCGTTGGGCGAAACAAACAGCAATTCCGTATAAAAATGCGGGTCTTTCAACAGACGATCCTTCACGGCTGCCACATTCTCCAGGTGATCAAAATCTAAAACCATATACCCGGAGTGTTGAATTAGGCTCTTTTCGTTTCTTCGTGAGAACGTGCCGGAAAATGTAACAAAGCTGAAATTTGTTGCTTTAAAATTCCGGTTTTCGGTTTGATCTGTTATTGACCTCAATTCAAGGGTGGCCCGTTTGAAATAGTCGCCACTGATAGCCAGATAAGCATCCCGGATCGTGATCTGTCGATCAGGTGAAACATTGGCCACCGGTGCCTTGAAAAAGCTGAACTTTGGTGTATCGTTTAGTATCATTTTTTCCCTTTATATGAAAAGTGACATTTACCGGGATCCAATACTTCCCAGTCGATGAATTCGAATTTCATTCCCATCCGGGCACGCTGCATAAAATTCTCAACTTCCTTTGCTGCCTCCCATCCGGTTGCAGCAAAAGTTTTTCGTGAAGAGGTTTTCTTCTTTCCCTTTTTGTTGGAGATTAAGAAACTAATTTCAAATGCTTCCATATTGGTTGATTTTTGAATTGCTTTTTTTTGCCGGGCTTTTATGTATGTGTAGGGTTGTAAATGTTGTAAATCCTGTAAATGATTTCGAATAAAACATAGTTAATCAGCACATTACAGAAACTACCATTGTAAATCTGCTTTTTCACCTCAATGGTGTCTAATGGGCACAATATCAATTTATTGAGTGCTGTTTTGAGACATTTACAACATTTACAATGCATTTTTATGTTTATTGTTAGCTGTGTAAATCCTGTAAATGTGTTGTAAATGTTTAAGGTGTTGTTTTTCATTGGTTTATATTTCAATATTTACAATATTTACAAGATTTACATGTTTAACTCTACTTCATTGATTGCAAAACCGTTTTCATTTGATTCGAGCCGAAATTGATAGCAAGAGCCAAAATAGGAATCAGTGTAAGCTGCACTTCTGCCCTTCTGTACATTGGCGATAAATGGTTTGTAGGCTTTTGACGTTAAAAGCATGCGGAGACTATTTGAGTCTAAGAATCGTTGGTTGTTATTTTTGCAATAGCGTACATATTCTGTGTAGATCAATTGAAGTTTAATTTGCAAAATTGATTCTCCGGATTCCTCCATTTTTTTGCGGTAATGACATCTTTTAGGATCGCTACCGGGGTCATCATGAATAAACTGAATTAGGTTTCCGTTTCTCACATTGTAAGCAAATGCCTGCCAAAAGATTGTCACTTCATCGGTTTGCTTTAGGAGGCTGTTTTGGTCTTTTGCGTTGTCCACGACGGCCCTCTTTATTTCATTAAAGGCAAAGGGTAATTGAAGTTTTTTACTAAGCAGTTTAGCGGGGGTAAGCACTAGGGCGACATGCTTTAAGGTTCGTTCGGCAAAATCGGCTTTTAAGTCAGTTCTTAGCTCCTTTATATTCTCGTCAAATTCTCTTTTGAAGTTTTTGGCGAAATATTCACGGTGTTTCAGAATATCGGTTACAACAATCCCAAAACCATTATCCTTTATCCGATGCAAGCCTTCAAATGCTTTTCGCTGTTCGGGTGTAAACTTGTTGTTTTCAAAGTTCAACAAGATCATTCGACTTAGAACAGCCGTTTTTTGGTTGGGCAAATGGTTCCCATCAAAGATGATTGCTGATTTAACCGCTGCAATTCGGGTTCGGTTGTCGTTGCTTTTTACTCCGGTTACCCGGCCGGATCCATCGTAAGCAGTGAGAATGAGATCCTGGTTCGCTTCGTCTGTTTCGGGTGTGTATTCCTTGAGGTAAAAAATGGTATTGTTTCGGCTTGCGATTGTTCGGGATAGCGCAACCTGTGTGGCATTATTAAGCGGGATCCCAATGAAATCTTTTCCGAAAACTCGTAATAGGTTTTCGGTCATTGACGTTTTTCCGGTACCATAGGCCCCAAACAGAAAAAGGAACGGAAAGAACCCCACCTGGTTAAAAACTACATCCCAGAAAACCGAGAGGATCAGGAAAAGAATGGCTATTCCGCCGTTGGTTTCAAAAGCTTGGAAATAGAGCTTTGACCATTTTTCGAAATCAATTTCTCCCTCGATGTAAACAAATTTGCGCTCGCCTTCGTAATCCAGGTTGTTGATATGAGCTTGTCCAAAAGCCGGTAGGTAATATTTACTTTGAGTTTCTGGATCCGCGATAATGCCAACATCATCCACTTTTAATAGTTGCCCGGCCTTCGTAAAAATTGCATTTGCAAAAGCGTAAATTTGATGTTCAGGGTTCCATCCCATTACCTCAATAATAGTTGCCTGAACTTCTTCGTCCATCCACCTGGCGAATATCCGCTTGAGCTGGTAAGTGTTACCGAGAAAAGTACACTGTTTGCTTTTCAGGGTGGTTTCAAAACTGTCCAGTCTCATTTCTGATGATTGCAATTCAACCAGGTAAGTTTCTCCTGTGTATCGCTGGATCAGGATAATTCGTTTGCTGTTGTTGGTTCCATTGACCAGGTGGAACAAACTTTTCCCAACGAAATTTGAAAGTTCAACTTTTACCTTGTTCCGTCTTTGTATTTCAATCGTAAAGTATTTACTACCTGAAATATAGAACCCATAGATTTCATGGTGTTCTCCATGGTTTTCCGAGTCCGGGATTTCAGCAAGTACTTTTTTATTGTTGTTTGTCATAATGGTTTTCTAACAAGTGCCTATTCTTCTTTCTTCTCTTTCTCGTTCTGCTCCCGAATCACCTTTTGGAGCCAAAGGATCCTTTCGGCTCTCTCTTTAGATATTTCGACTTTTCCGATGCCTGGAAAGTGAGCTGTGTAGGTTTTTTTATTTTTCATGGGCTAGTCGATTTTTTTATAGGCTTCGATCAACTCAGATTTCAATAAAAAGCGGGTGGGGCCTTTTCCGTGTACCGGCACTTTGCCTGCCTTAATCCACTTACAAAGTGTGGTGTAGCTCACATCAATGTACTTTGCTCCCTCGCCTACGGTCATTTTATCAGCTTCAAAGTTCGTCTGCTGTTTTTGTTGGGCGGAATGTTCGTCCAGGATTATTCTTAACCCTTTGGCTATTTCTTCTGCTGTGGCGAGTATTATTACTTTTTCCATGGCTGAAGATTTAGAGGTCAAAAGTTTCTTTCAAAGCGAAACGGATCACATTGGTGAGCGTTACCTTGCGGTCGCGGCAGTACTGCTTAATTCGCTTGTGTTCGGTAGGGGTCACTAGAACAATCATCCGTTTGGTTTTGGTTTCTTGTTTGGGGATAGTTACATCTTTCATGTTGTTATAATATTAAGTGTTTATATGTGCAAATATAACTGATAAGTTTTTTAAATGTGCATAAAAGATGATAAAAAATCTGAATAGTTGTATTTGTGTTGTTTTAGTGTAAAATGATCCAAATAGTATTATTTTTACAACATGTTAGTTTTGAAACGGATAAAAGAACTCAGGAAGGCAAAGAAAATCAGTCAAAAACAAATGGCTGAAGCACTAAACATTAGCCAACCTGGATACCAAAAAATAGAGCAAGGAATAAATGTTTTAAGTATTGAGAGATTTTTGGAGATTTGCCGGATTCTTGGAATAAATTCATATAACGATCTATTGCCAGCAGTAAGTGCAGACGTTGTTGAAAGTATAAATAATACATTAATCGAAGGCAATTTGTCATTTTCACATATCTTAGAAAATGCCAAATATTCAGCCAAACTGGTAGATGAATTAGTTGATCGAATTAAAGATTCGGATATTAGCAAGGAAGGTATAATTGAAGAACTTGAGTTTCTGAATAATTATTTGGCAATCATCCGTAAGGAAAGCACCCAGAAAGAATATGCCCTTAGACATCAGTTAATTAAAACTGATAAAATAGATTAATGAAATCTGAATCTATTTTCCCCTTCTACAACTGAACGTAAACTGATTTTTTGGTATCTGGAGTCAGATTTCTTTATCAAAATTATGTGGGGTATGGTTTTTTGTACCACAAAAACACATCTTGCATACCCCTTTCTTATAATCAAGGTAATGCCTTTTTTCTATTTTTAAAACCGGGGGCAATATGGATGAAGGATCAAAAGTTAATAATGATACCGGCATTGGGCAATGTACAAAACATCATTTTCAACCTTATATACTAACCGGTGTTCGCCGGTAATTCGCCGGGACCAAAAGCCGGAAAGGTTTTGTTTTAGGGCTTCGGGCTTGCCAGTTCCGACAAATGGTGTGCGTTGGCACTCTTTTATTAAGGCGTTGATTTTTCTTAGGATCTTTCGATCATTCGTAACCCAGTACTGGTAATCTTCCCAGGCTGTTTTATCCCAATAGATATCCATTATTCGGCAATAGGTTTTTTCACCAGGTTTGTTTTAGAGTTGATATTTTCAACGGCGTTTTCAAGTCTTTGGCGGTTTGTTCTGCTCCGGTTCAGGTGCAAGGTTTCCTGCAATGCGTTAAACTCTGCCAATGACATCATAACAATACTTTTCCCCTTGGGCCGGTGTACAACCAATAGTTCCTGATCATCCGTTACCGCGTCCAGATTGGATTTAAGGTTTTGCCTCAATTCTGAATAATTAACTGCTTTCATTTTTGTCATTTGATTTAGTACAAAATTACGTACTTTTTTTAGATATTCCCAAAAGCTTTATTCATGGCTTCTTTTTCCATGTTTTTATCTGATCCCATGTACCGGCGCAAGGTCTTATCCTGGGTGATCCCTGCATTCTTTTTGGTTAGGTTCACATCTTTTGTATTGTGGTAGAAATTGCTGATGAATGTTTTTCGGGCCGTGTGAGATCCCACCAGTTGGTATTTGGGAGAAATCTTTTCGGTTGTAATCCCTTTGGAAAAGTCTTTATAAACCGTAGGCGTTTTAATGCCAGCCTTTTCGCAACATTCTTTTATGTAGTCATTGAATCGCTGGTGGCTGATCTTTGGCAGGGCTTTGTATTTGTCCTGGTAACGTTTCATGATTTCAAGAGCCGGTAATGCCAGTTCAATGTCCAGCGGGATCTTTGTCTTGTGTCTGAGCTTGGTAAGTGTTCCGTTGTTGA
Source organism: Sunxiuqinia dokdonensis (assembly GCF_001270965.1). Taxonomy (GTDB): domain Bacteria; phylum Bacteroidota; class Bacteroidia; order Bacteroidales; family Prolixibacteraceae; genus Sunxiuqinia; species Sunxiuqinia dokdonensis. Next base: position 10,707 of record NZ_LGIA01000006.1, on the reverse strand, counting down.
TGTGTTCCCTGGTCAATGAGTCCAGATCGGAAAAGGCCAATCCGGTAAAGCAGCCAAAACAAAATTTATCCCGTACCTGGTTTAATCGTTTGTTGTTGAAGTCGTGATGATAAAGCGTGGAGAGTTCATCCATGGTCAGGAATATGATTGTAGGTTCTTTTTCAGTTGCCGAAAATTCCTTGAATCCCTTTTCGCTGTGGTACTTTTGTTTCAGGCTCCAGTTCATAAAGAATTTGAGTTTTTTAATCGCCGTTGCAAAGGTATTCCACCCCAGGCCCTTTTCGGTCAGAATGTAATGTCGGTATTTTTCAAAGAATATGGCATCGATTGTGGGATAGTCAATGTAATAGCCGGTTTCTTTCTCAAACTCGCTCAACTTGTTGTAATAAAGGGTGTAGTTCTGTTTGGTTTTTGGTTCAACCTGCTTTGATGCCAAATATTCATCATAGGCCATCCAGAATGCTTTTTCGGTCAGGCTTCTTTCTCCATTCAGGAATTTCTTTGCAATAGCTGGAGTTAATTCTATTTTGTTCATCCGGCAACGCCTGGTAAATTCTTCAAAGTCTTTCACCAAAATTTCAAGTGTGGTGTTGATTAGATCGTGGCCGTTGGTTTTACCTGGGCGGGGAGGCCTTACCCGTTGTTGTTTCGGGTTCCAGTCGGACGGAAGGATATGATCTATTATCTTTGTTGTGTTCTTGTAGTTAACCGTGATGTTTGCTTTTATAGGTGCAAATCCTTTTTTATTCCGGTTATTCTTGTCGATATAGAATGTTACCTTTGGTTGTGTCTGCCTGGGCATGGTGTTAGTTTTATCCAAAGATATGAAAGAGAATTTAAAAGAGAGAATAAAGAATGAAGTTAAACTTACCTGTCTTAATTTGGAATCAAAAATAGTCTTTAAAGTGCAGAAAGATAGTTAATTGAATGCATCTGTCTGAATCTAGGTTTGTAGACAATAAGTCCTACCTGGGGAGCTGAGAGGTCAATCAGAAGTGGTTGACCTTTTTTTATGCCCAATTTTTCGTCTTGGCAGTGGTGGAATAGCTCCCGGATACATCAATTTAAATGCTTAGACAATAACGCATAATGAATTTTTGAAAGGGGTAAATTGCAAAAGTGTATTCAATTCAATGCAGTTTTTGAGTAGATTTGTAACATATAAAAGCAAGAATGTCATTTTACTAATCAAAACAGCTACGCGATGAAAAGAATTAAAACTCTCCTTTTATTATTTGTATTTACTTTAGTTGGCTTCGTTTCTGCGCAGGCACAACGCGTCGAAAGCGACTCGGATGTGATTGGCAAATGGGATCTTACCATCAACATGGAGAAGGATCAATTAGAGAATCTCGGAATTTTCAGGCATGGACTTTTGGCATCCGATGGTTTTCCCGGATGGTTGGAAATCAAATTATCTGGATTTTCAACACTCGTCGGTTATTATGTTGGTTACGAAGGAAGCGCACGTCCGATTGCGGAAGTGCATTACTCAGCCGATGAAGATAAGTACCATTTTACTATTCCTCCGCAGTGGATGGATATCGATGATATTTATTTTGAATTTACTTTGAAAGATGATGTTCTGACCGGGTATAAAATGCTCGATGGCAACAAGCTAAAATGGACTGGTGTTCGTGCTCCATCTTTGGAAAGAAAAGAACCGCCGGTGTGGGGAAATCCCATAAACTTACTCACTGATAACATGGACCGATGGATCATTCCGGAGAACAATAAATTTGAGATGGTCGATGGCGTATTGGTGAACAAGGAAAAGGGTGGCAACCTGATTACCAACCAAAAATTCGATGATTTCAAACTGAGCGTTGAATTCAGATACCCGGCAGGAAGTAATAGTGGAATTTACCTTCGTGGCCGCTACGAGCTGCAGATTGAGGATTCCAAAGGAAGAGCTGATGGTGTGAGTATCGGCGGTATTTATGGATTTATAGCTCCAGCGGTCAATGCGGCCAGCGAACCTGGCGAATGGCAAACCTATGAAGTAACGCTTGTTGGTCGCCATGTAACGGTTGTGCACAATGGAATCGAAGTTGTTTCGAACCGTCCAATTCCCGGAATAACGGGTGGCTCACTGGATAGTCATGAAGGGGAGCCGGGACCAATTATGATTCAGGGTGATCACGGGCCGGTTGAATTTCGCAAATTTGTTATTACGCCATCGGTTAACTAAGTAAGGATGGATTAACATACGTCAGCTCTGAAGAATTAAGCTATAACTTTCTGAAATATGCAGCGCTGCGGTACGAAAACGAATAAACGAAAAATGCTTGAAGCCAGTCGGCTTCAGGCGTTTTATTTTGAGCCTGTTCTGAGGTTTATCCAAGCTCTGACCTACCGGGAGAGGACGACTGCGTTCCGAGCGAAATAGGCAGTCAGATTTTTGCTACATTTGGACCCATGAAGCATATTTCAACCAGATGAAAAACGTACACTTATTGCTATTCTTATTTTTCGTTGGAAGTTTAGCAATCGGACAAACTAAAAAGACAAATGAAACTAGGCAGGTACTGGTCGATAAATCCGCGGCAGATGTGCATCAACTGAAAAACCGCGGGATGGTTCGTTACAGTGACTTTGGAGCGCAAGGCAACGGCAAAGTGGATGATATGGATGCGATTGTTGCGGCCCATGCCTTTGCCAATGAGCACGGTTTTCCGGTGAGAGCCGACGAGGGTGCTGCCTACTACATTGGGGGAAAAGACCGCACGGCAATCATTCAAACCAACACCGATTTCGGCACCGCTTCCTTTGTGATCGACGATACGGATGTTGAAAATCGTAATGCGCCTGTTTTTCTGGTTAGTTCAAGTTTGGAATCTTTTAAGCCGGAGGGATTGACCTCGCTGAAAAGAAATCAGGAAAAAATTGACATCTCTTTGCCCGGGCCTTGCCTTATGACGGTTACCGATGCCAATACCAGACGTTATATTCGGTTTGGGCCAAATCAAAACGATGGCTCTCCTCAGACAGATATCTTTATCGTTAACCAAGATGGGCATGTGGATCAGAATGCCCCAATCATCTGGGATTTCAACCAAATCACCGACATGACCGCCCTTCCGATAGACGAAGCAAGGCTAACCATTACCGGAGGACGTTTCACTACAATCGCCAACCAGGCTGAATCAAAGTACACCTACTACAGCCGGGGCATAGCTATCCGACGTTCAAATGTGCTGGTCGATGGATTGCAGCATCACATCACAGGCGAAGGCGATCATGGCGCGCCTTATGGCGGCTTCATCAACATCAGCAATTGCGCCGACGTAACAGTTCAAAACACCATGCTCACCGGGCACAAAGCCTACCGCACCATTGGTTCGGCAGGCGTTCCGGTCTCTATGGGGAGCTACGACATTTCGGTCAACCGCGCGCTCAACATTTCATTCGTGAACTGTCGCCAGACCAATGATATCAATGACAGCCGTTATTGGGGGATCATGGGCTCCAATTACTGCAAGAATCTTGTTTATGACCATTGCATCTTTTCGCGGTTCGATGCCCATATGGGCGTTGCCAATGCCGCGATTCGCAACTCAACCTTGGGACACATGGGAATTAACGCTATCGGGAGTGGGGTTTTCACGGTGGAAAACACAACTGTTCGCGGGCGGACTTTTATCAATTTGAGGGACGATTACGGCAGTACGTGGCGGGGCGAATTTATTATTCGCAATTGCGTTTTTGTTCCAGCAAACGGAAGACCAGCCAGTGCCAGCCTGATTGGAGGATCGAATTCGGGGCAGCACGATTTTGGCTACACTTGCTATATGCCGGAACGAATCACCATCGAGAATCTTCATATCAACGATTCCAACCATCCGGATCAGTACCAGGGGCCGGCCATCTTTTCCAATTTTAATCGTGAAAAGACGGATGCTTCCTATGTGGAAAAGTTTCCGTATGTCATTTCCAAAGAAGTGATACTTCGGAATGTAACGACATCAAGCGGCCAGGATTTGCGGCTTAGCGAAAATCCATATATGTTTAAGGAAGTGCAGGTGAAAGCCGACTAACAAGCTGGTCATGACTTCTGATTTTGTTGCGTGTTCTTAATATCCGATCAGTTTCCAAGGTCTGAAGCTTTTTGTCCAGCCTTTGGGTAGGTTGTTATGGGCAAATACTCGTCTTTCAAGATCGCTGGTCATGCCCACGTAAATCTTGTCAAATTTTTCCGAATGCAGCACATAAACATGATAAGTCATTCCCAAAAATAAAGAAAAGGTAGTCAATTAGCTAGATATGACCTAATTGTAGCGGGGATACGACTCGAAAGTGGGTCCGGCCTTTGCCGGATATGAGCCAACGAGCTACCGAAAAAAAACAACAAAAAAAAGGAGAACCAATTGATTGATTCTCCTTCACTGTAGCGGGGACACGACTCGAACGTGCGTCCGGGCTTTGCCGGATCTGAGCCCAACGAGCTAGCGGTGAAGAATATGGTTGCGTATGAAATCTCTTCCTTGATGGCTTTTCAAAGCTTTTTCGCGTCTCAGTGCTTCTGCTTTTTCTTCGAATGTTTCGGAAAAAATCAGTTTCCAAGGTCTGAAGCTTTTTGTCCAGCCTTTGGGTAGGTTGTTATGGGCAAATACTCGTCTTTCAAGATCGCTGGTCATGCCCACGTAAATCTTGTCAAATTTTTCCGAATGCAGCACGTAAACATGATAAGTCATTCCCAAAAATAAAGAAAAGGTAGTCAATTAACTAGATATGATATAATTGTAGCGGGGATACGACTCGAAAGTGGGTCCGGCCTTTGCCGGATATGAGCCAACGAGCTACCGAAAAAAAAACAACAAAAAAAAGGAGAACCAATTGATTGATTCTCCTTCACTGTAGCGGGGACACGACTCGAACGTGCGACCTTTGGGTTATGAGCCCAACGAGCTACCAACTGCTCCACCCCGCAATATATTTTTGAATGTTTTTGTCTGTTTTGAACGTTCATTCTTGGCGTTCCTGCCTCAAATGCGGATGCAAATATAAACGATGTTTTTCGAGAAACAAAACGATTCGGACAATTTTTATTTTTTCTTTCGGGTTGGATCAGTTAAAAAGTATTAATTTCAATCTGCTTCAATAGGCATTCATCGAATTGTTACTAATTTTGTTGCCTGCAAAAACGGAACATGGTAAAACAGGAGAAAAGCAAAAAATTAATTGACAAACTGAAAAACCGCTACCGGTTGATTATCTATAACGATTCGACCTATCAAACGGTGTGGAGCATGAAGCTTAGCCGGATCAAAGTTTTTTTGATTGTCAGTTTTGGCGGTTTGCTGTTGGTTGTTTTTACGGTCCTGATGATTGCTTACACACCCATTCGCGAGATGATACCGGGTTACCCATCGGCAGAAGTACGACAGATGATTGTGTACAATGCCATGCTGGTTGATTCGCTGGATGAACAGCTTCAAATCCGGGACAACTATTTTGAAAAGATCCGTGCTTTAATTGAAGGCGAACTTCCTCAAGAGCCGGATTTTGTTGCCGACACCAGTATTCCGTCGAGCGACTTGCAAATTAATTATTACAACCACGATTCAATTTTTCAGCAAAAAATTCTTGAAGAACAACTCGATCTTTCTCTTCAGTCAGAAGTCCCTAAATCAAAAAGTATTGCCAATCTCCACTTTTTTACTCCCCTAAAAGGTGTGATTACCAATAAGTTTGACAAGCAAACGGACCATGTTGCGGTAGATGTGGTCGGCATGCCCAACTCGCGGATTTCGGCGGCGCTGGACGGCACCGTGATTTTTGCCGGGTGGACTGTTGAAACTGGCTATGTCATTTACCTTCAGCATCAGAACGATTTGGTGTCGGTTTACAAGCACAATGCCGAGCTGCTAAAGCAGGTAAATGAGCGGGTAAAAGCCGGAGAAGCGATCGCCATTATGGGCAACACCGGCGAACTAACCACCGGACCGCACCTTCATTTTGAGTTGTGGCACCAGGGCATTGCGCTTGATCCCGAAAAATACATTGACTTTTAAACTGGACTATGAAAAAACGGATTGCCATTCTTGGATCTACGGGATCTATTGGGACCCAGACGCTGGAGGTGATTGCACAACACCCCGATCACTTTGAAGTGGAGGTGCTGACAGCCAACAATAATATTGAACTGCTGATACAGCAAGCCAAGGTTTTTCAGCCCAACATGGTGGTGGTGGCCAATCATTGTCGCTACAAGGTGCTGGCCGAGGCCTTGAAAGATGAGCCCATCAAGATTTTTGCAGGAAAGGAAGCGTTGGAGCAGGTGGTTCAGCTTGAAACCGTTGATCTGGTGGTTACCGCAATGGTGGGTTACTCCGGGCTGATTCCAACACTGAAAGCGATTGAAGCTGGAAAACATATTGCACTGGCCAACAAGGAAACGCTGGTGGTTGCCGGTGAGATTATCACGCGCGAAGCCGTCAAAAATAATGTCAATATTTACCCGGTCGACTCGGAACATTCTGCCATCTTTCAGTGTTTGGCTGGGGAGCATATGAATGAAATTGAGAAAATTTACCTGACTGCTTCCGGCGGACCGTTTCGAAATCTTTCGGAAGCAGAGCTGGAAACGGTAACCCGCGAGGATGCCCTGAAACATCCCAACTGGGATATGGGAGCCAAAATTACCATCGACTCGGCGAGCATGATGAATAAAGGATTTGAAGTGATTGAGGCCAAATGGTTGTTTGACTTGCAGCCACAGCAGATTGATGTGATTGTTCATCCGCAGAGTATCATTCATTCGATTGTGCAATTTCGCGATGGGTCGATGAAAGCCCAAATGGGATTGCCAGACATGAAATTGCCCATCCAATATGCGCTGAATTTTCCGCTACGTTTGCCATCGGACTTTAAGCGCTTCAACTTCCTGGATTACCCAAAACTGACTTTCGAACAGCCCAATACAAAAATTTTTCGTAACCTTGCACTCGCTTTTGAGGCACTGAAAATGGGAGGAAATCTCCCTTGCATTCTCAATGCTGCCAATGAAGTGGTGGTTCAGGCATTTCTGAAAGAGAAAATTCGTTTCGTTGACATGCCCGGGCTGATTGAAGAAAGCATGCAGCGGGTGACGAACATAAAAACGCCGGTTTTGGAAGATTACATTCAAACCGACAAGGAAACCCGATTGTTAACGACTTCATTGATTAGACAACGAAGTAAAATTAAGATGTAAGAGAAGTATGGAACAAGTACTGATAAAAGCCGCCCAATTAATCCTGAGTTTATCGATTTTAGTGGTGCTGCACGAGTTTGGGCACTTTGCCTTTGCCCGGTTGTTTAAAACAAGGGTTGAAAAGTTTTACCTTTTCTTCGACCCCTGGTTTGCCCTGTTTAAGTTTAAACGAGGCGAAACCGAATATGGCGTGGGCTGGCTTCCGCTGGGTGGCTATGTGAAAATTTCGGGCATGATTGACGAATCGATGGACAAGGAAGCGATGAAATTACCCCCGCAGCCACATGAGTTTCGCGCCAAAAAAGCTTACCAGCGGTTGTTGATCATGTTGGGTGGTGTAATGATGAACTTTATTTTTGCCTTCGTCATTTATGCCGGAATACTGTATGCCTGGGGAACGCAGTACCTGCCTACCGAAAACGTGACTCACGGAATTATGGTTTACGAAACAGGCGAGCAAATTGGTCTTCAAAACGGAGACCAGATTTTGTCTGTCGATCAGCAATACATTGAAAACTTTGACAAGATTATCCCAACAGTCATCCTCGATGATGCGCACAGTATCCAGGTTTTACGCGATGGACAGCAGGTGGATGTTGAAATTTCGGATGAAGATTTGGCGCTTTTAATCAAAAGTCGGGCGGTTATTGCTCCCCGCCTCCCGTTTGAATGCAGTGCGGGCAAAGTGATGCCAGATTCGCCAGCCGAACAGGCAGGGCTGAAGAAAGGTGATGTTTTTGTGAATATCGACGGTCAAACATTCAACTTTTATGACCAATTCACTGGTTACATCAAGGCCAAGAAGGAGCAGAAAATTACCATGAACGTTTTGCGTGACGGGCAACCACAATCGCTGAATGTGACCGTTTCTGAAGATGGGACCATCGGCTTTTACCCGGAGTTTCACGAAAGTGCTTACGCCTTTCTCGAATATGAAACCATCAACTATGGCTTCTTGGAAGCCATCCCGGCAGGCTTCGATCGCGGCATTAATACCATCAAAGATTACCTGAAGCAATTTAAGCTGATTTTCTCTCCAAAAACGAAGGCATACGAATCCTTGGGCGGTTTTATTGCCATCGGTAATATTTTCCCTGGCGCATGGGATTGGGCCCAGTTCTGGAACATGACCGCCTTCTTGTCGATCATTCTGGCCGTGATGAATCTGTTGCCTATTCCGGCTTTGGATGGCGGACACGTCACCTTTTTGCTCTACGAAATTGTCTCGGGGCGCAAGCCTGGCGACAAATTCCTGGAGTATGCACAAATTACCGGCATGGTAATTTTGCTGACTTTGGTACTTTATGCCAATGCAAACGATATTATCAAGCTCTTTACTTAAGAAGCGATTAAATTTTTCCTATTTTTGCAGAAACCATTAAACTTTGGACTATGTACTTATCGATTATTTGCGGCATGTTTGGCCCACAAGAGATTATCATCATACTAGTCATTGTACTACTCTTATTTGGAGGGCGCAAGATTCCTGAGCTCATGAAAGGATTTGGAAAGGGGATGAAGGAATTCAAGAAAGCCACCAGCGAAGATGATGATGATGATCAAACAAGTGAAAAGAAGAACACTGAAAAAATTAATAAATAATCAGTTTTGCTTGACTTAAAATCCCGTCCACAAAGGCGGGATTTTTTGTGGTAAGATTTTTGTTGGAACATGCCACACACCACAGCATCAATAATTATGAAACGAATTTTAAGCCTTGGATTTTTGTTGGCAGGTCTTGCGCTCCTCCTCGGTTCCTGCCAGGATGATAGTACCAACATGCGCAAAAAAATTACCGGAAAAGCCGGAGAGTTGGTCGTCGTTGTTCCCACACCAACCTGGGAAGGCGCCACCGGGAAACGATTTCGCGAAGTAATGGCCCAGCCCCAGCTTGGCTTGCCGCAGGAAGAACCCATCTTCGATTTGATTGCCGTTCCGCCCTCTGCCTTCAAAGAAATTTTTAAGACCAGCCGAAACATTGTGCAGATCAAAATTTCAACGACAATTGATTCATCCAAAGTAGAATTCAAGAAAGACATTTGGGCCTGGCCGCAGGCTGTGGTCAACATTCAGGCCAAGTCGACGGAAGATTTCAATCAGTTGTTCGACCAGTATTCAGACCGGATTGTGGCTTATATGCTACGTGCCGAGCGCGACCGTTTGCAACTGAACTACAAAAAGTACCACGACAAAGCGGCAAAAAATGTCATCCGCGATAAATTCAACATTGAACTGAATGTTCCACCGGGTTTTAAGGTCACCAAGGAACGGGACGATTTTGCCTGGGTGCGCTACGAAACACCGGACATTAGTCAGGGAATCCTCATTCATACTTATCCCTACACTTCGGACAGCACGTTTACGGAGAACTACATTTTGAATAAGCGCGATTCGATTTTACAGGCTCATGTTGAGGGGCCGGCCGACGGGAGTTATATGACCACGGAACACCAGCTGCCTGCTATTTTCAATGTATTTGAACTGCGAAAAAATTACGCTGCCGAAACACGCGGTCTGTGGAAAGTGGAAGGCGACTACATGGGTGGCCCCTTTATTAACCTGACGGTTTTGGATGCGGCCAACAATCGCATTGTGATGCTCGATGGTTATGTGTATGCGCCACGTTTCGATAAACGGAACCTGCTTCGCCAGGTGGAAGCCATGGTGTATTCGGTCGAATTTCCGGATCAGCAAAAAAATGACAAAATAACAAGTCAGGCGAAAATGGGAAATTAAAATTCGCGCAAACGCAACAAGAGCGGGAACTGTAACTGGTACAGCTCCCGCTCTTGTTTCATGTTTTCGCCAGCACCTTTTACGGTTGCAAGGCCATTTGTCCGGCCAGCTCCAATTGTTCTTTCAGAGCAAGTTTGTCAAAACCGCTTTTCAAATTCATGGTTCCTTCAGGCAAAACAACATGATAAGAAGTTTGCTCCAGGGTTTCGCCCAGCTCTACTTCAACCAGTTTTTGATATTTGTTGCCTTTTTTCAGATACCAGCTTTGATCAATTTCACGAAAAACCAGCTCTGTTGCCTCCTTGTTTTCTCCCAGCTCTTCAATCGTCATCTTATACTTTTCCGAAGTTAACTGATAGGTTTTACCATCGATCTCAACAATTTTTTCATGCTTTTCGCCTGCTTTCATCGACATCGGATTTTCGTCGGTCCAGAATTCGATCGTGTTCAAAACAACCGCATCCACAAAAACAGCGACACTGTACACCGGAACGATATTCAAGGCCAAAAAAACCAGTTCGTTCACAAATTTGTCACCAACCGACCGGTTCCAGTCCAAAACGGTACGGGTCAAATTAAAACTGCCGATACAACTGCTCAGCAAGAAGACACCCGATAGAAGGGCCACAAAAGTAATTTTCCTAATTTTCTTCATAATTTTAAAATTTAATGACTAATATTCTATCAAAGATATTAAACACTTGTCAAAACAACACCTTTAAAAACATCGAACATTTCGACTTGTTCTACATCATCCATTTTTATTCTATTTTTGA
>NZ_LGIA01000005.1 GCF_001270965.1 Sunxiuqinia dokdonensis | reverse complement strand
AAGGAATCCGGTTAAAAAGCATGGGCCAGAATAAACCGGCCTTTTTGTCTTTGCGCAACTGAAATGCAAAACTACAGTTCATCAAGGCTCCAATCAATCCCAAGAAATGGTGATTTCTGACTCGAAAATAGATCTGGCCGTTCGATTTTAGATATCTATTTAACGATTAATTGAACTAATTGAGTAAATTTGTTGCTCAATTGTGCTGACACATGAATGGGTGTCAGTTTGTTCTATTTACACCTGTTTATGTGCTCAACCAAATGGGACTGAGGAGGCGAAGCTGTGAGAAGCAGACCCCGATCTAATGAAAACTGAAGATCTGTGCCCCAATCCTTTTAAACACAAAGACGACGAATAGGCAAAGGCACAGGCACAGGTACAGGCGAGTCACCACTCAAGGAGTAATGGCCTCATGTACTTTTGAAACGGGTGGTAAACTGAAACCCGATAACTGAAAACTGAGACTGAAAACTGAGACTGAGACTGTAAACTGAAAACTGAAAACTGAAATCCCCATGCTTGATGCATTAATCACTTCAAAAACACGAATTAAGATCTTACTCAAGTTCTTTCTGAATAAGAGCAACAAAAGCTACTTGCGAAGTTTGGAGCAGGAGTTTGGCGAATCGTCGAACGCCATCAGAATTGAATTGAATCGGTTTGAAGAGGCTGGTTTGCTCAAAAGCTACTTTGACGGGAATAAGAAATATTTTCAGGCCAATACGGAACATCCCCTATTTGACGACATTCACAGCATGCTGTTGAAGATGGTTGGAATTGATGCCATTGTGGAAAACATTGCCCATCGCCTGGAGCATGTTGAAGCGGCCTATCTGGCCGGCAACTTCGCGCGGGGCATCGATTCGAAAATGGTAGACCTCATTTTTATTGGCGATCAGGTTGACACAAAACTGATGAATAACTACATTCGCAAAGCAGAAAAAATTATCAAGCGGAAGGTTCGCTATACGCGAATCAATCAAAGCGAACGAGAAGATTATTTAAACCAAACACCGGCCCTGCTTATCTGGACCAATGAAAAATAAATTCATAACCAATCAACAGCAACAAAAAAAACAAGGCATGATACAACGTAAAACGTTCAAACTAATTTGTCTGGTCATTCTGATGACCTCTTACCTGATTTCACCGGCCCAGATGCCTGATAATGTGAACATAAACAACCTGAGCGACCAACAGATTCAGCAAATTGTTGATGAAATCAGTGAACGGGGCCTCAGTCAAGAACAAGCCATTGAACTGGCCCGGGTACGTGGAGCCAGCCCCACACAAATCAGCCAGCTGCAAAGCCGCATACGCGAATTGAAGCTTAAAGGACCAGGCACAACGGTTTCTTCAATGCAACAGTCGGATACCCCGACCGACCAAACAGCCCCATTGTCAGAAAAAGCACCGATCACGCCTTCGCCCCTCAACAAAAAAATATTCGGCTTTAACTTTTTCAACAGCCAAAACCTCACGTTCGAACCTTCGGTCAACATAGCCATTCCCGAGAATTACGTCCTCGGAATAAACGACCGGCTGGTCATTAACATCTGGGGAGCCAGTCAGCAAACCTATCAGTTAACTGTCGATAACAACGGAAGTATTCAGATTCCGGATCTGGGGCCGGTGCAAGTCGCCGGACTGGAGTTTCGCGAAGCCGAGAAACGGATCCGGCAACGGCTGATCGCCATTTACAGCGGCATGGGTGGAGACCGGCCCAACACCTTTGCTGAAATCGGGATCAGCAACCTGCGATCGATTAAAGTCAACGTGATTGGCGAGGTGAATGCCCCCGGAACCTACACCCTGCCGGCCACCTCCTCAGCCTTCAATGCCCTGTACTTGTCTGGTGGGCCCAATGAAAATGGCTCCTTCCGAAACATCCAGGTGCTGCGTCAAAATAAGGTCATTGCCCAAATTGATGTGTATGACTTTCTGATTCATGCCAATACCGATCACAACATAACCCTGCGCGACCAGGACATTCTGTTTATTCCAACATACAACAAACGGGTAGCAGCTACCGGGACGTTTAAGCGCGAAGGCTATTACGAATTAAAAGACCAGGAAAACCTGAATGACCTCCTCAGTTATACCGGAGGATTTTCAGACCAGGCCTACCAGAATCGCCTGATGATTACACGAACCACCGGAACCCAATTCAAAGTTGAGGATGTGACCCAAGAGGAGTTTGGCAGCTTTATCCCACAAAATGGCGATTCCATTGTTGCCGGCGAAATCATCGACCGATACGAAAACCGGGTGAGCATTTCCGGTGCCGTGTTCCGCCCCGGAACCTTTGAGCTGAGCGAAGGCATGACACTTTCGGAGCTGATTGCCAAAGCCGAGGGCGTGAAAGAAAGTGTCTATAGCAACCGGGGCGTGATCATCCGCCTGGGTGATAACCTGAGTCCGCAAACCCTTGCCTTTCATGTGCCCGACATCCTGAACGGAACCGACGACCTGACCCTGCAACGGGAAGATCAGGTGATTATCCAGGATATTTTCAGCATGCGCGAAGCCCGCTTTGTACGCATCTACGGCGAGGTGCTCAACCCGGGGCAGTACCCTTATCGCGAGAATATGAGCATGAAAGACCTGCTGTTTTTGGCTGGTGGTTTTACTGAAGCGGCCAGCGAGTCGTTTATCGAGCTGGCGCGTCGTCGCGATCGGCAGGCAGCCTCCGAAGTGTCCGATCAACTGGCCACCCTGTACCAATTCACCATTGGACGCGACTTGGTCATCAACAAGGAAGATGCTCAATTCCAAATTCAACCCTTCGACTACATTTATGTGCGTAAAGCCCCGTCGTACAACAAACAACGCACGGTAACCATTCAGGGAGAAGTGGTTTATCCCGGCCCTTACAGCATCAGTAGTAAAACAGAACGCGTATCTGACCTTCTTAAGCGCTCCGGCGGACTGACGCCTCATGCCTACAGCAAGGGAGCGATTCTGAAACGCATGCGAACAGACGATGAAATTATCAAACAGTCGATGCACACCGCCTTGGACGACAGCCTGCTCGAATCAGCGCAGGAACAGTTGGACGAAAGCTACAAGCTCGAATTGCGGCTGGAAAGCATCCTGTCCAATCCCGGCACCATGGAAGACTATGTACTGCGCGAGGGCGACGAAATTATTGTACCGGAAGTAACGCAGGAAGTCCGAATTACAGGCGAAGTCCTCAACCCGGTTGGACTGGCCTATCAAGACAATAAATCGGTGAAATATTACATCAACCGCTCCGGTGGATTTAGCTCCGATGCCAAAAAAGGGAAGGTGTTTGTGATTTACAGCGACGGAACCACCAAAGTGACCAAAGGCCTGTTTAAACGAAACTACCCCCACCCCGAACCCGGCAGTCAGATTGTGGTCCCGCAAAAACCGGAACGCCCAACAGGCGATCAAACGTCGCGGTGGCTGTCCATTGCCAGTGCATTCTCTTCGGTAGCCATCGCCATTGCCGCGGTGCTGAGGTAAAAAAACTCAGTTTTCAGTTATCGGTTGTCGGTTTACAATAGCACGCACTTAAAACCAATAAAACAACTCAAAACCCCACATGAAAAGTTATCTTGATCTTGAAATTTATCAATCAGTATTTCAATTGGCAGCCATGGTTCATAGACATTCGAATACACTACCTAAAATCGCACAATATGAATTGGGCAGTCAGGTTAGAAGGTCTGCTCAAAGTATTCGGTCAAACATCGTAGAGTGCTATGGAAGGAGACGATATAAAAATGAGTTTGTTCGCTTTCTGGTTTTTGCAGAGGCTTCCCTGCTCGAAACAGAAGACCATCTAAAGATGATTCACGAGTTATATCCTGATCAAAAATGGATCGCGCTATTCGCAGACTATCAAAAACTTGGAAAACAATTAAATTCCTTCATCTCGTTTGTAGAAAAATCGTGGAAAACCGACAACCGATAACCGATAACCGATAACTGACAACTGACAACCGACAACCGATAACCGATAACTAAAAACTAAAATACACACATGACAACAAAAGAAAATACACCGGCTCCAGCAAAGTCAACAACTGCCGACGACGAAATCGACTTGATCGCTTTAGCTAAGGACCTTTGGGATGGTCGCCGAACCATCGTCAAATACATTCTGATGGGAATGGCGATCGGGCTGTTTATCGCACTTTTAAGTCCCAAAGAATACACCGTGCAAACCACGATGGTCCCGCAGACCGGTCAATCGGGCGGCTCCAAGTTGGGAGGACTCTCCTCGCTGGCTGCCATGGCAGGCTTCAACCTCGATATGAGCAGCGGCACGGAAACCCTGTCCCCGCTGGTGTATCCCAAAATTTTAAAATCCGTTTCCTTTCAACTGGAGCTGATGAATACGCCATTTGAAATCGCAGAGATAGAACATCCGGTCAGCTTGTTCGAATATTATACCGAGCACAAAAAAGCAGGCGTATTGGGCAATCTTAAAAAATATACCATTGGCCTGCCCGGCGTCATCTTGAAAGCATTGAAAGGCGAAGAACCGGAAGTAGCTTCCGGCGGAAGCAGCGAACTCATCGCCCTCAACCAAAAGCAGGAAGAGGTACTTGAAACGATGAATCAGAACCTCTCGCTGGAGATCAACGACAAAGAAGGGATTCTTACTTTGTCGGCCCGCTTTCACGATCCGGCATTGGCGGCTCAGGTGGCCCGCAAAGCGCAGCTCATGTTGCAACACTACATCACTACCTACCGCATCCAGAAAGCACAGGAACAACTCGACTTTATCAAAGATCGTTACAGCGAAAAAAAGCAGGAATTTCAGGATGCCCAGGAAAAACTGGCCCGCTTTCGCGACCAAAACCGGAATGTGTCTTCGGCCCTCGCTCAAACGGAAATTGAGCGTCTGCAAAGCGAATACGACATTGCCTTTTCGGTTTATTCCGAATTGGCCAAACAACTGGAACAAGCCCAGATTAAGGTCAAGGAAGATGCGCCGGTGCTAACCACTGTTGAACCTGTCCGCGTTCCGCTTCAAAAGTCGAAACCCAACCGCCCGCTAATCCTAATTATCTGGACCTTTTTGGGTGGAATTGTCGGCGTAGGCATCGTCTTTGGACGCCAGTTCCTGGGCAGCATCAAAGAGCGCTGGGAGGAAGAAAGCAGTCGCAGTGAAGAGTCGCAGTAGGCAGAAGGCTGCGAGCTACAAATTGCCAGCCGCCACTCATGTACTTATGAACTGATGCACTTTGAAAATTTTAACCACAGAACTTGTCCCGGTAACGGGAGTTACAACGAGGAATCCACAGAGGAGCACAGAGAACAAACCAGCCGCAACTGACGACTAAACACGAATCCACGTGATCAACGCTCAACTTGGAACTTGAAATTTAGAATCTGAAACTTGAAAAAGATAACAAATTACTAAAAAATAGACCCTATGTTTCCAACTCAAATTACAAAAATCGCCTGCATTGGAGCAGGATATGTAGGTGGCCCAACCATGGCCGTCATCGCACAACAATGTCCACACATTCGTGTTACCGTCGTTGACATCAACCCCCAGCGCATCGCTGACTGGAATGATGAAGATCTGTCGAAGCTTCCGATTTACGAACCGGGGCTGCCTGAGGTCGTTGCCGAAGCTCGCGGACGCAACCTCTTTTTCTCCACTGATGTGGAAGGAGCCATCCGCGAATCAGAAATGATTTTCATCTCGGTGAACACCCCAACAAAGACCTACGGCGTAGGCAAAGGCATGGCTGCCGACCTGAAGTTCGTGGAACTCTGTGCCCGCCAGATTGCGGAGGTCGCTACCACGAACAAAATTGTTGTGGAAAAATCAACCCTTCCCGTTCGTACAGCACAAGCCATTCGCACCATCCTGGATTCATCGCAGCCCGACAACAATGAGGCTCCGCAGTTCTCTGTGCTGTCAAACCCGGAGTTTCTGGCCGAGGGAACAGCCATCCAGGATCTGTTGCATGCGGACCGGGTACTGATTGGAAGCGAAGACAATGAAGCCGGCAAACAAGCTGAGCAGGCCCTGGCCAATATTTACGCCAACTGGATCCCACGCGAGCAGATCGTCACCACCCGGATATGGTCTTCGGAGCTGTCGAAACTGGCAGCCAACGCTTTTTTAGCACAGCGAATTTCCAGCATCAACTCCATTTCGGCCCTTTGTGAACGTACCGGCGCCGATGTAGATGAAGTAGCCCGCGCTATCGGCATGGACTCCCGTATTGGCTCCAAATTCCTGAAATCATCGGTCGGCTTTGGGGGCTCATGCTTTCAAAAAGATATTCTGAACCTGGTCTACCTCTGCCGCCACTTCAACCTGCCCGAAGTCGCCGAATACTGGGAGCAGGTCGTCAAACTAAACGATTACCAGAAACACCGTTTTGCCAAGCAGATCATTGACACGCTGTTTAACACGGTTTCCGGGAAAAAAATTGCCTTCCTGGGTTGGGCTTTCAAAAAAGACACCAACGATACCCGCGAGTCTGCCGCCATTTATGTAGCCGACGAGTTGTTGCAAGACCGGGCCGAAATCCATGTCTTCGATCCCAAGGTCACCAAAGAGCAAATATTCAGCGACCTGAAATACCTGTACCAACTCAATCCGGCGCAAGCCATCAGCACCGAAACGTTGCAGAGCCTGGTGCATGTTCATGCCGATCCTTACGAGGCGCTGCAAAGTGCGCATGCCATTGCCGTATTGACCGAATGGGATGAATTTAAAGCCTACGATTGGCAGAAAATATACGACGCCATGCTCAAGCCAGCCTTTGTGTTCGACGGACGTAACATATTGGACCATGCGACCATGCAAACGATCGGTTTTGAGTTAAAATCAATTGGTAAAGGATGATAGAAAGTAAGCGCTAAACGGTCGCAGCGGGCAGAAACCTGTTCAGGTAATCGAGCCTGCTGCGGTCATAAGCCGCAAATCGCCAGTAGCCTGATTCTGGCATCCGGAACGCCAGGGAATGGAATCGTTTGACTCGCTCACGTCAAAATCCGGCAGAACATCCGACTTATATACGCAAAAAGTATTACGAACCATCTGGACGCTCTTACACGAACCCTTTGTTCCTTTTATCGATTTACTAAACAAAGCCGAGAAAATGACATTGATTCACTCAGCCGACCGATTAATCGAAATACGTGATTTAAGAAACCAGATTTCGCATAAGTACATTCCCGAAGCAATTACTGAGTTAGTTCCGGAAGTCATTGAAAACTGCAGCTTGCTGATACAGAACATTCAACAAACAAAACGATTGCTGAAAGCCAGAAACTGGTAGTGATCGAAATCGCTGAGCGATCAGTCATCAGGACCATCGATAAGCAATAATCTCATGACCTATAAACAAAAGCTACTCGACAAAATAGCCGCCAACACCGAAGTGGTAGGCATCATTGGATTAGGCTACGTGGGCTTGCCACTGGCTGTAAATTTCGCCGAAGCCGGGACAAAAGTTATTGGGTTTGATATTAACCCCAAAAAGGTGGAGCAGATTAACCACGGCGACGCCAGCATCCTTCCTATTCGCGATGCTGCACTGCGTGAAGTCGCCGGCAACATCCGGATCGATGCCACCACCGACTTCAGGCGGATCATCGAGTGCGACGCCCTGCTCATCTGTGTGCCCACCCCACTCGACCGTTTTCAAAAGCCCGACATGAGCCACATCGAAAACGCCTGCACCGAAATCGGGCGCTACATGAAGCCCGGCACTTTCATCAGCCTGGAGAGCACCACCTACCCCACCACCACCGAAGACTTGGTGCTCCCACTCATTGAAGAAAGCTCGAAACAAAACAAGCTGCTATGCTCCGGCCCCCATCCGCAAACAACCACAGTCCCCATTGTCCCCATTGTCCCCCTCGCAGAGGGGGACGAGGAGTCCCGGTTAGTCGGGACGACGGAGGGGGTCATGAAGGGGGACGAGGAGTCCCGAGCATCCAAATCGACCGAGGGCGTCAACACCCAACACCACCATTTCCGCCACGGCACCGACTTCTGGCTGGCCTACTCACCCGAGCGGGTGGATCCCGGAAACAAAACGTTCCATACCCGAAACACGCCCAAGGTATTGGGGGCCATGACTGCCGACGGACTGGAAATCGGACAAGCCGTTTACCGCAAAGCCATCGACCACATCCACCCCGTCAGGTCGCCACGCGTAGCCGAAATGGTGAAGATCCTGGAAAACACCTACCGACTGGTCAACATCAGCCTGATTAACGAGCTGGCCTTGCTCGCCGGGAAAATGGACATCAACATCTGGGAAGTGATCGAAGCGGCCAAAACCAAGCCCTTCGGCTTCCAGGCCTTTTACCCCGGCCCGGGTATTGGCGGACATTGCATTCCGCTCGATCCGTTTTACCTCGAGCACATTGCCAAACAATACAACTTTGACCTCAGCATGATTCACGCGGCAGGACACATCAACACGCGCATGCCACACTACATGTATATCAAAATTGCCACAGCCCTCAACCGGCACCAGAAATCCGTCAACGGAAGTCTTGTCTTTTTCCTCGGTGTAGCCTATAAACCAAACATTGACGATGCCCGCGAATCACCTGCACTGAAGATCATGGATCTTGTCGCCCACAAAGGCGGACAGGTACAGTACCACGACCCATATATTCCTTCGGTACAGACGCAGCATGGTGCGTCGCTGGATTCCATCCCCCTCACCACCGATAATTTGACCGAAGCCGATGTCGTGGTGCTCACCACCAACCACGACGCTTTCGATATCGCTTTTATCCAGCAGCATGCACGACTCATCGTTGACATGAGGAACATGATACCCGAAGACACTGACAACATCTATAAACTCTAGGCAACTATCAATGCCCAACAGGCATCCATGCCGCCAGTTGACAAACCCGGCCCGACACCGGGTCCGCAGGAAGCAATCCCGCCAGCAGCTAGATTTAAACGCGAACGCACAAAGCCAGTCCCAGCTAGCAGCCAGCATCAAGCATCTAGTATCAAGCATCTAGCATCAAGCATCTAGTATCAAGCATCTAGTATCAAGCATCTAGTATCAAGTTCTAACCACAGAGTTACACAGAGGAATGCACAGAGTTACACGGAGAAGCTGACAGTCCCAGTGATCCGCCTGCAGGCAAAAAGACGCCAGCTGCCAGCCGCATCCAGCATCAAGAATCAAGCATCGAGCATCCCGCATCCAGCACCCAATCCGCCCCATCTGCGTCGCTTCTTTTTAAAACACAGACCAGAAAATCCCCAAAAGACAAACAAATTTGTAAATTTGCAAAAAGGTAAAAACCATGGATTCAATCATTATTAAACCAAAAGACAAAAGAGAATTTAACTTTTTTGTTGAATTAGCCAACAGGCTTGGGGTGGAAATCAAAACGACCGGCGACTATTTAGACGAAGAACTTCTAAATGATATGGAAAAAAACAAAGAAACACCATACATTGAAAAAGAGGAAGTATTAAAAACGATTCAGAATATTTTAAACGAAGATCAAGCCGGATACACCAAATGAAAGTTGTTTTTCATGCAGGATTCAATTAGGATCTTGACAAAACAAAGGATAAAAAGCTGGCCGTGCTCATTCTTCAAACCATCCAATTGTTCCAGCAGGCTGACGAGCTGGAAGAAATTCCAAATGTAAAAAAGCTGAAAGGACATCCGAATGCTTATCGATACCGCAAAGGCATCTATCGCATCGGGTTCTTCGTTGAGAATAATACAATAATCTTTGCGGCATTTGCTCCCAGGGGAAAAATATATCGGAAGTTCCCGTAAATCAATCCAAAACTTGAAACACAATACCGCCTGGCTGGCAACCGCAAGCTCCCAGTTTCAAACATCGAGCATCCAGCATCAAACAACAAGTATCGAACATCAAGATTTAACCGCAGAACTTGTCCCGGTAACGGGAGGTACACGGAGGAATGAACGTACGAACACACGAACACACGCATCAAGAAGCCAGTTCCAAGCTCCAGGTGTTTACGCCGGCCACTGCCGGATTCAGCTTGTCCAACCACTGGCAAAAGACAAACCGAAAACCAACAACCAAAAACGTTAAACTTAATGGCTAAAAATGAATATATTTGTTTCAATCAAAGTTATCGAATAATTCAATCAACTTATTTCAAGCAGCTTAATATGAACTCAAAACAAGAATATATCCGTCTGTTATCCGATTTTAAGACCCAAAGAGGATTGGTTTACGGAATAACCCGTATCGGAATATTTGGTTCGGTAGCTCGTGGTGAACAAACAGAAAAAAGTGATGTGGATATTTACTATGAAGGAAACCCCTTGAGCCTGTTCAAAATAATGACCCTAAAAAATGAGCTTGAAAATCGACTGAATTGCACCGTTGATATTGTGCGACTTCGCGAAAAAATGAACCAGGTATTGAAAAAAAGAATTCAAACGGAGGGTATCTATGTTTGACCGAATGCTGGCATTTGAAATCATCACTTTAATCGATGAAAACCTGAAAACCGTTTTGCAGAGAACGAAACACTTAAAATCAGCCGATGATTTTACATCTTCCGAGGCCGGTATGATCCTCCTCGACAGTGTATGCATGAAACTGATCGCTGTGGGCGAGAGTATCAAAAACCTCGATAAAATAACCAACAAGGAGTTGTTGCCCAACTATTCTCAAATACAATGGAAACAGGCTATGGGAATGCGTGATATCATTGTTCATCATTATTTCGATGTCGATGCCGAACAAATTTTTAATACGCTACAAGAAGATATCCCTACATTAATCAGTGTGTTGGTAAAAATAAAAAACGAACTCAAACCCTAGCAACCGATAACAGTTTCAAGTTCCAGGTTTCAAGTCCCAAGTTGTCCAACCACAAGCCGAGCAACCGAAAACCGACAACCAGTCCCAACAAGCAGCAAATCTTAAACAATCAACCCGAATCCACCCCATCTGCGTCTCTTTTCATTAACCGCAAAACTTGTCCCGGTAACGGGAGGCGCAAAGTCGCGAAGAATTTCCCCGGAGGGGAAAAATATCAATAGCCCTTCCGATTTCATCGGAACAGGCTGGGTGGATCCCGAGCAATCGGGAGGAACTCGGGGATAAGACACACCCCGTTCCTCACCGGCCGCGAACCAAAGCCCGCAAAAAGCACCAACGCCGCCGCGGACGGAATCGAGTATCAAAAATCGAGCATCAAGAATCAAGAATCAAGAATCGAGCATCAAGCATCGAGTATCAAAATTTAACCACAGAGGAACACGGAGGAATGCACAGAGGGACACAGAGAGTGGACAGTCGCAATGGCCAGTCCCAGTAGCCAGAAAGCTGCAAGCTGCAAGCACCCAGCAGCCAGTAGCCACCAACCAATAACCAACAATGACAATTGAATGACGAAGACACGAAAACCGATAACTGACAACCGACCTACAAGTCAATATATTTTACTAATTTTAAGTCGAAAACAAAAATAAAATGGAAACCATCATCCGGATAAAAAAGAATAAACCTGCTTTTAAGGCATTGATCCTTTTAGCGAAGGAATTGGAAAAATCTGATCAGGGGGCCATCTCAATCAGCGAAGTAAGCAGCCGAAAACTAAAATTTGATGTGATTGAACCCGTCAATCAAGATGAAGATCTTTCAGATTCCTTTAATCAGCTCATCGATTTTCCACCCATAGATGAGTTAAGAAAACAAGCATGGCCAAAAATTTGATATTGGTTGACAGTTGCGTATTGATCAGGGCATTCCGCAGGGATGTTGAGGCAAACAACGACTTAAAGGCAATTGATCATCGCACAGCCTATTCCGATATTACGCGGCTTGAGTTGCAGGTTGGCGCCAATACCTCCGCTAAAAAGGCAGCGATAAGTCAAATCTTTGACTCCTATTATCGGGTGCCATTGACTCCTAAAATTACAGAAACGGCCATTCAAATCATGCAAACCTATATAACAGGGCAAAAAGTAATATCAGTCCCCGATTCTCTGATTGCTGCCACATCAATCGTAAGCGGCTACCCCCTGTTGACCTACAATAAAAAGGATTTCGATTTCATTGCGGGCATTTCTTTTTTTAAATAATTCAGGATTGCCCAAGAGAACGAACACGGAGAAAAAAGAACGTACGAACGCACCAACGACACCCTGAAAACTGACAACCGATAACCGATAACCGATAACCGAAAACAGTCCCAGTAAGCAGAACGCGCCACTCATGTACTTATGCACTCATGCACTCATTCACTTTTTTTTAAACCACAAAGACGCAAAGAACTGAAAGGGTTAAACAACAATAGCCTTCCGATTTCATCGGAACACGCGCGGCAGAGCGAACCGAAGTTCCGAGTACTCGGGAGGGATAAGACGCCCCCCTCCTCATCCCGAGCAATCGGGAACGCACGAAAGCATAGGCACAGCCCCCACTCATGAACTCATGAACTTTTTTTCAACCGCGAAGTCGCAAAGTCGCGAAGAATTTCCCCGGTGGGGAAAAATAACAATAGCTTTCCGATCTTATCGGTATGAGGGTGCAGAACAAGCCGAAGAATAAACCCTGAAAGGGTTAAACAACAATAGCCCGGGGCAGAGCAATCCGGCTACTGACGGAGAGCGAAACCCCGGGGATAAGACGCACCCCCTTCCTCACCGGCCGCAAACCAAAACCCGCAAAAAGCACCAGCGCCGCCGCGGACGGAAAAGAGTGCAAGTGCCCAGCATCGAGGATCCAGTATCAAACATCTAGTATCCACCATCAAGCATCCAGCATCTAGCATCAAGCATCCAGCATCTAGCATCAAGCATCTAGTATCAAGTTCTAACCACAGAGTTGCACTGAGGAATTCACTGAGTTACACGGAGAAGCTGACAGTCCCGGTGATCAGCCTGCAGGCAAAAAGACGCCAGCTGCCAGTATCAAGCATCGAGAATCGAGAATCAAGCATCAAGTATCTAGCATCAAGTATCAAGCATCAAGCATCAAGTATCCCCCATC
The DNA here is from genome assembly GCF_001270965.1 of Sunxiuqinia dokdonensis. GTDB lineage: Bacteria > Bacteroidota > Bacteroidia > Bacteroidales > Prolixibacteraceae > Sunxiuqinia > Sunxiuqinia dokdonensis. Next base: position 5,693 of record NZ_LGIA01000005.1, on the reverse strand, counting down.
CCGCACCCAATCCGCGCCAGCTGCGTCTATTTCTTTCTGGCATCAAAATTCCAACAAAAAAAGACAAGCAGCTTGCAAAAATTATAGTAACTTTGGCGGCTGGTTCGGTGTACGGATAACAAACACCAAAATGGAAGAATAATTCAAGACAAAAAATCCTACATTTCAACATCACAAGAATAATAAAACACTTAATATGACTTCCGACAATACAAAAATCGCCGTCATTGGCTTGGGCTATGTGGGCTTACCGCTGGCCGTAGAATTTGCAAAAAAATATCCGGTCGTAGGATTCGATATCAACCAGAAGCGGGTGGATGAACTACTGGGCGGACACGATGCCACCCTGGAAGTGGCTGACGACAACCTGAAATCGGTGCTGAACGACGGCTTAAGCCTCACCACCTCCCCCGAAACACTGGCCGAATGCAATTATTTCATAGTCACGGTGCCAACGCCAACCGACAAAAACAACCGCCCGGTACTCACGCCATTAATCAAAGCATCCGAAACTGTCGGTTCTGTTTTGAAGAAAAACGATATCGTGATTTACGAATCCACCGTCTATCCTGGAGCAACAGAGGAAGACTGCGTTCCTGTCCTTGAACAAGTCTCCGGACTGAAATTCAACACCGACTTCTTTGTAGGCTACTCCCCCGAACGCATCAACCCCGGCGACAAGGAACACACCGTTACAAAAATTAAAAAGGTAACTTCCGGCTCCACACCCGAAATCGGGCAAAAAGTGGACGCGTTGTACCGTTCGGTCATTGTAGCCGGAACACATCTGGCCCCATCCATCAAGGTCGCCGAAGCCGCCAAGGTAATTGAAAACTCACAGCGCGATATCAACATCGCTTTCGTCAACGAGTTGGCCAAGATCTTCAGCAAATTAGGAATTGATACCAAAGACGTATTGGAAGCTGCCGGAACGAAGTGGAACTTCCTGTCCTTCTCACCCGGCTTGGTGGGTGGACACTGCATTGGCGTCGATCCTTACTACCTGGCCCAAAAAGCGCAGGAAACCGGCTACAATCCCGAGATCATTCTGGCTGGCCGACGCATGAACGACGGCATGGGTGCCTGGGTCGCTTCGCAGATTGTGAAGCTGCTGATCAACAAAGGACACGCGGTAAAGAACAGTAAAGTCTTGGTGCTCGGCATCACCTTTAAGGAAAACTGCCCCGACATTCGCAACACCAAAGCTATCGATGTGATCAACGAACTGAAACAATACGGCTGCGACGTGGATGTTTACGACCCCTGGGCCAATCCCGCAGAAGTACAACATGAATACCATCTGCCCTTGATTGACGACTACACCGCCAAAAAATACGACGCGGTGGTACTGGCCGTATCGCACAACGAGTTTAAAACTATCGAGCTTGCCAAGCTTCGCAATGGCCATAACGCGGTTATTTACGACATCAAAGGCATCTGGGACAAGGACGCCGTGGACGGACGGCTATAGGGCCATCATTTTTATTTATCTTCGCAAATTCAAGCCATCCTGATGGATGCCACAAGGAACACTCAAAGAGAGACCATGACCAAGATCATTCAAAATAAAAAAGTACTTGTTACCGGAGGCGCCGGTTTTATCGGGTCGAACCTGGTGGACCGTCTGTTGGAACAAGGCAATGAGGTGGTTTGCCTCGACAACTTTGCCACAGGCAAGCGTGAGAACCTCGCCGGAGCCCTCAAACACCCAGCTTTTAAGTTGGTGGAAGGTGATATTCGAAACTACGAAGATTGTCAGAAAGCCGTTGAAGGTTGCGATTACGTTTTGCACCAGGCTGCCTTGGGCAGTGTGCCCCGCTCCATTGCCGATCCCATGACCACGACCGATGTGAATATTGGAGGCTTTGTGAAGATGCTGCATGCCGCCAGTGATGCTGGGGTAAAACGTTTTGTGTATGCCGCAAGCTCCTCAACCTATGGCGATCACCCGGCCCTACCCAAGGTCGAACACCAAATTGGCAAGGCCTTGTCGCCCTATGCCATCACCAAGTACGTGGACGAGCTGTTTGCCGAAAACTTTTCCGAGGTCTACGGCATCGAGACCATTGGCCTGCGTTATTTCAATGTGTTTGGACGTCGCCAGGACCCCAACGGGGCTTACGCGGCGGTTATTCCCCTGTTTGTAAAACAATTCATTCAGCACCAGTCACCCCGCATCAATGGCGATGGGTCCTACTCGCGCGACTTCACCTACATCGAAAACGTGCTGCAAGCCAACCAACTCGCCGCCATCACCCCCAGCGAAACGATCCGCGAAAGAACAAAACAATACCATGCGTCGATTATAAACACTACGCCAGCTCAGAGCGTTTCCCCTCCTCATCGAGGAGGGGTGGCTCCGTCGAATGACGGAGACGGGGTGGTCGTTGATGGAGACGGGGTGGTCATCGCCGAAGACGGGGTGGTTGAACAGCCAGTAACCCTTTCCCAGGTCTTCAACATCGCCTACGGACAGCGCACGACCCTAAACGAACTGGCTCAACTCCTTAAAAACAATCTGGCTCAATTCGACCCCAAGATAGGCACCATCGACCTCCAGTACGGCTCCACCCGCCCCGGCGATGTGCCCCACTCACTGGCCAGTATCGAAAAAGCACATAGCATTTTGGGCTACCAACCAGAGTATTCGGTAAAGCAAGGTCTGGAAGAAGCATGTGAATGGTATTGGGGAAATACGTTGAGCCCTAAAATAAAAGAATGAGCAAGTTATGGGAAAAGGTTGTAGCTTCGAAAATTTGGCGTTTTTCATCAGATGTTAATATTCTAAAGAAGGCCAGTTCCTCGCAAGAAAAGTATGAACGATAAACTAAAAAAGCAATTAGCAATTGGCACTTTTTGGTCGCTTGTTGGCAGAGTCGGATATTTGATAGTTTCACTTGTAACTAATATTATTTTGGCACGGATGCTAGGCCCTAAAGCATTTGGACAAATTGGAATTATCATGTTCTTCATTATTATTGCCAGGGTATTAACAGAATCCGGGCTTAGCGGCGCGTTAATCAGAAAAAAAGAAGTGAGCGATGAAGATTATTCAACGGTATTTATTTTCAACCTTTTTGTAAGCATTATCTTATTCCTATTGATTGTCATATCGGCAAAATTTATTGCCCAATTCTATGATGACATATTTCTCAAAAAACTATTAACTGCAACGTCGCTAGTGATAATCATTAATGCTTTTCAAATTGTCAACAATGCGAAGCTCATACATAGCCTAAACTATCGAAAAAAATCTATCATCGAGTTTATTGCTTTGCTGGTGGCATCAACATGTGGAATCATAGCCGCAGCCAAATTTGATGTTGGTGTTTGGGCCGTCGTTACCGTGCAACTTCTCACTGCCTTGCTAATCACCATCCAATTGTGGGTTCACCTTGGTTTTCTAAAAAAAGTAGTATTCAGTGTTGATTCGTTTAAGAGCTTATACAAATTTGGCCTCTATACAACTCTGGCTTCTCTTTTAAATACTGCTTTTGACAATGTATATCAACTAATTCTCGGAAAATATTTTGCAATTCAGCAAACAGGTTTATTTTATCAAGCTAAAAAGTTGCAGGAAGTCCCTGTCGGTGTTATTCAATCAACAACGCTTGGTGTTATTTTTGCATCTTTGGCTAAAGTGCAAGATGACTTGGAGCAGTTCAGCAGAATGTACAATCGAATTGTAACTCTTTTTACAATTGCTGTCGGTTTTATTTGCCTATTCATCTTTTTTTATGCCGAAAATATCATTTTACTTCTGTATGGTGAAGAATGGATTGGAGCAGTTTTTTTTATGCAAATACTAATTGTTGCTTCATTTTTTTTTATGCAAGAAATGTTCAACCGCATTATCTTCAAAATATTTGATCGTACTGAAAAAATTTTATTTTTGGAAATCATAAAGAAAACGTTTCAAGCAATAACAATTCTCATCGGTATTCTCATGCGCCGGATTGACATGCTTTTATATGGCTTTTTGTTGACCAGCATTTTAAGCTATTTCATTAACTACTATTATTCTAGAAAAGTATTTGGTCATTTTTCATGGTTTGAAATTCTAACCGTCTTGAAAATTGCCCTTATTGGAGCCCTCACCGTAGGGATAGGCACATGCTTAGAAAAAGTCCTCCAACTTGACCGACTTTCGTCCTTCATTCTAATGCCAATTCTATTTTTAAACTATTTAGGAATGGTCAGAATAACGAAGATTGCTAACATTTTAGAAACTTTGGTCTCCATAAAAGAACAAACAAAAAGGGAAACAAATGATAAAAAAAATAATTAGAAGATTAAAATCAATATTATACAACAAGAAAAATCTAGTTGTTGGGAAAAACACGAGAATACTCACCAGCTATCAAAACTTTGGATCAGAGCCATATCTCATTATTATTGGTAACAATTGCACTATTACTTCTGGTGTTAAATTTATTACGCACGATGCAACAATTGAAGTAGCACTAAACTATTTAAAAATTAAAAGAATCACTCTAAAAGGTAAATATGAAAAAATGGGGGGGATTCGGATAAAGGACAACTGCGTGATCGGAATTAATAGCATTATCCTGCCGAACGTTACAATCGGTCCAAATTCAATAGTTGGAGCAGGAAGTGTTGTTTCTAAAAATGTACCTCCAAACACTGTTGTTGCAGGAAATCCAGCCAAAGTCATTTGCTCAATCGATGACTATTCAAATAAGCTAATGGATAAACTGACAATAATCCCAGACCACTCTAAAAATACCATTATGAAACTTATTAAGATCCCAAAATGAGATCGATTTATCTAATAACGGCCTTAATCATCATCTTGTATCTCCTTTTAAAAAAGAGGAACATAAACATTATATCCTTCTACATCATATCAAGCATTATCTATTATTCTCCGTCGTTCTTGGGCTCTATGGATATTGGATTTCTGGGTAGTCCATCAATGAAATTTAGTTTTAACACAATCACATACACACTGCTTTGGATAAATTTAACTATCCCGTTCTTTTATATACTAATAACTGAAAAAAAGCAAGTTGACTTTAGCCAATTTTCAAGCATATCACACTCACCCTTCTTCTTAAATATTTCGGTAATTACTATTATTATTCTTTTTGTAGCTGTAAACATAACCTATGGCTCAAGTCTTTATGCCAGCACCTATGACAAAATTTCCTTACTAGAACAATCTAACAGATTTGTAGTCTACTTCAAGACACTTTGCATGTTTTCCTTAGTGTACGTACTTGTTGGAAACGTAAAAACTACAATATTCCAAAAAGCAATTATTTTTGGCAGCAATGTGTTTATTATATTCATCTTAGCACACCGATCTTTTATGGCAATAGCCATCTTGAGCATTATATACCACATAGCAAAATATAAGAAAATTAGATTAGTTCAACACTGGAAATATTTAACTTTAGGATTCCTCCTCTTAGTACTAGTTATTGCACTCAAAAGTTTTATTGGCCCAATAAAAACCGGAAACTATGAGTTATTGTTTGATAGAATTACAGATTTTGATCATTATATATCTGTCTTAATCCAAAATGAAAGTACAATAATCACGTTCAACCTCAATTCTATTATTGATCATAACTTTATATACCCACCAGAAGACTATTTGTATAATAATTTAATCCTCCCTTTTCTTCCTTTTTTGAAAAACATACATGAGCCAAACTTATTTAATTTTC
>NZ_LGIA01000004.1 GCF_001270965.1 Sunxiuqinia dokdonensis | reverse complement strand
GGGGTTTAGTTCAACGGTTGTGTGTATGAAACGTTTGGCATTTCGAAGCGATTTCCTATCAAGTTACAATTACTTTTGATACAAGCTAAAACGCTTGATAAACCACTTACTGCCAAATGTTTTATACACGATGTTAGGTTTTCGTGCATTTTTTCGAATATAAAAATAGAAAATCTTCCCCGAAATTAATCGAAGAAGATTCTACTTGGTTAAATATTTAATTACTATTTCAATGTTTATGAGCTGAGTGACCACCACCTTGTTCTGCAATATCATGAATAGCTTCAATGGTATGTGTATAATCTACATAAGCTTCCACATATTCACGCCCTTTTTCAGGAGAATCGTTTTTCACTTTTTCAAGTGCTACAACTTTATCATATTTATCCTTTATCACCTTTCCGATGTGGGTGTTTAATTTAACAAGAAAATCGTCAATATTATTACTTTCTAATGCCTTGTCGCTAAGTTGAACTATCATTTTTGTTGTTTCGGCAGGTTTTAACCCGGTGAAAGGGGCACCTTCTGTTACGCGGTGCAAACGTACGAGGGTTTCAAAGAAATGTTTTTCAACAATCGCATATACTTCTTTATCCCCTTTTTTTAAAGAATAGGTTTTATTAAATAATGGAATAATTTCTTTTTCCTGTTCTGGGGTAATCCATTTCAGAACTAAATTAACGTTGTTTGTTTCAAGAGCTTTAATAGCATCTTTAATTGTAGGTCCATCATATGAATCGCAGTGTGCTGATACCGGTAGTGTGCCGAATATCATAAATAAAAATAATAATACAATCGAGAAGATTGTTTTATAAGTTTTACGGTTTTGGAGAGTCTTTGGACTTGTGGTTACCAAATTTGTTTCTTTTGTTCTCATGACAATTTAAATTTTAATTTGTTATTAATTGAAATATCTTGGAACAAAATTACATTGAGAATTTTCTCTGTGCGACCTACTTTGTAAAGTAGCACTCATTAATTTAAAATAGTAAGACCTATTTTATAATATCAGACTTCTGTGAGAACCTAAAATGCTGCAATTAAGATTAAACTTGTTTCCTAAATTCACTTGGAGTAAAATCGGTCATCTTTTTAAAAACCCTGTTAAATGCGGATTTTGTATTAAAACCACAATCAAATGCAATCCCTAAAAGAGATAAATTTTCATATTCAGGATTGCCTATTCTTGTTTTCACTTCTTCTATTCTGTATTGGTTGATAAAATCAAAGAAATTGACACCAAATTGTTCATTAATTACACGAGAAAGATGATGTGATGGTATATCAAGCTTGTTAGCTAACTCAGGAAGCGAAATGTTGGCATCCAAATAAGGCTTTTGGGTGGTCATAAAATGCTTTAATTTAGCAACATATTGTTCAATATCAGCATCTTTTATAAATATTCCGGCATATTTTGTTTTTGGTTCAGTAACATATTTGGTATCCCGGTTAGGATATTGAATAAAAATTTCCTTTTGCTTTAGACCATAATAACCAATCAAGATTATAAAAGCAGACAAAGAAAGTGTTAACCCGTGAGTACAAAATATCCACGAGAACATTTGGAAAACATGATGTATAGTAGTGAAAATCATTAAAATTGTCCAAATACCACCAAAAGTATATACAAGCCTTCGTAACCAATCAAGGTTAACATTTTCGTACGATGAAAAATTATTGAAAATGTTAATATCCAATTTTTTAAAAAGCAGTATTGATAGCATAAAATAAAAAGGCCCTGATATTACTGTGAAAAGTAGAAACGCATTAAACAGCAAAGGAGTCTTATGCTCACTTTCCAAATGGTCTAATCTTATTCGTTCAGAAATTTCCGGAAAAAAAGAAGAAATAATGATAAATAGGTTGAAAAGGATAAAAGGGACAAAGTGCAGCAGTTCTGCTCTGTTGAATTGAGCCTTGTTATCAATCAAAGCAGAAATATAAAAATACAGGAATGGCCCGTGAAGCAGGAGTAATGAAATAAAACTTACTGATAGCAGATGAAAACCAGTAAAGAGTTTATCTGAAAACAACCCATATATACCTGTATAGAAACCCAGATATATTAGCCAACAAATGAGTATCTTATCATGTAGTGCCTTTTTTTTCTGAAGAATCAAAAATGAAAAAAATAAAGCGTTGAATGAAGCTATTAAAAAAATATATTTCATATCTTATTTCTCTAAAAATCAAGAATTTCTATTAATTGCAGTATGCTTTCTATGCATGAAACCTAACGGTTGGTGCAAGTGGAGTGCGGGACTTTGAAATACTTCACTGTCAAGCTGCCACTGAGCCAAGCCGGCTTTTTACTAAACATCTTTTTATAACCGTCAACCGTCAAAGACGGATTGGCGGTGGTTGAACAAGGCGAAAAACGTTGGAAAACCACGCCCACCCGCATTACATTTGCACTTTGTTAGGCACTGGTTTTTATTCTTTTTTAGTCAACAATTTTTGTAAATCGATATGTTGGATTTGGATAACCCGGACTTAAACATTTCCACGCATTTATTTTCATTCTTATTTTGTCCGCTATAAACTTCTCAAGTGATTCTTTTACGATTTTGTCCAGTTTCTCCGGAGTCACACCAATTCGGGCATTTATAATCATTTGAACATTGTCAGAAATTCCTGCTTCTCCACGAAATGATAAAGTTTCTGATGTACCTGTCAAATTACCAATCAATTGATTTGAGCCATTTTCAAGTATTATTTTAAGATGTCCAACACTAATATTTTGTTCTTCAATTTTATTGTTTAAATCTTGCATAAAAGTTTTTGCAGTTTCATCCCAGTCAATTTTCTTGCCGTCCAGTGTCACCGACGCATTTAACCAGCCAAGAACCGCTTCGCCTTCAGCATAAGTGTCGTAATCAACTTGAATAATTTTTTGTCCAGATTTTATTTTCGTTTGAATTAATTTTAACCAATTATCAATTCCATCACCAGTTTTCGAACTTACAGCAAGAACATCCGAGCTTGGATAAAGGAGTTTTACTTTTTCTTTTAATGATTCCAAGTCTTTTTGTTTAAGCAAGTCTGTTTTCGTAATAAGGATAATATCACTTTCTTCAAGCTGTTTTTGGTAGATATAAGCCGAACTTGGGTGCAATCCTGCATTTTCCCCGTTTAATATTGATTTTAATTTAAATGGGTCAGCAAGCACAGTAAGGGGTGAAATTATTAGTTCCTGTTTTAAATTAGTTTTTAATGGCTGAATAATCGTTGCCGATAAATCGGTACAACTGCCAACGGGTTCAGCGATTATGATGTCTGCATTTGAATCGGTATTTACCTGTTTAATAGAATTGATAAATCCATTAAAATTACAGCAAAAGCAACTTCCACTTACTTCGGCTACTTTCACATTGGTTTGTAAAAGTATTGCCGTATCAACCAATTCAGATGCTTGGTCATTTGTAATTAAACCAACTTTTTTACCTTGATTCATTAAAAATTTTGTGGTCTCGTATAAAAGAGTGGTTTTGCCTGCACCCAAAAAACCGCCAACAACAATAAGTCGTGTTTTGTCAATCATATTTTGATATTTATTTTGAAGAATTATTACAATTACAACTTTCTTTAGTCGCTCTTTTCATAGCTGGTTCAAGAACTTTAATAAAGAAAATAGATGCTAATGTCCCGCCAATTACAGGAGATAAAATATAAACAAAAAAGAATCCACCGGATTTGTCGGGAAAAGCTGCTTCCCCCCAGCCAAAAATCCAAGCTACCATTCGAGGTCCAAAATCACGAGCTGGGTTAATCCCTGCCTGAGTTAAAGGTGCAATCAGGCAAATTATGGAAGTAACGGTTAATCCAATAAACAATGGTGCAATGGCATTATCTGGGCGACCAATATTGCACCCTTCGGTTAAAGCAAAAATTAGTATGACCAAAATAAAAGTCCCGAAAGCTTCTGCACCCATTGCAATAGGTAAGGTTACAATTGCTGAGCTTCCAGAGTTTATATAATATTCTCCAAACATTTTTGCAGTACCAATGGATTCGATAGTTCCACGGACGATTCCATTGACATTTTCGTAATTGCTTATTGAAGGTGCAAAAAAGAGGTAAAGTGTCAGACCCGCGAGAAATGCACCAAAAAATTGACCTAAAATGTAGGCTGGAAGTTTGCGCCATTTCATTCGTTTACTGATAACCATTGCAACAGTAACGGCAGGATTTAAATGTGCACAGGAAATATGTCGTGTTAAATAAATAGCGAGAGTTACACCAATTCCCCAAGCAAGTGCAATTTGAAATAATCCCTGATACGAATTGAATAAAATTGACATTGCTACAGAACCACATCCAAAAAGAACCAATAAAAATGTTCCCAGAGTTTCACCGATAAATTCAGTTTTGTACTTTTTAATTTTCACGTCCATATATTTTTTTGTTCTAAAACTAAATATTTTAAAGTGATGCGCAATGATTTTCCAAACTTGTGCCTAACGTTTAGTATAAGAATAGTAGCCGACTGCGTGGCACTTTCTTGTCAAGATACACGAAAGTTGAAACGGGATACACCCCTTGAATTTACTACTGTCTCGGCTATTATTTTTATACATTGTTACCGTGCGTTATTCCTTATATCTCAATCTATTCTTTTGTCATTATTTAATCTTGGCATATCTAATTTCGTCATAAATCTCGTTGTTTTTACAAATTGATTTCTTAAAAATCGCCTCTTTTGTGTATCCGCATTTTTCCAAGACTCTCTGGGATGACTTATTAAACTCAAAAATCCCAGTATGAATCCTTACAATACCAAGATTATTAAATCCCCAATCTGTAATCAATGTGACTGCTTTCGTTGCAATCCCTTTGTTCCAATACTGTTCTCCAATAAAATACCCAATCTCTGCACTTTTCTTATAAACATCCTCTCCAATGGAAAGACTAATGTTCCCAACATAATTACCTTGATACTCTATGGCAAAAAAAGTTTTGGGATTTTGTGAATCAATCATTTTTTTGAAGTTCTCCGCATCTGATAAGGTATACGGTTTAGGAAATGCGTCACGTAAATTAACACTCACTTTGTCATTATTTGCATATTCAGATAGTTTTTCTAAATCAGTATCCATAAGGTTTCTGAGAAATACATCTCCGTCTTTTGCTATTATTACTTTACTTTCCATTTCCGATATTCTTTTTCAAGTCATGGGTAGCATTTACAAAAAAGTCTCTTTCTCCGCTATATCCAACTACTTTTCCTTCCAATCTATCCCAATTATTATTTATCCTGTACATTATCCGACCATAATTTATTATTTCAGGATTAGTACTACAATAATCGAAAATAATGAAGGGTAATTTTATAATTCCTCCCTCCAAATCTATTCGCAATACCTCGCCTTCGTCATTAACATCCATGAATCCAACTAATTTCCTGTCAATCACTTTAAAAGAGCACTCAATCTCAACTTTTATATCAAGTTTGTCAGGAATAGCTATACCTTTCCAATTACAATCAGTCAAGTTTTCTATTTCGCTAATCGTTTTGGGGTTTATAAATTTTCTTTCAATTATGCTCATAGTTCGGGGTTTTTTCTAATGCACGGTAACGGTTGGCGGTATGAAACGTTGGGGATTGCGGGCTACTTTCCTGTCGAGTTACAACGAACCTGATGCGGGGTAGGACGCTTGCATAACCACCTAAACCCCAATGTTTTATACCGCTTGTTACCGCCTGGTGTTTTTCCAATTTAACTGTTTTTCCATTTTTTCTTTTGTAAAGGTTATCATATCAAAATTTAATTGGACTTCAAAAGCATTGGTTCTTTCCTTACAATCTTCTCTTTTGCAATTCTTACAGTATTTCTTAAAACATTCATCGGTATGCAAATTGAAAACAATATCTTCAGGAAAATTTGAAACTAATATTTTTTTTAATTTTTCTCCTTCTTCATGAGCATCTGATAAATACAAATTCCATGGCAAAACCAAATCACAATTTATATGAAATACATTTCCGTATTTAACAAGTTTGAAATTGTGTATATCAATCCACTCATTAGATTTGTTGTTGTCTATAATTTTACCAAATTGCTCAATCAATTTAAAATCTGCTTCGTCCATTAAATGCGATGTGGTTTCTTTAAGTATTTTCAAGCCTGTTATTACAATAATAGTCCCGAAAATCAAGGCTATCAAACTGTCTAACCACGCTAATTTTGTATAGTACAGTAAAACTAAGCCAATCACTAAGCCAATTGATGAATAAGTATCGGAGTGTAAGTGTTTTCCCCCTGATATTAAAGCAATTGAATTGTGTTTTTTGCCAATTTTTATACTGTACCAACCAATTAAATAATTTAACAAACCTGCAATGGCAACAATAATAATTCCTATATCCAATTGCGAAACTTCCGCTGGGATAAAAAGTCGTTTAATTGCTTCAAAAATGATTATTATTCCAGCAATAATAATTAAAAAACCTTCGACTGATGCAGATAAAAACTCGGCTTTACCATGTCCGAACGGATGGTCTTCGTCTTTAGGTTTTAATGAAACATAAACAGCGTACAGAGTAATAAATCCAGTTGTCACATTTACTGTACTTTCAAGAGCATCTGTTAATATACCTACTGAATTGGTCAAAAAGTAGGCAATTAATTTTCCAATAAATATTAGAACTGATGAAATTGCAATAATTCGTTGAACCTTGAATTTTAAATTCTTTTGAGATTTTTCAAGTACTATCATTCAATCAAAATTTTATCGAAATTGTTTACACTTTTTTTTTCGTTTTCATCTTCTTATTCAGATAAAGAGTAAAATAAAGCAAATTAATACAATTACTTGATAATATAATTTCATAATTGTTGTGTCTTTTTTATTTAATCATCATCATGTTCTTTGTATTCATCTTGTTTTTCCTCATACTGGATTTTCTTTTTTTCACTTCTGTTTTCTGTTGGTAAGCTCATGCCAAAATAAAAAGCAAAAAATGGGACAATTAACCAAAGTGTTGAAAATGTAAATTGAAATATATTTTCTTTTAAGCTTTTCTTTTCAGCCAATTTGTTGACTTTTAATATTGATAGTAATATTTTCGTTTTTGCAAGAAAAATAATATCATAAATAATACCAACTACATGAATGCCAATCAATATTAAAAACAAGTTAGCCAGAATTTCATGTGCTTCTTCAACAAAGTTTTCACTTAAGTTTAGGTTGATAAGTGAATTGCTCTCTATCGAATACAAGATAAAACCCGATAAACTACAAAGTAAGCCAACTATCAATATGCAAAGCATCACAATAGAAGCTAACGGATTACTAATGTATTTGGCTTTCCCCTTTTTAAATAAGTTTACAAGAGAGGCTGTTTGATTTTTAATACCTATCAAAAAAACCTTGTAACTGGCCCATTTCGGACCAACAAAACCATAAATAATACGAAACATAATCAATGCGCCCACAAAAAGCCCAAAGGCATAATGCACATTTTCGTTTCTATCAAAGTCTTCAGAAATATAAGCTGCGGTAAATCCTATGGCTAAAAACCAATGGAAGATACTTTTTATGGATAAAGTAGAAATTTTTGTATTCATAAATTTAGTATTTTTTTGTTTGCATTTAAACGAGTTTCGCTTTCAAGTTTATATTTATTACAAATATTCAATTTGTCACTTATGTATAGGCGGAGCATCTAATTTATGTTTGCTCTGCCTTGCCAATAATAGCAAAGTCAATCCAACTTGAAGCGAATTTGTGTTAGTTATTAAAGCTTTATCGGAATAGCCCAAATTTTAGTCCTATACACCCAGTCAGTCCTGAAATATCAGATTGATTGAAGTTCCTGTAATTCATTTGGCTGACAATACGGTAGCCTACTCCAACATTAAATCGAACATACTTATGCAAGTTGACCTCTAATAATGCCGCAGGTTCAATTTCTAAGAAATTAGCTTCTCCAAGTCCAGTAAAACCGCTTTCATTGTCCATTTCTACCTCACCATAACCAATATATAAAGGAAATGTTACATGTATTACCTTTTTGGAAAGTAACGTGTATTCGGTAAAGCCACCCACAGTCCAGTAGTCCATATATAAATTTGGGACTGTTTCACTTTGTGGTCTGATATCATTCATAGAAGTTTTGAAGTAGCCACCTATTAAAAACTTGTCATTAATACTTAACCCACCGCGAAGATTAAGAAGCAAGCTATTAAAACCGTCCATTTGAGTTATACCAACAGCAGGTGAAACAAAAAAACCGAATTCTTTTGGATTATTACCAAATAAAGTTTTGGTCTCTATATTACTTTGAGCTGTTAGTTTGCTTTGTAAAAACACAAAGCAAATTAATAAAAGGATTGAAGTTATATTCTTATTCATTTTATATTTTTTTATTGTTATTAAAATTAAACCACAACAGTTCTACAATCAAAACTGATGTTATTAGTTTGATGTCTATTTTAAAAATAGAAATGTGGGAGAATTTAAATAATAGGAGGCGCCCGTAATCCAACTAAATTATTTAGAATTTGTTCAGGAAAAAATATAAAAGGAGGGATTGGACTTATGTCATATGCGGTGACAAATGAAGCAAATTTGATATTATCAAAAATATGAAAGAAAATGAGGCTTTCATCTTCAGAATCTGGAGGTTTAATAGACTGTCTGGAGGTTTTTGATGAAATAAAAACAGCCTTAGTCAATAAACAATTTTCAAAGTCACTTTCACGCTTTATGGTGTGTTCATTAGAATGCTTCTGAGTATCGTTATTCTTTTGATAAAGTATGTTTGATTTGCATACTATACCATTATGATAGTGATGAGGCACTATGACATGAGCCAACAAAAAAATGTTAGCTGAAAAAATAAAGAATAATGCCACTCTTTTTTTAAGCATAAAAATATTTTTAATAAAAACGAAATTTTCATTCAATTATTACATCGAGTTAAAAAAATAATTGAATCAATTTGAATATCCGTTATCCGAATTTGTGAATAATTTTGTTTTTCTGTCCTTACGCAATGGTTTACTTTTCAATTTTACTATGTCGCTGTCTGACTCACACTTGGCGGTAACGTTCTAGTATTTT
>NZ_LGIA01000003.1 GCF_001270965.1 Sunxiuqinia dokdonensis | reverse complement strand
TTTTTGGACAGCCTCATTTTTTTGCACCCACCCCGTCCCTCCCTACGTGTAGGGAGGGAGGAGCAGAACTTCGTTCTGCTAGGGAGGGTCAGGAGCTTATGGAATTGGCTCCAATACAATCTGCTATTTTCTGCAGAACATTTTTCATGTTTTCCAGCTCTTCATTTCTGATTCGTAAAACATGCAGGCCCAAGCCTGCCATGATCTCATCACGGGCGGCATCTTCTTCTTTTTGAAAATCATGGATTTTCCCATCCAATTCGATCACCAATTTTTTCTCGGCACAATAAAAATCAGCAATAAAATAGAGCGGTTTGTTGTTGTAGACTTGATAAATGATCGGATGTTGACGTAAGAATTTAAACCCACCTATCTTTCTTTTTCGAAGATTGGTCCAGAGAATTTTTTCACAAGGAGTCATGTTTTTGCGGAGTACACGTGCCCGGCTAATTGGCGTATGATCACTCATTTGATTGGTGTTTTCATGCAAGTTATGAAAAAAGAAGGCAATTGAGCTGCTCTGTTCTCCTGCTTTTCGCACCCACCCCGGCCCGCCCTACGCATGTAGGGAGGGAAGTCGCGGCAGGGTGGGTCAAGTTCTGTGGAGGAAGGGGCAGGAGCTTTGCCAGCATCGACCGCAGCTTAGTCGTAAAGGTAAGACCGCTGGTAGTTTTCGCCAAATCCCTTGTTTTATCTGCTGTTTTGGCCTCTTAAATTCGATGAGTTGAGTAAATGTTATGATATTTCAAACGAGAATTCCGGTGCATCGAGCGCTTATTCCGGTGCATCGAGCGCTTATCCCGGTGCATCGAGCGGTTGTTCCGGTGCATCGAGCGGTTGTTCCGGTGCATCGAGCGGATGTTCCGATGCATCGAGCGGTTGTTCCAGTGCATCGAGCAGTTATTCCGGTCCATCGAGGAGTTGTTCCGGTGCATCGAGCAGGCATTCCGATCCATCGAGGAGTTGTTCCGGTGCATCGAGCAGGCATTCCGATCCATCGAGCGGTTATTCCGGTATATTGAGCAGGCATTCCGGTGCGTCGAGCGCTTATCCTGAAGTGTTGAGTAGGCAGTGTAGGGGTGATTGAAAATAGACGAGGCGAAGCATCGAATGGCGCTCCAATGCTTGCCTCGTTCAGAAATTAATACTCCTTCACTTTTCCGGAGCCAACAATGCCCTGGTCAACCAGTGGATTGCCTTTGTAGGTTACATTTCCGGAGCCGGCAATGCGTGCATTCAGGTTTTTTACCGCATGCACATCGGCGCTTCCCGATCCGGCAATTTTCACCATGACATCGGTGGTTTCAAAGCCGATACCTTTAAAATTTCCTGAGCCGGAAAGGTTGACCGACAAGTCGTCGGCTGTCCCATCCCCATCAATTTTAATGTTTCCACTGCCCGAGATAGTCGCTTTCACCCGGTTTGCTTTTAAGTCGTTCAGCAAAATGTCGCCGCTGCCACTGACCGAAAGATCAAGGATCCGGCTTTCAATGGGCCCGTCGTTTTCAATGTTTCCCGATCCGGAGAGCGACAGTGCCCCAATTTCGGGTACCGTAATGTAAATC
The DNA here is from genome assembly GCF_001270965.1 of Sunxiuqinia dokdonensis. GTDB lineage: Bacteria > Bacteroidota > Bacteroidia > Bacteroidales > Prolixibacteraceae > Sunxiuqinia > Sunxiuqinia dokdonensis. Next base: position 22,018 of record NZ_LGIA01000003.1, on the reverse strand, counting down.
TCTATTTTGCCGGGGGTGAAATCTTTAAACAGGTAATTTTTGGCAGCAAAGCGGATGACCAGTTCGCGCCCTTTCACTTCGGTGATAATCTCTTCCATGGTGGATGATTTGGCCACCAATTCAACGGACTGTTCATCGCCTTGTTCTACATAGACATTGGCCGGAATCCGGACGGAAATTTCGGAGAAGGAAGACAGTTCGCGGAATTCGGTTTCGGCTTTGGCATGGACCGAAACGAACAAAGCGATGATTGTTACGAAGGTCATCAATTGTGTTTTCATCGTTTTCTTTTTTTTAATGATTCATGGATTACTTTGAAAAGACTTTTAAAATATCGAAAGGTTGCACGTCAGCCCTAAAAAGTGTTGGGGAGGCTTAGTTTACTCCAGGTCGAAAATCCCTTCCGGACATTGCAGTACCATCGTTTTGGCGTCCTCGTCCAGTGCGATCAGCAGTTCTTCGTTGAAAGGAACTAAGACCTCTTTGCCCTGGCACTGAATTTGAAACAGCAGGTTGCCGCCGTAATCTTCCACCCGCTCAATGGTTCCAATCTGGCCAATTTGCGGATCGGAGACGGAAAAGCCAACCAAATGGTGTACGGTAAATTCTTCTTCGGGCTCAACCAGGTCTTCTTCTTTTAAAAAGACGGATACTCCTGACAGTTTTCGGGCTTGTTCCTCATTGTCCACCCAATCGAGCTGAACAATGGCCGACTCGGCCGAACGGAAACGCAAGCCTTCGGGACTGATGAAAAAGGGAACCAACAGGCCGTCCAACTCCAAAAAAAGCGTGGGCTCGCGTTCGAGACTCAAATCGTATTGCGGCTCAAAAATCAGGGATAATGCTCCTTTGATGCCGTGAGGTTTCTGAAAATAGCCAATTTTTTGGCAGCTGTTTTTGTCGATTGTTTCCATGGCTCAAAAATAGCGATCTGCCCCGCGTGAAGCAAGCATCAGGCCGGATTAAAATGGCCGTGAGGCAGTGTCTGAACGTTCAGTTTGCTCAATGGTTTGATAAAATCGTTTGAAAGCCGTTTGGCAAGGCCAATGCTTTGGCTATTTTTGCAAGTAATGAACAAGCTTTTTGACATTCAGCAGTTTCAGCAGTTCGACAACATGGAGTTGATTGCCCGCGAAGTGGTTGAAGGCTTTATTACCGGCCTTCACCGCAGCCCGTTTCATGGTTTTTCAGTTGAGTTTGCCGAGCACCGGCAATACAACCAGGGGGAGTCGACCAAGCACATCGACTGGAAACTGTTTGCACGCTCCGACCGCTTGTATGTCAAGCAGTACGAAGAAGAAACAAACCTGCGCTGTCAGCTGGTTATCGACACCTCTTCGTCCATGTTGTTTCCCTACGAAAAAGGCCAGAACAAGCTATTCAACAAGCTGGCGTTTTCGGCATACAGCGCTGCCGCCCTCATATACCTGATGCGCAAACAGCGTGATTCGGTTGGCTTAACTTTGTTTTCCGATCACATTGAATTTCACTCCGAAAATCGCTTGTCGTCCGTTCACGCCGAATTGCTGTACGCAAAATTGGCCAGTCTGCTGACTGTAGGCAAAGACGACCTGCGCAAAACCACCAACACGATTGATGCCTTGCACCAGATAGCCGAGCAGGTACACAAGCGCTCGCTGATCCTGATTTTTAGCGATATGATGGGGGAAGGGAATGGCGATGATTTGTTTTCGGCTTTGCAGCACCTGCGCTACAACAAGCACGAGGTGATTCTGTTTCATGTGACCGATCACAAGCAGGAAAAGCAGTTCGATTTTCAAAACCGGCCCTACCGTTTTGTCGATTTGGAAAGCGGGGAGCAGCTTAAGTTTTCGCCCAACGAGTTGAAAGAAAACTACCAAAAGGCAGTTGATCGTTATTTCGAGGAGCTAAAGGTGAAGTGCGGACAATACCACATCGATTTGGTTGAAGCCGACATCAACGAGGATTTTAAACAAGTGTTGCACCAGTTTCTTCGCAAGCGTAAAAAACTCTATTGAATTTTCTTTTTCAAGGTGCAGCTGATGGGGTAGTGGTCGGAGAAGACCACCCGGTCGACCTTAAAATTATAGCTTTCAAACACCGGACTGTGCAGGATGTAGTCAATCCTGAATGAAGGTAATTTCCCCACGTAAGTATTCCCAATACCGGAGCCTGAGTTCACAAAAGCATCTTCCAGCCCTTGGGCCGCCTTGCTGTAGGTGTAGGAGACGGGTGTGTCGTTAAAGTCGCCGCAAACAATCACTGCATAAGGCGAATCTTGCACGAGCTGGTGCAGGGCCTCCGCCTGTTCGGTGCGCTTGATGAAGGCCTGCTTCAGCTTTGATCCGGTATAGCGTACTTTACGCAGGCTCTCTTCCTGCTTATCAAACGACAGCGAATCGAGCGATCTGATTTCGGCATCGGTAAACCGGTAGCTTTCCAAATGACAATTAAACAGGCGAATGGTATCCTGATCAATCAGCAGGTCGGAAATAAGAATCATGTTGGCCGAGTTTTCAAAATGAACCTCATCCTTTGCAATGATTGGGTAACGCGAGTAACTGACCGGTCCTCCGGTTTTGCTGGCATGCACAAATTTTAGCCCCGAATCATGCGAAAGCTTGCTTTTCTGTTGGGTAAATCGTCTTTGCCCCGAGGTGGTGACTTCCTGCAAACAAATGAGGTCGGCTTCCTTGCTCTGTAGGTATTTCAAAATTTCGTTGGCCACATTGTCTTCTTTGGTATCGACTTCGCCGTAAAAATTTTTCACATTGTAGCTGCTGATCACCAGACCTTCTTCCGTGGTTTCGCGCCCCGAAAGCTGGATGTAGTGGTTGAGGTGTCCGTAGCCCATGGCGATCGCCAGAAAAGACAAAATGGCAAAGCGTGTTTTTGAAAAGACCCACAGCACCATAAACAGCAAATTGACGAGTAGAAAGTAGGGAAAGGCCAATCCGAAAAAGGCAGGAACCCACCAAACCGCCGGACTGATTTTAGCTGAGAGGTAGCTCATCAAGAGTCCTGCAATGGCCAGCAAGTTGAAAAAGAGGAAGGTATTTTGAAAGAATTTTTTCAATGTGAGCATTCAATTTGTGAGAAACCGTTCTGACAAATATAAATAAAAGCAGAACAGTAAATCAAGCCCAATTGATCGGTTTGGCTTATTGTCCTGAATTTTTAAGCACGATGCTCCGGATCTTTTCAGGCGCTAATGTTGCTTGCCCAAATCCGGCCTGCTCCGCTGCCTCCAAATAAGGCAGGGAATGGAGATCGGTACCCAGGCGTTTGGCAGCATAACTTTCAGCCGCAACAATGTTCGGCGACAGCGTTAAAGTTTTGTACGTTTTCACACCTGAAGAAGTGACTACCCGGTAGGCATCGATGATGTTCAGCACCGGTTTTTTGTAATGCAGAAAGTCGAGCATGCTTTGGGTTTCCTGTGCTTGAAAGTTTTCGGCTTGCCAAACCAATCCCATCAGGTTGTGAAACGCGCCAAAGTATCCGTCTGGCGTTTGTGGCTGCACGGCCGGCACATTGATAATCAGATCGACCTCCTGCATGACCTGGTGAACCTTGGGACGCTTCATCACCTGCGCCTGGGGAATGTCAGTCTCAAAATAAAGGAATTCCTTGTCGCCGGGAAGAATCTTGGCGCCCGCATCTTTTACCACGCGCTCGATGCCGCTGTTCTTGTAGCATTTGGTCCATTTGTCCTGCGTTTGATCAACCAGGAAAACGGCGCGGGCACCAGCCTCGTAGCAGCGCTCAACCAAACGTTCGAGCAGCTCGGGATTTGTGTTTTGCCCGCTTTCGGGAGTTTGGTTCCAACGCATGGTGGGCTTGACTAAAATTCGCTGTCCCGGCGCGACAAAGCGGCTTAAATCGCCCAGCGCTTCCAGACCCAGATCGAGCATGTTGGCTGCACTTCCTCCGCGAACGATGGCCAATTCGGCTTTTTGTGCTGCTGTAAAACCGGGCAGGGCAAGCAGGCCTCCAGCTGCCACTAACGTGTGCTGTATAAATGTTCTTCGCTCCATTTGCTATGTTTTACGATCTGAGATAGCGGGCAGAAATCATGCGGTCTTTCCCTTGCAGATCTTTCTTTAACCGAACGTATGAAAATCCATTTTCTTTCAATAATTCCTGACATTCTTTTCCAAAGGCTTCGTTGATTTCCCATAAAACTTGCCCGCCATGGTTGAGATATTTGCTTCCGAAGATGGCCAAAGCCCGGTAAAAAAGCAGAGGATCGTGGTCGGGAACAAACAGCGCCCGCTCGGGCTCGTATTTCAGCACATTGTCGCTCATCGCTGCTTTTTCCGACTCGGTGACATACGGCGGGTTGCTAATCAGGATATCAATTTTGGGGAAGGAATCCGGCAGCAGCGGATTTAAAATGTTCAAGTGAAAGAAGGCAACTTCGGTTTGATTTAAGCCGGCGTTCATCCGGGCCACTTCCAGTGCTCCCTCCGAAATGTCGCAAGCCATCACGTGTGCTTTGGGCCTGTGCTTTTTCAGGCTAATGGGGATGCAGCCACTGCCTGTGCCCACATCCAGGATTCGACGCCCAGCCATCCTGCGCGATTTCAGAACCCAATGAACCAACTCTTCGGTCTCGGGCCGGGGAATCAAAACGCCCGGCTTCACCCGAAAGGGCAGTCCGTAAAACTCAGTTTCGCCTAAGATATACTGAATCGGTTCCTTGTTTTTTAACCGGGCCACGATCTGTTTAATCTGATCCTTCTCCTTTTTGGGCAACACTTCATCCTGTTTCAATACGAAATCGGTGAGGGTAAACTGTTTCAGCTGTCGGAAAATGATCCGGATAAAACTTTCAATTTCTTCCCGCGGGTAAAGCCCGTTCAATTCTTTTCGGATATCGTTGATGCTTGCCTGCATTTATTTGTATTTTTGGCAAAGTTAAGTTTTTCTGATGAACACAGCTGAAAAATACATGAACCGTTGCCTGGAACTGGCCCGATTGGGTGCCGGCGATGTTGCGCCCAACCCCATGGTGGGCTGTGTGATTGTGCACGAAGGCCGGATTATTGGTGAAGGTTTTCATCAAAAATGTGGCGAAGCGCATGCCGAGGTGAACGCCATCCGGTCGGTAAAAGACAAGTCGCTTTTGGCCGATTCAACCATGTATGTCAGCCTGGAGCCTTGCGCGCATTTCGGAAAAACCCCGCCCTGTTCCGACTTGATCATTGAACATCGGATTCCGCGGGTGATCGTGGGTTCGGTCGATCCGTTTGCCGAGGTGGCCGGCAAGGGCATTGAAAAAATGCGCCGGGCCGGCATTGAGGTGGAAGTGGGTATTTTGGAGCAGGATTGCCTCTGGCTGAACCGCCGTTTTTTTACCTTTCATCAGAAAAAAAGACCCTACTTGATTTTGAAATGGGCACAAACGCTCGATGGTTTCCTCGACATTGACCGCTCGCAAATTACCTTTGGACAACCCACCTGGATCAGCAATGAGCTGTCGCGGCGGCAGGTTCACAAGCAGCGAACCGAGGAAGCTGCCATTTTGATTGGCACCAACACGGCACTGAAAGACAATCCCTCGCTGACCGTGCGCGAGTGGCATGGCAATCAGCCCCTCCGGCTGCTGATCGACCGTAAAAACCGCTTGTCGAAGAAGCTGAGTTTGAAAGACCGTGCTTATCCCACCCTGGTTTTTACGGAGGAAGAAGTGGCGTCAAAAACCAACCTGGAATATGCGAGCATTGATTTTGAGTCGAACATCATTCCACAAATTTTGAAATGCCTCTATGATCGGGATATCCAGTCGGTGGTGGTTGAAGGTGGACAACATTTGCTGCAATCGTTTATCGATCAGGGTTTGTGGGACGAAGCGCACGTGTACTATGGCAACACCTTTTTCGTGAAAGGCGTGGCAGCGCCCCGGCTGCCGGTGGCTCCCATCCGGTCCGAAAACATGCACGACACCTTGCTTAAGTTTTTTGTGAATCCGGCTTAGCGGGTAGAATTTTATGGCGGGGGAGGGCAGTGGACCCATTCATGAGCATCATTTCCTTGTCCGCGAATAGCATGGACTGTTCCACGATCGTCATAGACTTGTCCACGAGATGCATGGAACACTTGCCGAAAGGCGTGGACTTATCCATGAGAAGCATGGAACGCTCCACGCGTATCATTTCCTTGTCCGCGAATAGCCTGGACTGTTCCAGGTTTAAATTGTAAGAAGTACGAATGCCTATATCGCCCGCGGGCCGTTTTCGATGATGGGGATTTTCAGGACCCGCTCAACATACTGGAAATAGTAAAACAGCTTGTGGTTAATCTCCAGACCGTAGTCAATGCGGGGTTCGTAGTTGATTTGTCCTTCGAGCAACTGCGAATTTCGCCGCCAGATGGAATGGTAGTTCCAGGCGTTGACATATTGCTGGTTCCAGTTCTCATAATAGCTTTGCGAATGGTACCACGAGGGCCTGCTGTAGGTGATGAACCAGCTTTCGAATCCGGGGTCCAAAACAATCAGTTCGTAGCTTACGCTGTCCTTTTCATCGTCTTCAGCAACTTCTTTCAGTTGAATATTTTTTGGTGTGCTGCAAGCTGCAAAAACAGCAAGCAGTACGATCAATAGTGCTTGTTTCATGGCTCCTGTTTTGTTTGGCTATACGAATAAAGCCTGCCGTTTGTTTATCAGACGAAAAATACAGAAATTTAGTTGGTCGATTAAAACCTCGCTTGAATGGTAGAATTTCTGAAGGGAGTTTGGGCCTATGCCCCGGGTACAATTACTGTGTTGTACTTTATTACGGTTATTTTTATCGCTGTTTTGATTGTTTTGGAAAACCGGAACCCGATTAAGACCATTAGCTGGGTGTTGGTTTTAGTCACTTTGCCGGTGGTCGGAATCATCATTTATTTGTTTTTTGGGCAGGAGTATCGGAAAAAGAAAATGTTTTCGAAAAAAGGCCTGTATTACCTCGATAAACTTCGCAAACAAACCCAGGCCCAGTTGCGCAGCCTGCCCGATAACGGATTGTTGATTGATGAGAAGGTGTTGGATAAGCGTCACCTGATCAAGCTGATGTTGTCGAATTCGAATGCCTTGTTGACCAGCAATAACGAAATCACCATTCTGAAGAACGGAAACGAAACCTTCCCGGCAATTTTTCAAGCGATAGACAAAGCGAAACATCACATTCACCTCGAATATTATATCATTGATGATGATGAACTGGGCGGACAACTCAAAGACTTGCTGATCCGGAAAGCCGCGCAGGGTGTTGAGGTGCGGGTGATTTATGATGATGTGGGCAGTTGGCAGTTGCCCCGGAAATACATTCATGAGCTGCGCGACGCCGGGGTGAAAATAGACTGTTTCATGCGGGTTCGCTTTCCGATGCTCACATCGCGGGTCAACTACCGGAACCACCGCAAAATTGTGGTGATCGATGGCGAGGTTGGCTTTACCGGCGGACTGAACTTCGCCGATCGCTACATGCACGGCACCAGGGTGTTGGGCCGGTGGCGCGACACCCACCTGATGGTGAAAGGCAGCGCCGCCACGTCGATGCAGATCGTGTTTATGGCCGATTGGTATTTTGTGTCGAAAGAAATTCTGAAAGGTGAGCGGTATTTTCGAAGTTTACCTCAAACCAAGGGCAAACTGATGCAGGTGGTGCCCAGCGGCCCCGACTCTGACTGGGAGAGCATCAGCCAGGCCTATTTTGCAGCCATCGCCTCGGCCCGCGATCGTGTTTATTTGGCCACGCCGTACCTGATCCCCACGCCGGATATTATTTTCGCCATGAAAACTGCCGCGCTGGGTGGCATCGATATCCGGGTGCTTTTGCCGGGATCTTCAGACGCTTTCTTTCCGAAGTGGGGAACCGACTCGTATATCGAAGAATTGCTGGATGCCGGGGTGAAGATCTATCGGTATAAACCGGGTTTTACCCACAGTAAACTGGCGGTGGTCGATGGTATATTCTCAACCGTTGGCACAGCAAACCTCGACTTCAGGAGCCTGGAAACCAACTTCGAAGTGAATGCCATGATTTATGATGAAGCCCTGGCCAGCCAGTTGGAAAGCTATTTTCTGGAAGATTTGGCCAGCAGCGAACAGTTGATTTTGAGCGAGTGGCAACAGCGCAGCAAGTACCATAAAGGGCTGGAGTCGTTTGCCCGCATTTTAAGCCCGCTGTTGTAATATCAAAATCGAATCCTCTTTTTTACAACGCCGCAGCTCCCTGCTATTCCTTCAGAATGAATTTTCGGCTGCTTGCTTGCCCGGCTGTTGGAAAATCATCGGGAATGGCTTGGGTAACTTTTCCTGTTGCGGCCCACTCCACACCGCGTGTAAATGAAATGATAAACCCGACACCTTCGCAGGAGTAGTCGTCATGTCCCAAGGTGGTATGAAAAGTTCGTCCTTCTCCATAATCAATCACCATCAGAACTGGTTCGTGTCGGTCGGTTGGCGCGTGGCCGGATTCATCCTTGCCGGTGGCTAAAATGGTCATGTTTTCCGCTGGGCCTCTCAGTTGCGCGTAGCATTCGTCTTTGGTTGTCAGCCATTCCGTGGGCATGCCTGCTGTTATCGGGTGGTCCTTTACACGAACCGTAATCGGAATCAGGTGTTGTGGGCCGTGCGACCCGGCAGGTCCCGGTGTGTGATCATGAATCAGTTCTCCCTCATTGGTGTAGTAAACGTAGGGGCCGTCTTTTTCATTCCGGTCTCCCCAGCCACCCAAACCGATCATTTTATTGTATTCTTTCCAGTTGGGGAATGAATTGTCTGCGGCGTGCACCGAAACAAATCCGCCTCCGGCTTTCATGTAGTCTTCCAGCTTTTTTTGGGTGGCTTCCGGCCAGTCGGCCGCCCGCCATCCAAAGTTTGAGATCACCACGTCGTACTGATCGAAGTCGGGTGAGAAATCAGGATCGGTTTTTGGTTCGTTCAAGTCTTGCGTTTCGCCCACTTGGGCCAGCGGCAGGAAGTCTTTTTCGCGCTCCGCTTTCCAGGTGTAAAAGGTTCGGTTGATGTCAACTTCAAACAAACCGGTTTCTTCCAGGTACTGTTTCATCATGATGGTCGATTTGGGCCAAACCTCATGATTGTTCTGCCCGTCAATGATCAACGCCTTCAGCTTGGCGGCTTGCGTGGTTAAGGAAAAACTGATCATAAGCAAAGCGGTGAATAGTGAATATGTTAATGTTCTCATGTGGTCAAAATATTGGTAAAAAAAGTTGTTGCAACAAATATATCATTTTTTATTGAAGGCCGACCTCCGGTAATTGCTGTGGCAGACGGGATTTGGAAACGGCATTGACGTTTTTACGGCAATTAAAAAAAACGCGTAATGAGTAATTGCCAACGCAAACAAAATAATTTGTTTTTTACGAATAATGAATCGATTATTTACGTACAATTGTACCGAAAAACATTTCAGGTTTAATCTTTTTAAAGGTCTGATCGTTAAGGTTCCTGAGTTGGTCAGTCACGCAGAATGTTGAAATTTTAATTTAAAAGCGCCAGTTAATCTATTGATCGAAATCAAAATATGCAATCCACATTAATTTTACTGGATTCGGTTACCCAATGGAAACCTTATTACGAAACGGAAACCATTACCACAGCGGCAGATTACCTTCAGAATGAAGATCTCAGTAACAAGCCACTTTTGGTCATCAATCTTTGCGAAAAACTCAACTATCATTCCGAAGGCTATTACTGTTCCTTGCTTGCACAGGCCCGGGGACACAAGGTTTTGCCCGATGTTGATGTGTTGAACCGGATCGAAAGTGGGGCAATCGCACGGCTGGATGACAGTTTGCAGAAAATAACCTATCGCTGGATTCAGTCGCTGAACCAGCCGGAGCAGGAACTCATTACGCTGGATATTTATTTTGGAACCTGTAACATACCCGAAATGAACAAGGTGGCCCGGTTTATTTTTGAGCATTTACCGTGCCCTGTTTTACGCGTATTTTTTGCCAACCGCCCCAAAAACCAGATTGAAACCATCAAGCCCTTAAGCTTAAATGAGCTGAGCGATGAACAGCAGGATCTGTTTGCTCAGGCCCTGGATAATTTCAGTAAGAAGGTTTGGCGACAGCCCCGTTCGCACAAGTCAGCCCGGTTCGACCTGGCTATTTTGCACGATCCGACGGAGCAACTTCCACCAAGCAACAGGGCCGCGCTGAGTAAATTTCTTTCGCAAGCCAAAAAAATGAACATCAACGCCGAGCTCATTACCGAAGATGACACCATCCGTTTGCTTGAGTTCGACGCCTTGTTTATTCGCCAGACCACCGCGCTGAACCACATTACCTACCGCCTGGCACAGCAAGCCCGGCAGGCCGACATGGTGGTGATTGACGATCCCCTATCGATTATTCGCTGTACCAATAAAGTTTATCTGAAGGAGCTGCTGGAACGCGAGGGTGTTCCAACGCCCAAGTCGAAATTGATCTTCAAAAATAACCTGATTTCTTTTAATGATATTGAAGCGTGCCTGGGCAACCCCATCATTTTGAAAGTGCCGGATGGCTCTTTTTCTGTAGGCATGCACAAGGTGAAGAATGAAGCGGAGTACCTCAAAGCCCTGGATGTGCTTTCGGAAAAAACTTCCGTGTTTCTGGCCCAGGAGTTTATGCCCACCAGTTTCGACTGGCGTATTGGCTTGCTCAATGGCGAAGTGTTGTATGCCTGCAAGTATTTTATGGCGCGCGGTCACTGGCAAATATACAACCACCAGGACAATGGCAAAACCAAGTCGGGCGCTTATGAAGCAGTGCCCATAGCCAAAGTTCCAAAGCATGTCATCCGCAACGCGGTGAAAGCCGCTTCGCTGATTGGCAAAGGCTTGTATGGTGTCGATCTGAAAGAGTTGGAAGGCCGCTCGGTGGTGATTGAAGTCAATGACAACCCATCGATTGACCAGGGCGTGGAGGATGCCATTTTGGGTGATGAGCTGTACCGCCTGATTTTACGCGAATTTTTATATCGTTTGGAGCAAAAACGTCGTTAATATGGAAACTTCAAAAGTGATGATCAGACCGGCAACGAAAGCCGATACCCCGGAGTTGTTTCGTATAGAGCAGCGCTGTTTTGATAGCGAAAGCTTTTCGAGGCGCCAGGTTAATTACCTGGCCATGCAGTCGTCGGGAAAATTTTGGGTGCTCACCGAGGGTGAAAAAATCGCCGGCTTTATTGTGCTGTTGCAGCGGACAAACACCCAGGCGCTGCGTGTTTACTCGCTGGCTGTTTTACCCGAGTTTCGTGGAAAAAAGTATGCGCAACAGTTGATGCAAAAAGCTGTTTTGCAGGCTCAGGAAGAAGGCAAAGACCGTTTGTACCTGGAAGTCAGTGAGCACAACCACGAAGCCATTCAACTATACCAGAAATTGGGTTTTGAGTTGACCGGAATCCGCCCGCGCTACTACCGGGATGGCAGCAATGCCTGTTTGATGGAAAAGAAGGTGGAAGCATAAGAGTTGATAAATACGATAAAAGGCCGTCGAAATCCAGACGGCCTTTTATCGTATTCAAGAGGTTGAAGAATTTAATGATTAACAATCAATTTGAAGGTTTTTCGAAGACCATCGGCATCGATCCTGAGGAAATACGTACCATCAGCCTGACCGGATAAATCAATCTCCAGGTCTTCGGTCAGCTTTTTACGCGTTTGCAGAATCGTTCTTCCTGTTACATCAAAGACAGAAACGTGTACTTCGTAGCCGTTGATATTTGAGGTTTTCAAATAGACTTTGCCGCTGGTTGGGTTCGGATAGACCTGAATGGTTGCCTCGCTTTCTATTGCGTTCACATCTGTCGGAAAGCTGATGCAAACCGAAAAGGCAACTGACACTTCCGCTCCTGCCAAATCAGTCGCTTTGGCCAATAGGTCAAAACATCCAATGGCAGGAGGATCGGCTATTGCAAGGAGCGAATCGTTTCGGTAAGCCAGCCAGGATGGCAACGCGTTTCCATCAGATAACGTAACGGCAATTTGTAGCTGATCGTCCGGATCGGCATCATCAAACAAAACCCCTGTTTCTGATGAAATCATCGTCATTAAGGTGTCCTTTGTTGTTTTCTCAACATCGGTAATTTTAGCAACCGCTGCCGGAGGATCGTTAACTGGTGATACGGTGAGTGTGAATGGCCTGTTGGTTTGCTGCCCGGTAGTCTCGTTGGTAAGCACCAAACTTAAGTCTGATTCTCCATAGGCATCAGGAATTAGATTCAGCGTCAGGCTTCCGGTTGCTTCCCCCGAAACATAATCCAGGTTGTAGGAATCGATGAGTGATTGATCAACATCAACCAAGGCAAGGTTCAATGCATGATTTTCGCATTCAAGTCCATCTGCAATTCCCGACAGCTGGATCGTTACCGGAGCAGCATCTTCTTGAAGCGATAGGTCAGCGACCGCGTCAATTAATGGTAGCGTAGACAAATCGGACTCCTTTACAGTGAGCGAGAGGGTCACCAGGCTGTCGCAACCATTGACCGCAGAGAAAGTATGTTCATAATCTCCTGTTTCGGTATAGGTTTGTCCCCCAAATTCATAGCTTTCCCCTTCACAGATTGTCGCTTCCTCGCTTTGGCTGAATTCCGGATTTACATTCAATGTTAAGGTGACGACGCTGTCGCAGCCATTGGCCGAAACGAATGTTTCGATGTATTGGCCCGCGGCTTCCAGACTTTGCATTCCAAAAGCGTACGGCAGTTCGCTGGAGCAAATTGTAACCGATTCTGTTTCCTCATATTTGGGATTCACAGTGAGCATTAAAGTAACCAGACTGTCGCAGCCATGCACAGTGCTGAAAGTATGCTCATACTGGCCGTTTTCTGTGTAGGATTCCCCGTTGTATTCGTAGGTGCTTCCTTCGCAAATACTGGCGTTTATGGTTTGATGATCGATTGGATTAACGGTCAATTTCAGATTGATCAGGCTGTCACATCCATGAACTGATGTTAATGTGTGCAGGTACTCACCGCTTTCGGAATATGTTTCTCCATTAAAATCATAACTCTCTCCTTCACAAATATTTACTTCTTTCAGCTCTTGGTAAGCCGGATTCACCGTCAGTTGAAGCGTAACCAAACTGTCGCAACCGTGAATTGTTTGAAATGTCTCGGTATAGGTTCCGCTCTCAAACAATTGTTGTTCGCCGAACAGGTAGGGTGCTTCTGACGCGCAAATCGTTACCGGAGGGGTTCCGCTTGCGTATAATTTCACGTCATCAAAATAAATCATGCTGTTACCGTACAATTCAACCGAGGTGGGTGTTACACCCGCTAGCCAAGGAAATTCAGAATAAGTTTGCCCGCCTGCGGATCCGGTGCTTAATTGGTTGTTGATGTAAACCTGATAGGTGCCTGCTTCTTGGTCGCATTCCATTCTTATGTGGTACCAGGTGTCAGCCAGGGCAGCTTGCAAAATGTATTGTGTGCCATAGCCGCCGGAATTGCCTGAATAGTTATAAGCAATCAGGTTGCCTTCATAGAACTCGACCCGCACAAGGAACGCACCCCAGCTTCCAATCGAAGGATTCCCAATTGCTAGTCCCGACCTTCCGCCGGTTAGCACGTTTTCTGCCCGCATCCAGCCTTCCAGTGTCACTTTATCCGGGATATTGGCTACCGGTTTACTGAGATTGGCGGCCCAGCCCGATCCGGATACCTGGAAGGATTGGTTCCCGTTTTTTACAGGTTCATTCACCACTTTTTGGTCGGCGGTGCCCGTGCCATTATATCTTATATTCCATCCATCGGGCACGGTGTTGAGCGCATCCTCCTCAAAATCATCATCTACTCCTTTGTAATCTGTTTCTGCCGGATCGAAGTTATACGTGGGATGCACCTCCAGACTTAAAATAACCGTACTGTCGCAGCCGCTTTCGGATGCGAAGGTTTCAGTATAAGTTCCACCTGCCGTGATTGACAGGCTGCCGAAGATGTAGGGCAGCTCACTGTCGCATATTTCCGCGGATTCTTCGTGAGTATAATCTTGGTTTACCTTGACAGGCAGCATTTTTGTATGCTCCTTGCCGCTTTCCGAATCGGTGGCAGTCAAACTGATGGTAAATTCTCCGGCTTCAGTGTACAGATGCTCTGGTTCGAATTCAACCGAACTTGTTCCATCTCCAAAATCCCAAAACCAGGTGTCGGCATCGCGGCTGTCATTCACAAACTGGATGGCAGCATTGGCACATAAGTTACTGCTTACAGTGAAGTCGGCTTCTGGTATCGCTATTTTTGTTATGCTGTCGGTGGTGACAACACTCCATTGTCCGGTAATGTCCTGAACCTGCAGGTGTAGTGCATGTTTTCCTGCGGGTAAGGAGGTCAGATCCAAATCGTCAGACAGGCTAAGTGCGGCGACAGCATCAGTCAACACCGTTTCAACAGCTTGAGCAAAATAATCGTCGAACCAGTATCGATACGCTGCAATTTTGTTGTTGACGGGTGCGCTTTCTCTTTTAACAAACAGCTTGCTCAATGTGCTGCTGTACCTGTTGTTTTCATCTTTGTAGCGGATGTTTAACAAGTTGACACCATCAGGCAGCATGGATGCTTGCAGGCTGGCTGTGAGCTGTTGCTGATCCGAAGGTGAAATTGAGATGATCTGCCTGGATTCGAAGTCGTTGTTGAACCAGGTTTCGTATGCTACCAGCTGATTCTCCGATGCGAGTGAACCCGCGTTGTGCAGGAATATTTTGCTAAACGTAGCACTAAATATTCCATTTTCATCCTTCGTTCTGAAATTGAAAACATTAACGCCATCGGGCAGCGAGCTTGCCTCAATGTCCGAAGATAGCAGGTGCCCGTCTGATGGGGTCAGACTCACCACTTGCTTCGATTCGTAGTCGTTGTTAAACCAGTATTCGTAGTTGATTAGCTTGCCTTCGTCTGAAAGTGTGATTGGTTTTTTGAAGAACAGTCTGTTAAGGGTGGAGCCAAACAAACCCTGTTCGTCGCGGTATCGAATATGGAACAGATTAACGCCATCAAGCAATGCAGATACATCGAGAAGCTCATTGAATTGATGTTCGACAGTGGGAACGATGCTCACGAGCTGTCTTTCTGAATAATTGTTGTTGAACCAATATTCGTAAGCGTTTAGCTTGTTTTGAGCAGGCGCTGAGAACCATAACCAGACAAAAAGGAAGCATACATAATAGGAATAGATCCTTTTCATGATTTTATTTGTCTTGGGCAGTTACTTGTATGATTACGTTCAGTTTTCCGTCAGCATCGGTTTGAGGGGCAATTGTTGCAGATACAAAATGCGGATTGGAAGGAACCGCGCCTTCCTTATAGGGATAGTGCCCGCCATAAATTCCAACCTGGGTGCCATCAACGCCTAAGTAGCTTGCCGGAGCCTGAAGGTGATAGTTGTGGGTATAGTCGAAAACGTTGCCTGTTTGGTCCATAAAAATGCTCGCTACCGGAACATTGGTATAGTTGTTTTCTAGCGTCGGTGTGTTACCCCAAAACGGATCGGTCTTTGGCGTGATGTTGTTTCTAATGATATTGCTATTTCCTGAAATTTCGCGGTCTGAAGTCCTTAAAAAGATGTTGTTTTCTATGGTATTGTTATCTCCAATCAGCGTATATCGATAAACGGTGCTCGAATAATTGCTCAGGAGAAAAATATTGTTTTGAAAAAGGTTACCATAGCTCCCATTGATTTCGCCATTGAAAATGGAATTGAAGATTCCTGCGTTTTGCGTATTCTCAAGCCGCAAGGTTCCCTGCACCACACAGTTTGTCACCATCAGGTTTAATGTGGGATTTGACTGATCACCACGAATGTATATTTCGCCTTGAATGCGACAATATTTAATGACGATTTGATTGACGGATGCGTTAGCTGGTGTTGATAGGCTTCCGGTAAGGTCGATCCCTTCCATGTGAAAGCCATCAGCGTTTTCGTAAAGACTAATACTCCCCGAGATAATCGTTTTCCCGGTTACGGTAGTTGAATCAGGATAATGGCCTGCACCGTAAATTAACAGCTTTTTGTCAATTGCTCCTGGCGTTGAGAATCCGCCTCCTGGTAAGTAAATGGTGTCTCCGGCAATCGCTGCATTGCAAGCATCAACAAAGGCACCGGTTCCTGTGAAATGCTGGATTCCGCTTGAGGAGTGCAGCGCGACTTTCTGTGCTCCGACAGTTAGGGTGAACGCAATCAACGAAACAATCAAAGTAAATTTTTTCATGGTATTAATTTTTGGGTTTATTTTATTGTCAAATCTATTCAAAGAGGTACTTTCGAACTGACTAAATCGTAAATTTGTTGTGTCAAAATGTACATTTGTATTGAAAACCTCTTTTTGATTTTCAAATGGTTCGTGAAATAATAGTACTTACTCCAATTTATGTTTCCTTATTTTGGTCCTTTGTGTTTCTGACCAGTGTTTTTTCTGCGAACAAAGCGCGGTTTTGGCTCGGGATTTTCATGTTGGTGGTTGCCGTTTTGTATTCCTGTCATGCTGGCTTTTTTATGGGCTATTCCAATTTCTATCTAAAAGTGGACAGTTTGTATTTGCTAACCGGCTTGTCGGTTTTTCCACTCTATTATATTTACGTGAGGTTGCTCACTTGCGATGTTGGATTAAAATGGTCTTATCTTGTTCATTTTATTCCTGCGGTGGTATTATCTGTTGTTTTGATTTTTCTCACGTTCGATGCAAGTTTTGGGGAACGGCAAGTCTATTATTCCGAGGTGCTGGTTCGAAACCGGTGGCCCGAAACGCAGTCACTGATCATTCGGTCCATGGCTTTTGTGTTCTTTGCCAGCCGGTTTGTTTTCGGATTTCAGGTAATTGGTTATTTGGTTGCCGGTTATTTGCTGGCAAAAAAATACGACCACCGGATTGCCGACTTTTATTCTAACCTGGAAGGAAAACAGTTGATTTGGGTCAAGCTGTTGACGGTTTCTTTTTTACTGACTTCGATCGCCAGCCTGGTGGTTAATGCTATCGGGCGTGGTCTTTTTATGACCAATGACCTGGTTTTGGCTGTGCCCTCGGCTTTGTTCAGCACGCTGTTTTTTATTATTGGGCTTCAGGGAAATAAGCAAGATTATACAATTCGTTCACTTGTTGAGGACGAAGGAGAAGACGGGGTTGTTTCTTCTGGATTAGACCCGCGTCATGATGAACTGAAAGTTGGCGTGATTAAAATGCTGGAGACAGAGCAATTGTATCTCGCATCTGAGCTTCGGATAACAGAATTATGCAAGGTTCTGAATACAAACAGAACCTATCTGTCCAATTTGATCAACAACGAGTTCAAACTCAGCTTTAACGATTTGATTAATCTGTATCGGGTGAAGCACGCTGTTGCGCTGATTGAAGACAACAAAACTTCTGATCTGTCATTAGGCGACATTGCCATCGACTCCGGATTTGGTTCTCTCAGCTCATTCAACAGGGCCTTTAAAAAAGTGAAGGGAGTAACTCCCGGGCAATATCGAAATGAGGTGAAGATTTCGAGGGGAAAAGCCGGTTTGTAGGAATCGGCAGAATCCCTTCTCTTCTTTTTCCGATTTATAGAAAATCCCCCAAAAATATTAACTTTGTGCCCTGAAATTACAGACTGATTTTATGACGGATAACAGGTACATGGCACGGGGCGTTTCGGCATCGAAAGAAGATGTCCATCAGGCCATTAAAAATATCGACAAAGGATTGTTCCCCAAAGCATTTTGCAAAATTATTCCCGATGTGTTGGGTGGCGATCCGGACTGGTGCAACATTATGCATGCTGATGGCGCCGGAACCAAATCTTCGTTGGCTTACCTGTATTGGAAAGAAACCGGCGACATTTCCGTGTGGAAAGGCATTGCCCAGGATGCGCTGATTATGAATATCGACGATCTGCTTTGCGTCGGGGCAACCGACAATATTTTACTGTCGTCAACCATCGGCCGGAACAAAAACAAAATTCCGGGTGAAGTCATCGCCGCCATCATCAACGGGACCGATGAGCTGTGCCGCGAGTTGCAGGAAATGGACGTTGGCGTTTATCCAACCGGGGGCGAAACCGCCGATGTGGGCGATGTGGTGCGAACCATCATTGTTGATTCGACGGTGACCTGCCGCATGAAACGCGACGATGTAATTTCGGCTGACAAAATCCAGGCTGGCGACGTGATTGTCGGACTGGCCTCGTTTGGTCAGGCTTCCTACGAAAAAGAGTATAATGGTGGCATGGGCAGCAACGGGCTCACTTCGGCCCGACACGATGTGTTTGCCAATTACCTGGCCGGGAAATATCCCGAAAGTTTTGATCCGGAAGTGCCGGCTGATTTGGTGTACTCGGGCAGTAAAAAGCTGACCGATGCCATTGAAGGACTCGGATTGGATGCCGGGAAACTGGTGCTTTCACCCACGCGGACTTATGCTCCGGTGATCAAAAATATGTTGGATCATCATCGAAAAGATATTCATGGCATGGTACATTGCTCGGGTGGCGCTCAAACCAAAGTGCTTCATTTTGTTGACGGAATGCATGTGATTAAAGACAATCTTTTTCCGGTTCCGCCGCTTTTTAAACTCATTCAGGAAGAATCGAAAACCGACTGGGCCGAAATGTACAAGGTGTTTAACATGGGCCACCGCATGGAAATATACGTGAAACCAGAACTGGCCGAATCGATTATTGAAATATCAAAGTCATTTAGCATTGATGCACAGGTTGTTGGCCGGGTGGAAGCTTTCGAAGGCAAAAAACTCACCATCAAATCTGAATTCGGAACGTTTGAATATCACTAGCTTTTTTAAAGCGCCCATTCCCGCGAAAGCGGGAATCTCATGAGAACATGACAACCTTTTACGTTTACATATTAGCCAATAAACCCAACGGTGTTTTATATGTTGGAATGACAAATGAATTGGAGCGTAGAATTGCAGAACATAAAGGAAAACAGATTAGAGGGTTTACGCACAAATATAATATTGACAAGCTGGTCTACTTTGAGGAATTTGAGACGTATGATGAAGCTTTTCAAAGAGAGCGGCAAATGAAAAAATGGAAACGGGACTGGAAGATTGAAATCATAGAGAATAAAAATCCGGAATGGAAGGATTTAGCAAATAATTGGTATTAAAAAACAGATTCCTGCTTTCGCAGGAATGGAGCAAAAGAAAATATGGCAGACCATTCAATATTAGAAAAATACGAAGCCATCCAGCACCGGCTGGATGAAGTTGGACAGCAAATTACCGATCCGTCGGTGATGTCTGACATGAAGCGCTATGTGAAACTGAGCCAGGAGTACAAACGCCTGGAATCCTTGGTGAAAGCGTTTAAAGAATACCGGAACCTGGTTGATAATATACAATCGGGCAGGGAAATGCTGGCCCAGGAGTCGGACGAGGATATTCGCGAAATGGCGAAGGAGGAAATTGAAGCCAGCGAGGAGCAACTTCCCGCCAAGGAAAAGGAAATTAAACTTTTGCTGGTTCCGGCCGATCCCGAAGACAGCAAGAATGCCATTCTCGAAATCCGTGCGGGAACCGGGGGCGACGAAGCCAGCATCTTTGCCGGCGACCTGTTCCGGATGTATACCAAATACTGCGAGAAAAAAGGCTGGCGAATGGAAGTCACCAACCTGAGCGAAGGAACATCGGGTGGCTACAAGGAAATTGTGGCCAATGTGTCGGGCGAAGGTGTTTACGGAGTTCTGAAATATGAGTCCGGCGTTCACCGCGTGCAACGTGTGCCACAAACCGAAACCCAGGGTCGGGTGCATACTTCTGCCGCTTCGGTGGCCGTTTTGCCCGAGGCGGAAGAATTTGACATCGACCTGCGGAATGAAGACATTCGGCGCGATGAGTTTTGCTCGTCCGGCCCCGGCGGACAATCGGTGAATACCACCTATTCAGCCATCCGCTTGACGCACATTCCTACGGGAATCGTGGTGCAATGCCAGGACCAGAAATCGAAATTGAAAAACCTGGATAAGGCGATGACCGAATTGCGCTCGCGGATTTACAACATGGAACACCAAAAATACCTCGACGAAATTGCATCGAAACGGAAGACGATGGTTTCCACCGGGGACCGCTCGGCAAAAATTCGAACCTACAACTGGCCGCAGGGTCGGGTGACCGATCACCGCATCAACCTGACGTTGTATAATCTGCAAGCGATTATTGGAGGCGAAATCGATGAGATCATCGAAAAACTGATGGTGGAAGAAAACGCTGAAAAACTGAAAGAAGCTGAAATTTAGAATGCGTTTCGAGTTTCAAGCTTCGTGTTTTGTATTTAACTCGAAACTCAAAACTCAAAACCCGCAACAAAAAATAAAATGAACCGCGAACAACTATTTGAACAAATCAAGAAGAAACGAAGCTTTTTGTGTGTCGGATTGGATTCTGATATCCTAAAAATTCCGGCACACCTGAAGGAAACTTCTGATCCGATCTTTGCCTTCAACAAGGAAATTATTGATGCCACCCAGGATTTGTGTGTGGCCTACAAACCCAACCTGGCTTTTTACGAAAGTTTGGGTGTT
The DNA here is from genome assembly GCF_001270965.1 of Sunxiuqinia dokdonensis. Taxonomy (GTDB): domain Bacteria; phylum Bacteroidota; class Bacteroidia; order Bacteroidales; family Prolixibacteraceae; genus Sunxiuqinia; species Sunxiuqinia dokdonensis. The sequence goes on along the minus strand of NZ_LGIA01000003.1, from coordinate 1,523 downwards.
ACCGGTTGGGAAAGCCTCGAGAAAACCGTTCACTATATTCGTCAAAAATACCCGGAGCAGTTTATTATTGCCGATGCCAAACGTGGCGATATTGGCAATACGTCCAATTTGTATGCCCGTGCCTTTTTCGATCGCATGGATTTTGACGCCGTCACCGTGGCACCCTACATGGGCGAAGATTCGGTGAAGCCCTTTATGACTTACCTTGACAAATGGGTGATTCTGCTGGCGCTGACTTCGAACAAAGGGGCGGCTGATTTTCAGTTCCAGAAGAATGAAGCAACGGGCGATTTGTTGTATGAATCGGTTCTGAGAACCTCCCAGCGATGGGGCAACACCGACAATATGATGTACGTGGTTGGTGCAACCAAAGCCGAAAAGCTGGAAGAAATCCGCGAACTGGTGCCCGACCATTTTCTGCTGGTGCCCGGTGTTGGTGCGCAGGGCGGAAGCCTGGAAGAAGTGGCTAAATATGGGATGAACGATCAGTGCGGTTTGCTGGTGAACTCGTCGCGCGCCATTATTTATGCCTCGGCCGAACCTGACTTTGCCGAAAAGGCCCGCGAGGCAGCAATGGATGTTCAGGTCGATATGGAAGAGTTACTGCTGGAAGCGGAATTGTTATAAACATTTGTCGCAAAGGATATTGATAGACCGGAGTTCAGAGCGAGCTTCGGTTTTTATTTTTTAGGAATGGTTATCGGTGGGGCCAATTAAACCGATCAGTTTGTTGAACTGGGTTTGGCTCTCCTTGTTTTTGGATTGCAGCCAGCAGAATAACCCAAGTGGATTGAGAACGGGCATGGCGATTTTGCTTTCAAAATGGCTTGCCCACCATGCCCGTTCATTTGCTCATACTAAATTAGTCCTTTTAACATACCGTGATAGTACATGGGTTTCAGTCCGTGTGCCTTCAGAACCCACCACATGCCACGCTCCACTCCCGGATCAATAAAAGGAATCGTTGGCAGGAGTTTTTTGTCGTAGCCAAACTCACACATCAGCACTTTCCCATATTCAGTGACAATTGGGCAGGCTGAGTAGCCATTGTATATTTCTTCCGGTTCCTTGCCCTCCATAACGGAAACAAGGTTTGAAGCGGCAATGGGCGCCTGCATACGAATGGCTGCCCCGGTTTTGCTGGTTCCCAGGCCTGCCGTATCGCCAAGAATGACGACATTCGGATAGTCCGGACTGATCAGCGTTTCCTGATTGACTTTGGCCCAACCGCTGTGCCGCAAGTCCCCTTCGGTAATGGCAAAAGCCGAATTTCGCACAAAATCAGGCGTAGCCATCGGAGGAGTTACGTGCAGGAAATCGTAGTCAACCGTCAATTGCTCTGTTGTTTCAGTGATGGGTAATTGGGCTTGGGTGGGTTCGTCCAGTAGTTGAAACACCGCTTTCTTTGCCGCAGGGTCTACCGCGATCAGGCGGTGTTTAAAATGAGTCGAAATTCCACGTTCGTCATACAATTCCGCCAAACGATCACCAAAAATTTTGGGTGTCATCAAGTTGGTCGAATT
>NZ_LGIA01000002.1 GCF_001270965.1 Sunxiuqinia dokdonensis | reverse complement strand
AGTTTAATGAACATTACCAAAGCAAATAGAAATCAAAGCACTTTGCACATGTTCGGCCAATTTGTTTGTGGTTTCGGCTGCCCCTGCTACCACGAGAATCGTTTTCCATGACAATTGATGTAATCAGCTTCCCAAATCAATGAGCGCTTCTTTCACACCAATATTTTTGAGCGCTTTTTCCATGGCTTCATTAAATGCCGGAGGTCCGCAAACCAACATGGGTCTCGTCAGGTCTTCAATTCGTTTTTTTAAGTAATCTTCGTCGATATTCCCATAATAGTCCGGATCTTCTTTATCCTGGGTAATGACGTTGTCGTACTGCTGGCCAAGCATTTCATTCAATTCATCTTCCATGAACAGATCTTTCCTGGTTTTATTGGAGAAAAGCAGCAGGCAATCGTCCAGCTCTCCGGCTTTCTGCATCGACCTCATCACAGCAATAAACGGTGTAATTCCCGTGCCACCAGCCAGGAAAACGGCTCTTTTTTTCGGCTTAAACGTATTAAAAGGCGCGGTGAAACTGATCTCGTCTCCTGCTTTCAGTTTGCTAATTGCTTCTGTCTTTCCATGATGGTCTTTGTAAATGCGAATGACAAACTCAAGATGATCTTCATCGGGCAGGTTGGTCATCGTAAAAGGGCCCGGGTCCTGGTCTTTCGCTTTGATCTCAACGGCATCGCCTGCGCTGTATTGAAAATCAGCGGGCTTGGAAACTTTGAGCTGCACGACGTTGTATGCGAGCCAATCTATTTGTTTTACTTTTTCTGTGTATTTCATAGTCTGCTGTTTATGTGTTGTTATTCGATTTGTAAAAAGACAGGTCAGTCCACTATAAGAACAACTTATAACACGCCATTTTGTTTGAAATACTCACCGATCGACCATAAAACCGTGTTGCCCCATCGAGGAGATGTAATTATTCGATCGTAGCCACGAATGCACGAATGAATAATTCACTGCCTCCGTCCATTGGATTGTTTGTAAAGCTGCTACTGATCGGATGATTTGGAGTCACCCGGCCAGCAAAGCAAATACAAATTGCAACGACAATAACCCTGCTCTTCGATATCTGTCGACAGTTGGTCGCAGCTGGTTCGATTTGAAGCTGCTACTCAGCGGGTGACTCCAAGTCACCCGCTGAGTAATGCTGACGAAGTAGAGCCAGTTTTTCCTATCTTTAGCATACAAACCTCAAAAACCTTCACCCATGCAATTCGAAGCCGGGCATCTGTATCACATCTTTAACCGGGGAAACAATTCGCAGAAGCTGTTTTTCAGTCGTGAAAACTATTTGTTTTTCCTTGAAAAAATCAGAAAGCACATCGCGCCTCATGCCGATATTTTAGCCTGGTGCCTCATGCCCAATCATTTTCATTTGATGGTGCATGTTAATCATTTGCAAATTGAGCTCAGTGAGCAGGTGACTTTGAGTCACCTGCTCACTAAAACGCGTTCGTTCAATGACTCCATTTCAATTTTGTTACGATCCTATACACGTGCTATTCAGAAACAAGAAAACCGAACAGGGAGCCTTTTTCAGAACAGAACCAAAGCCCTCTGCCTAACCCAAACCGATGGCATTTCGCCTGCCTGGTTTCAATCCAAGTATGGCGCAATGATTCATGTTGACTATCCTGAGAAGGCCTATCCGCAGGTGTGTTTCGATTATATCCATGCCAATCCGGTAAAAGATGGCCTGGTCAAGAAAATAACCGACTGGGAGTTTTCATCGGCATTAGACTATTCGGGGGAAAGAAACGGCAAACTGATTAACCGGAACCGGACGACCGAATTCGGGTGCAAGCTGCCACTCAGCGGGTGACTCCAAGTCACCCGCTGAGTAAAACAAACGGCGGACTTCACGCCCGGCTCATCTGCCCCCGGTTGTAGGAAAAGTAAATACCGACCACGCTGATGAGTGCAAAACTGATGAAGCCCCATTTCATCACCTCGATAAACAGCTGGTCTGACACAAGCTCAATGGCCTGCCCGCCCAGCATGCCGGCAAAGAAAAGGGTGGCAATGGTCATGCTCACAATTTGCCCCAACACCCGCATGGTGGCAGCCGATCCCGATGCCAGTCCATACTGGGTTTTGGCAACCGAGCTCATAATCGTATTCATGTTGGGTGAAGAAAAGAAAGCAAAGCCCAATCCTACCCAAACCAACAAAATCACGATTAGCCACACTGGTGTGCTGGCTTCAAGAAATGCGAAAGCTGCCAAGCCAAGCGAACACATCGTCATGCCCAAAGTAGCGAGGTAGCGGGGCTGAATGCGATCGGAAAGGCGTCCTGCGATGGGTGAAAAGATCGCCATCATGATGGGTTGCGCCACCAAAATGGCACCGGCATCGCGGGGCGACAAGCCCTGAACCTTTTGCAAGTACAGGCTCAGCAAAAACACGATGGCAAAAGTGGCGCTGTAGTTGATTAAAGCGGCCAGGTTCGAAAAAGCAAACAGGCGATTTTGGGTGAAAAGCCTGGTGTCGATCACCGGCCGGTCCGACCGGCTTTCCAGCATCCAAAAAACAACCAGCGCCAGCGCGCCAACGCCCATCATCAGCCAGCCGGAGCCGTCATCAATTTGCGAAGAACCATAAACCAGCGCCACCAACCCCAGCATATACACCCCCGCGCCTTTCAGATCGATCTTTTGACCGACATCAGCCCGTTCACCATCTTTCCCCAGAAAAAGAAAAGCAATCAAAGTAGTGAGCACGCCCAAAAAGGTGGAGACAAAAAAGATAGACCGCCAGCCCAGATACTGTGTTAACAACCCTCCGGCAAACGGGCCGAACGCCAGTCCCAGGTATACAGCGGAAACAGAAAGACCGAGCACCCGCCCCCGATATTGCGGCAAAAAGGCAGACACCAAAATGGCCGGCCCGGTGGTACTCGTAAAGGCGGCACCAATGCCCTGAATGAAGCGAAAAAAGATCAGCCAATAGCCTGAGCCTGCCAAACCGCATGCCAACGACGACAAGGTAAAGATGAGCACGCCCAACTTAAACAGGCGCCGAATGCCTTTTAAATCGCCCAAGCGCCCCAAGGGCAATAAAAACATGGCCGTGGCCAGCAAAAAGGCAGTAACCACCCAGCTCAGGCTCACGGCATCGAGCCCAAAGCTCTTTTCGATGGCTGGCAAAGCAATATTCACCGACGAAATCAGAAAAGTGCCCATAAAAGAGGTCACTGCCACAATGCCGATGATTGAGATTTGTCGTTTGGTCCACTGCATAATTTTCAGTAAAAGTATTGGTCAAGTCACGCAAAAGTAAGAATAATTCATCATAGGAAAAAGGAAGACTTCAATTAGGGTTTGTCTCCGCTTATAAGGCTACCTTAGACACAAATATAATGGTTTACCCTCAATGCTTCTTTGTCCTTATGCCGGACGGGCATATCCTTTTTCATTGATAAAAAGGATGCAAAAATCTAGTCAAAGTGATCCTTCTCCCCGCGTCAGGATTTTTTCTTTCCGGCGCACAACCCTGAATACCCACCAAAAATCCTTCCCGCCAACGCCGGCCCGGGCGACTTTGACGGCCTTCGCTGCTTTCACCTTATGGTGAAGTGGGGGGACTTAAGGATAGAAACTTTTCCGTTGGCTTCCATCTTCTGGTTCTATAAAAAAAATCCAGATCAAGGGAGAATCAAAGCGCATAAATTTGTGTATAAGGGCAAAACGGTTACATGCCGGGGCCAGGGAGTCTGCAAAGCAAGGGAACAGGGTCTTCAAGCTAAGCGGACGGTGCCTGCAAGCCAAGGGAATGGTCGAAGCAAGCCAAGGGAATGGTCGAAGCAAGCAGGAGCAATGCCCCCTCCCCTTCAAAGGAATTTCAACAACAGTTAGGCATGACCGAATTCTGAGGCTTTCAAGATTAACCCGTCAAGCAAGGCCACGTAGGTTTTAAAACCCGCTTCAATTTCCGAAAGCCGGATGTATTCATCGGCCGTATGTGAACGCGCGCTGTCGCCCGGCCCGATCTTGATGGATTGAAACGGCATCACCGCCTGGTCGGAAGTGGTTGGCGAACCATAATAAGTCAAGCCAAGCTCAAGCCCGCGTTTCACAATGGGATGCGTGAGTTCAATTCCCGAAGAATTCAGGCGAAACGAGCGGGCTTTGACGTCCGACCCAATCAAGCCAGCAATGATTTCAAAAGCCTGCTGGTTGGAATAATGTTCGTTGGTGCGCACATCCACCACAAAAGTGCACTGGTCGGGCACCACATTGTGTTGCGAGCCGGCATGGATTTGCGTGACCGACAGCTTCACCTCTCCCAGCACTTCCGATGTTTTTTCGAAACGGTAATCACGTAATTTCTGAATGTCGTCCAGCGCTTTATAAAGCGCGTTTTCACCTTCATTACGAGCCGCGTGGCCTGCCTTTCCGTGCGCGGTGCAGTCGAGCACCATCAGCCCTTTTTCTGCTATCGCCATTTGCATTTGTGTGGGCTCGCCAACAATGGCCAGATCAACCGGCCCCAATTCGCCAATCAGACTGGCCATACCATCGGGCCCCGAAATTTCCTCTTCAGCCGAAGCGGCATAGATCAAATTAAATGGCAGGTCATTCTTTTGGTTGAAATGAATAAACACGGCCAACAACGTCACCAGCGAAGCTCCCGCATCATTACTGCCCAGCCCATACAAATCATCACCGTCCAGTTCGGCACCAAACGGATCTTTGGTCCAGTTTTTAGCCGGTCGAACCGTGTCAACATGCGAGTTTAGCAAAATTACGGGGAGGCCATCTTTCCAGTTTGCATTCTTTGCCCAGGTATTGTTTTTTTTAGCCTGAAACGAAATTCCTTTCTCGGTCAGCACCCGGCGAATCAGGTGGGCGGCAGGCTCTTCTTCCTTACTAAACGATTGGGTTTGTATCAGTTTCTGCAACAGTTGAATGTATTCCTTCATCTTCAAGTGGTTTTTGGTAGAATGAACAGCGCTTCAAAAATACGTTTTTTCTATCAGGAGCACCAGTTGATCACAAATTAGTCCGCCCGCAGCAAAATAAAAAAGCTGCAAGCATTCCCTTTCAGAAAATGTTGCAACTTCCTTTGCATAGTCAAACGATATAATTACGTATGGCTACATGTCATTAAAAAGTCATTCCTGGTCATGAGATGGTCAATAGGTCGTTTTCGATCAATGACAATAAAATGGCTACAAATGACAATGATTGACAGCCGCGACAAATAAGTAAGGCACTAGACGGCAATCATTTACGCTTGTCGAATTCGGCCAGCGCTTCATCCAAAAAACGAACAAAGTTATCCGGGTTTAAATCGTAAGCTTTCGGTTCCACTAACAGCTCCCCATCAGTATCAGTCAACACGTAGTAAGGTTGTGCATTCACGCCAAACTTGGTAATCTGGAAGTCGGCATATTTCTTTCCCAAAGTCTTTTTCACCTTGCCATCGTAGGTCGAGGTCACCCATTCACTTTCAGGCAATTTCGATTTGTCATCCACATACAAGGCGATGATTACAAATTCATTCTGAAGTCGTGCCAGCACCCTGGGGTCGGACCAAACGGCAGCTTCCATTTCCCGGCAATTCACGCAGCCATGCCCGGTAAAGTCGATGAACACCGGTTTGTTCAATGCTTTGGCACAAGCCATCCCTTGTTCATAGTCAAAATAGCCATCCAAGCCATGAGGCAAATGAAGGAACTCACCAAACTTGGGTTCTTCACATTGTTCACTTCCTTCATAAAAACCTATACTGCCACCGGTTGAACTCACCAAACGCACCTCGTCACGAATAATCTTATGCAGGTCAAAATCATGGGTACTCTGAGGCGGAATGTAACCGGCAATGGCTTTCAGCGGGGCACCAAACATCCCCGGGATTAAATACACGACAAAAGTAAAAGAAGCAATGGCCATCATCAGGCGGGGAACCGAAATGAACTTCAAATCGCTGTCGTGCGAGAACTTCAACTTACCCAGTATGTACAGTCCCAGCAAAGTGAAAATGACAATCCAAAGTGCCAGGTACACTTCCCGGTCAAGGATTCCCCAATGATAGGTTTGATCGGCAATACTCAGGAATTTTAAACCCAGCGCCAGTTCCAAAAAGCCCAGCACAACTTTCACCGAATTCAGCCAACCGCCTGACTTGGGCAGGTTGCTCAGCCATCCAGGGAACAAGGCAAATAAGGTAAAAGGCAGGGCAAACGCCAGCGCAAAGGCAAACATACCAACAATGGGCTTCAACACCGCTCCACCGGCCGATTCAACCAAAATTGCACCCACAATGGGCCCGGTACACGAAAACGAAACCAGCACCAGGGTGAGGGCCATAAAAAAAGACCCTAAAAATCCGCCTTTATCCACTTGCTTGTCCGACTTATTGACCAACCAACCGGGCATCACAATTTCGAACATGCCGAAAAAAGAAAAGGCAAACAGCACAAAAATAATAAAGAACAGGATGTTGGGAAGCCAGTGTGTGCTCAGCCAATTGGCCGCATCGGGACCAAAAACAACAGCGACTACGGTTCCAACAACCGTATAAATGGCGATGATTGAGAAACCATAAAAGGCCGCATACAGCCGCGATTTGAGCTTCGACTTGCCGCTATGCATGAAAAATGAAACCGTCATCGGAATCATCGGAAAAACGCAGGGCGTAAGAATCGCTGCCAGGCCGGCCAGAAATGAAAAAAAGAAAAACAGCCAAAGCGTTTCGGTCGAGCCTTCTTTACCTTTATCGGTTAGCACGCGGCCCGACGCTTTTTGTTGATCGCCTGCTGCCGGCAGGGCTTCTGTCTGTCCCGTACCGTCCTCTTCGGCGCCAGCGCCATTAAAGGAAAAGCTAAAATCGACTTCGGTGGGCGGCAAACAGACTTCATCGTCGCAGCACATAAATTCAACATAGCCAGCAATAACCAGTGGATCATCAGTCTTTAAGCGAACAGTTTGAATAAATTCCACCTGGTTGCTGTAAAACCGCAGGTTCATTTGAAAAGTTTGGTCAAACTCTTCTACCGGCTCCGGGTTCTTCTGCAAGTCACCAACAAATTCAAAGTGGCTGGTATCTTCGTAGTTGATTGAGGTAGGCACCGGGCCACCTTCCGGAAGATAAGTATCATACAAATGCCACGTTTCTTCGATGGTCGCTTTAAAAATGAGCTGGACTTCTTTTCCATCCTGTTTTGAATCGAAGCTCCATTTGACCGGCTCCAACACTTGTGAAAATACGGGGAATGCAAACAAAAGCAGAACGATTGTAAGAATGCGCTTTTTTAGTTTCATGTGAATATCTTCTAATTTTTTGATGAATATAACAAAGATAGTCAGGAAATGCTTGTTCAGGAAATGACTTTCAACCATTTGAATGTACTCGCTGATGCTTTCTTCGATACAAATATTTTAATATCAATATATTTGGATACATCCTAAGAAAGCTGAATGATTGTTAATGAGTTTAAAATAAAAAATCCCGAACTGCTCGTCCGGGATTTTCAGGTATTTAAAGAATAATTTCTTCCAAATTATCGTCGTAAAAATGATATTCCAGAAAGCTGTAGGCGTTGACACCTTCAACGGTTATTCTTCTGAAATACTTAAAAGCCCACTTTCTTTTGATGGAATGAATTCCTTTGGTTAAAAAAGCGGCTACATACGGATGAACTTTCAATGTCAAACTCTTTTTGTTCAAATCTTTGAAAATGTAGTTGACTTTGCTGCTCAATTCATCAGTAAAGAGAATAGAAGGCATTACTTTGCCGGTGCCCTTGCACGATGGACAGACTTCAGCTGTTTCCACATGCTCTTCGGGTCTTACCCGTTGGCGGGTGATTTGCATCAAACAAAACTTACTTAATGGCAGTATGTTGTGTTTGGTGCGATCGTCTCCCATCGCCTCCTTCATACGTTCGAAAACCTTTTGTCGGTTTCCTGCACCATGCATGTCGATAAAATCGATCACGATGATTCCTCCCATGTCTCTCAACCTCAACTGTCGCGCTACTTCCTCGGCTGCTGCCAGGTTCACTTCCAGTGCATTGGTTTCCTGATCAACACCTGCTTTTGACCGATTGCCGCTGTTGACGTCAATCACGTGAAAAGCTTCGGTATGTTCAATAATCAGGTAAGCGCCGTTTTTAAATGAAACGGTTTGTCCAAATGACGCTTTTACTTGCTTGTCCACTCCGAAATATTCGAAAATTGGTTGTCCGCCTTTGTAGGTTTTAACGATTTTTCGTTTTTCCGGGGCAATAGTCGCAATGTAATCTGCTATATCATCGGCCACAGCAGCATCGTTCACGATAATGCTGTTAAACGTTGGGGTATAAATATCCCGCAATAAAGCAGTTGTCCGGTCCATCTCTCCAACAATTAAAGCCGGGGCGGTGGCTATCTTGAGTTTTTGGAAAGTGGTTTCAAACTTGGCAACCAGTCTTTTCAATTCCTGGTCCAGTTCAGCCACCCGTTTACCTTCGGCAACGGTTCGGACAATCACACCATACTTCTTCGGTCGAATACTTTGTATTAATTTCTTCAGCCTGTTTTTTTCTTCGGTTGAGCTAATCTTTTGCGACACACTAACTTTATCGCTAAAAGGCATCAACACCAAATTTCGTCCTGCTATTGAAAGCTCAGAAGTTAGCCTGGGTCCCTTGGTAGAAATGGGCTCTTTGGCTATTTGGACCAAAATGTTCTGGCCGGCTTTGAGCACTTCTGTTACTTTGCCCTCTTTGTTAATGTCGGGCAAAGAGTGAATTTTTGATAATGAAGAAATACGGTTCTTTTTGGAACTGGCAATTTTCATGAACTTATTCAAAGTTGAAAATTGAGGTCCCATGTCGAGATAATGCAAAAATGCATCTTTTTCATAACCAACGTCGATGAATGCAGCGTTTAAGCTCGGCATAATTTTTTTCACCTTGGCTAAATAAATATCGCCGACGGCAAATTTTGCTCCGCTTTTTTCCCTGGTAAGTTCAACTAAGCGTTTATTTTCTAATAAGGCAATAACGACTTCAGAGGGAGAGACATCAATAATTAGATCGCTACTCACAACGTTATTTTGATTTTAATTGATAATGTAACTTTTTACATTAGTTAATAACAGATTAAACCTAAAGCACTTTCGCACTTTAGGTTTAATCATTTTTTTCTTTTCTAAGCTACTGCTAAAAAAAGCGTAAGACTATTTCTTTTTCTTGTGTCTGTTTTTACGTAGTCTCTTTTTACGCTTGTGCGTAGCCATCTTATGTCTTTTTCTTTTTTTTCCGCTTGGCATAACTCTATTTTTTTACTTCGTCTTTAACTTGAGCAACAAATGTTTTGGCTGGTTTAAAAGCCGGAATGAAATGCTCAGGAATAATAATTGTTGTATTCTTGGAAATGTTACGTGCTGTTTTCTCAGCTCTTTTCTTCACGATAAAACTACCAAATCCCCGAAGATATACATTTCTTCCTTCAGTGAGCGAGTCTTTTACTGTTTCCATAAAAGCCTCGACAGTTTTTTGTACTGTTACTTTTTCGATTCCCGTGTTCTTGCTAATTTCATTAACAATATCTGCTTTAGTCATCTCTTAAAATATTTAGTTTTCAATAAATTATATAATTCGCGTCAATCGGTGTGCAAAAATAAAAATTATTTAAAAACTACATACACCTGAAATGAATTATTTTTGCAATTCGTATAGATTTTAAAGCAGTTATGATTAAAAACAGCTCTTTCACCCATATTGTTCTGGATTGGTACGAAAAGAACAAGCGCGAGCTCCCCTGGCGCGAAACCCTTGATCCGTATGCCATTTGGCTGTCGGAAATTATCTTGCAGCAAACCCGTATTGACCAGGGAACGGCCTATTATTTGAAATTTATAAATCGCTTTCCTTTCATTCATGATTTTGCTGCTGCATCGGAGGACGAAATCCTGAAAATGTGGCAGGGGCTTGGATATTATTCCCGTGCACGCAACATGCACCACACCGCCAAAATGATTGTTGAAAAACACGGCGGAGAATTTCCGGCTGACTACGCAGGCTTACTCCGCTTAAAAGGTGTGGGCGAATATACCGCTGCGGCCATCGCATCCATTGCCTTTGGTCTGCCGCATGCCACGGTCGACGGCAATGTTTACCGGCTCCTGTCGCGTGTTTTTGAAATACACACGCCCACTGACACCGGCAAAGGGAAAAAGGAATTTACACACTTGGCGAACAAATTGATCGACCCGAGCCAGCCCGGTAACTTCAACCAGGCAGTCATGGAGTTTGGAGCCATTCAATGCAAACCCAAAAACCCGGATTGCGAAAGCTGCCCGTTAAACCAGCACTGTGCTGCCCGAAAAAACGGGACCATCGATTTATTGCCGATAAAAAAAGGAAAAACCAAAATCAGGAAACGTTATTTTAATTACCTGGTCATTGAACATGAGCAATACACCTACCTTAATAAAAGGACTGAAAATGACATTTGGAAAAACCTGTATGAGTTTCCGATGGCTGAAACCAACGAAAAAAGCGAGCTTGCTGTGATATTGAAAAACTACGAAATGCTTTTTTCGCCCGAAACGGAAATTCAAATAAAAAAAGAAAGTCACTGGCAAAAGCAAGTACTAACCCACCAACATATTTTTTACCGGTTTATCTACCTGAAAATCGATGGTAAAATGAAGATCCCATCGCCCTTGATTAGGGTGAATAAAAAAGATATTTTTAACTTTGCCGTTCCAAAACCAATCGAAAAAGAACTGGAACAACACAATTGGATTTGATTCGTTCGTAGGAGTTAGGAAGGGTTTTAGGGTCCAAATCGTGCAGTTCGTGAAATTTTTTAAAATTATGACCTCTCAGAGGAGGAAATTTTGTAAATTTATTATTGTTTAATTTTAAAATCCTAATCTATGTCAGTAAACAAAGTAATTTTAGTCGGAAATGTTGGTAAAGACCCTGAAGTCAGATATCTTGACAAAGACGTCGCAGTAGCCAATTTTCCGCTGGCGACCTCTGAGAGCTACACCGCAAAAAACGGTGAGAAAGTAACCACAACCGAATGGCACAACATTGTTATTTGGAGAGGCTTGGCAAAAGTTGTCGAGCAATACGTAAAAAAAGGTGACCGTTTGTACATTGAAGGCCGGATTCGTACCCGCTCGTGGGATGACAAAGAAGGCAACAAGCGTTACACAACCGAAATTTACGGCGATAATATGGAAATGCTCGGAGGTCCGCGCCATCAGGGTGGAAACAACGACAACCAACACGCCGCCCCACAAAATGAAAAGGACAATCGTGTCAGCGAACCGGACTTTGAACCGAACGAAGAAGACGATTTGCCATTTTAGTAACTTAAATTGATTTCATTGGAAACAGACCCTTTACCGATACTCACAGCAATTAACTGGGAAATTGAATTTTACCCGTTAACAACGGCTGTAATTCTTAGTCTTGCTTTCATTTTTGTCCTGCTATTCTCTTCGGCTTTGATTTCAGGCTCTGAAGTAGCCTATTTCTCCATGAGCCCGCAGGATCAGGAAAAACTCAAATCTGTAAAAAGCAAGCAGAATCATGCAATCCAAAAGAATCTTGAAAGTCCTGAGAAATTATTGGCTACCATCTTGGTAGCCAATAATTTTGTGAATGTAGGCATCGTTATTCTTTCGGCCTACACTACCGGAAAACTATTCAACTTTGCTTCGTCGCCTACCCTGGGTTTCATGATCCAGGTCGTAGTGATCACTTTTGTGCTGCTGCTTTTTGGAGAAATCGTCCCCAAGGTTTATGCAACGAGGCATCCACTCGGATTTGCCCGATTGATGGCCCTTCCGCTGCGAGTGTTGGAGCAAATTTTTCGGCCAATCAACTCAATTCTTATTTATTCAACTTCTTTCGTTAACAAGCGTTTTCAAAAACAGGCACAAAATATTTCGGTCAATGAACTATCTCAGGCGCTCGAACTCACCCTGGAACACGAGCATGCTGAAGACAAGGAAATTCTGGAAGGCATTGTTAAGTTTGGAAACAAAAATGTGGTGGAAATCATGCGGTCGCGCGTTGATGTTGAAGCACTTGACCTCAAAGATTCCTACAACAAAGTTATTAACCTGATCAACGAATCAGGTTACTCGCGCATTCCGGTTTATTCGGGCTCGTTCGACAACATTAAAGGAATCCTCTACATCAAGGATTTGCTTCCTCACATTCATAAAAAGGAAAATTTCAAATGGCAAACCATCATTCGTCCGCCATTTTATGTTCCTGAAACAAAAAAGATTGACGATCTGCTCGAAGAGTTTCAGAAAAACAAAGTACACATGGCCATCGTGGTTGACGAGTACGGCGGAAGTTCGGGCATTGTGACCCTGGAAGATGTGTTGGAAGAAATTGTAGGCGAAATTGCCGACGAGTTTGATGAAGAAGAAAACTACTTTACGAAAATAGCAGAAAACAAGTACTTGTTTGACGGCAAAATCCTGCTGCACGACTTTTATAAAATTACCGGAACCAACGATCATATTTTCGACGACTATAAGGGCGATGCAGATACCCTGGCCGGATTGATTCTGGAACTAAAAGGCGAAATACCGGTCACCCATGAAAAATTAAGTTGCGAAAATTTCACTTTTTCAATCGAGGCTGTTGACAACCGGCGGATCAAAAAAATCAAAGTTGAAATCAACTAACGAATGATTCTATGCAAAACCGGATGATTTTCATTGGCGCGCTCCTTTTGCTATTGGCTACCTGCAAAAAAGAATATACACCAAAACCGCGGGGATATTTTCGAATTGACTTTCCTGAGAAAACCTATCATGCGTTAAAACAGGATCTCCCCTACTCTTTTGAAATTGCTGACTATTCCGAGGCCCGTTCAATGTCAACAGGCCATGCCGATTCAAGCTGGATTACCATCAGCACACCAAAAAATAAAGCCGATCTGCACCTGAGTTATGCCCAACTGAACAACGATTTGAAAAAGCATCTGGAAGAATCACGGCGTTTGGCTTACGACCATTCCATTAAAGCCGACGCCATAGAAGAACGCCTGTTTGTGAATCCAGACAAAAGCGTTTATGGCACCATTTATTCTATTGAGGGGAATGCCGCATCGCCCATTCAGTTTTATCTGACCGACAGCAGCCGCCATTTTTTGCGTGGGGCGCTCTATATTCGCGAAGTCCCGAATATCGATTCCATTCGCCCGGTCATCGACTTTCTTCGGCCCGACATTATTCACCTCATTGAAACATCCTCTCGAAAGCCCTGACCAGGTCAATGATGGTTGCTTTCCCATCGTTAACAGAACCGGCCAGGTAGATGGAA
>NZ_LGIA01000001.1 GCF_001270965.1 Sunxiuqinia dokdonensis | reverse complement strand
ATGTGATTCTAAATCTCATAAAAAACCTTCATTTTTATTTTATGGTAATAACTTTCTTCTTGGTCGATATCAACAATCCTGGCTTTCACTTTTACACCCTGGTCCATCATGCGGGCGACCACTTTATTTTCGTCACGCGGCAAATAGCCTAACTTGGCTTCGCCCTGGAACACTTCAATGGCATAGCAGTCGCGCGCATTGGCCGGTTCACGTTTTAAAAACAGCAAATCATCGGTACATAGCAAATGCCTTACATCAAAACCATCGTAATATTGAAAACCAGCCACAAATGGCGAGCATAAGCGAATTTCGCAACGCTTATCCTGTGCGTTTCCCCGTGATTTTCTGAAAAACATCAGGCCGGTGAGTCCAAGAAACAGGTATTTGAAAAAATGGGTTCTGTTCATGACTTTTTATTTGGAACAGGCAATTTCTTCACATCGACTCCCGAATTCGTGGAGTTTGAAAAAAAATGCTGGCAATTGTTGATTTTTTCTTTCAAATACTCCCGAAACCCGGCATCGCCCAAAACCTGGATGTCTTCAGCCAATCCCAACACGAAACGCCCGGGGCCTTCGTATTTGGCAATCGGGGCTTTCAAAATAAACTGGTTATTACCGGTTTTTGAGAGGAAGCGTTCGGCCAGCGGGTACTCTTCCACCAACAGATTTTTAGCTTTCAGCCTGAGTTTGAGTTCCACTTTTTTATCGAGATCGCCGGTGTTCCGGAAAATATCTACGGGTTTAGCACGGTGCAGGCGCTCGTATTCCCAGGGAAGGAGCGACGCATGCACATCTTCAATCCGGCAAATCTTAAACTGCCGGTTTTGTTTTAATGTGGTATCGAACGCCCACATCAGGTTGAAATCATTCTTAAATTCAAAGGGTTCCACCATCCGGTTCTTAACGGTCTGGCTGTTTCCTGAAGCGTAATTGACCAGCAAAATTTGTTTCTTTTGTAGTTGGGCTTGCGTCAATGCCTGCACGATGGCCGATTTTTCTTTCTGAATATAACTTTCCAGAACTTTATCCTGGTTTAAAAAAGAAACCAATTTGTGCTTTAATGGATGGATGCTTCCCGGCTTTTCGTCCAGTCGATCAATAGTCTTTGACAAGATGTACATTTCCTCCTCTGTAAAATGAAGAACATTCTGTAACACCCGGTGGCTTTGATCAGAATACGCAATCCAGTATTTGCCGTTCTTTTGTTTGAGGTCGAAGCCGCTTTCCAGCAACAGCTTACGGTAATTGTAAAATGCAGAGTCTCTTATGCCAAGGAAAGCGTTGCATTCTTCTTTTGTCTTCGGATAACTATTCGATAGGAAAAGAATGAGTCGAAGAATTCGATGAGTTTTGGTTTTGTTTGGCATGTTGGGTTTTACTGGTCAATAAAATTAAAACAATTGATTATAAAATCCAATAATTTAAAATGATAAATATTCTCGTTGTGAAACTTCAGTAGCGGAATGCTTGTGTCCTGTTTCGGCGTCAGCAATTAACGTCAACCGGTTTGGAAATATCGTCAAACCCAAAAAAGAAGCCCAATTTAGCCAGTCCGGTTTCTGAAAAATACAAGGCCGGGGCGAGTGTCCTGCCGTGTGATGATTTTGTTGCCGTTTGGAATTCGTTTCCGTTGGGATGGCAGGACAGCCTTGATTTTTTACCGGACTGGCCTCCAGATTGGCTTTCTTTTTTCTTTTTTGACTGTTTTTTCTTTTTTCTTTTGGAATGTGTGATCGGTGTCCATTGTCCAGGATCAGCAGCCTATTTTAAGGTTTTGGTTCGTAAAAAGAAGATTAAACACCAAGACACAACGAATTGGTTATTCGGGAATTCAGTTCGTGCCTTCGAGCCTTCGTAACTTCGCACCTTCGTGTTCAAGTGCGGGATTCTTTTCAAAGAAAACACGTTTGAAAGAGGGATTTAAAATTATACGGCCAATAAATATTGATTTTGCACAAATAATTATAATCACAACCATGATTTTACTAATTTCGTTTGACTATATACAAAAAGAATCAGATGGAAACACAAGAAAAACCTTTGAGAAACACACATCACGGACATGCGATCAAGCGGATCCGTCATACCCTGGGAATCAAACAGGATGCATTGGCCATTGACCTCGGGATTAGCCAAGCCCAAATCTCTAACTATGAACATAAGAAGGTGATCGATGACGATATGCTTGAGAAGTTTGCCAAAGTCCTAAATGTTGCTCCTGATGTGATTAAGGAACTGGAGGAAGACCCGGTGACCGTGATTATTGAGAATAACACTTTTGAAAAAGGCAACAATAATGTTGGTTATATCACTGATACGACCATCACAAATAATCCCATCGAACAGATTCTGGAATTGAGCAAAGAGAAACAAGCGCTCTACGAGCGTATGCTGGAGCTGGAAAAGGAAAAAAATGCGCTGCTTGAGAAGTTGTTGAAAGAAAGGACATAGTCTTTTTCAAGGCGATTGCGGTAATTCATCCATTTCAAAGAATACATCAACTATCAAAAAAAGAGGCGCAAGGGAAAACCGCGCGTTTGAAAAAATACCCCAAGAGAATACCCCTATACTATATCCTTCTGCTTCTTATTGGCAGAGTAAAATGATTAAATGATGGACTTACAAGTCATTCAAAGCAAAATTCACGAAATCAGGGGCCAGCAGGTCATGTTGGACTTTGATTTGGCGCAACTATACGAAGTTGAGACCAGAGCCTTAAAGCAAGCGGTGAGACGAAATATTGAGAGATTTCCTCCTGATTTCATGTTTGAACTTGCAGATAGTGAGATAAATAACCTGGTATCACAAAATGTGATACCATCAAAAAGTTATTTGGGCGGCGCTGTTCCTTATGCTTTTCTTGAACCTGGTGTGGCCATGCTTTCGAGTGTCTTAAAGAGTGCCAGGGCTATTGAGGTAAACATTAGTATCATCAGGGCATTTATTGCTATCCGGAGGTATATGATCCAAGCTGCTCCATCGTCCCTTTCGGGTGAACTGGAAGAAATTAAGGAGCGCATTAAAGCCTTGGAAGAGATCAGCGACGAAAATGAAGAGAAGTTTGATGATATCTATATCGCATTAACAGAATTGGCCATGAAACAAAAACTTACAGTTAAATCACGCAACCCGATCGGGTTTATAAAACCAAAAGAGTGAAAGATTAAAAAGAAAGGTTTCACCCACTTAAGAAGCTTTCCATACCCGACCTTCGATTTTACCTTTTGTGTTAAATACACGGAAAAAACCTGCGATTTTCCGTCGGCCAATTGTCACTCCGCAAACAAACTTACCGGTATCAGATTTGATACAGGAGATAAAACGGGAGATCGTACCGGAGAAGATACACTTATTAAAAGAATAAACGATAAACAGGAAACAAGTCTCCCGATCAATTTTTTGAAAATGGGAAGAAAGAATTAATGCCGCCCCATTTGATATCAATAAGGACAAAAATGAGGGAAATGTTAACCTGGTGGCTTTTGATAAGGATGCCAAAGATAAAAGGTGTTGATATGATTGGGCAGATGATCCTGCGGCCTGTTCGCTCCGTTTGCTCCGCACTGCGCTCACAAGCCTCGGTTAAAATGAAAGACGCCTGCTTCGTTTTCGCTTCGCAGGCAGCTTTCCGGTTTGATCAGGTCGTGTTCCTGATTTCCTTAGGTGTTGCACAGCTTTTTTAAGGTTCTTCCTGTGCCCCGGCACCATCGCTCAGCCTCGCTCAACCGCTTCCTTTATCCGCCTGGCTACGCCTGCGAAACCGGGCGCTTTTTCGCTCAGCTTCGCTCTGAAGCCGGGCTGCACCGCACGGCAAGAGAAGCCTTCCATTTCATTCCAGGCTACACTTGCCTTTGCCCACCTACGCTTCAATTGGTTTCAGTTGGAAATTAGATCTAGCTTTTTCTAACCGCCTGCAGTTGTCAGAACGGAAGCTCAGTTCGCTTGCTGGTTGGCATACCGCCCAGCATGTCTGTCCAAAAACAGCATTTTGATTGACTCCTGTCTGACGTCGTTATTTAGAACGAAACTAAATTACACAAAAAATAAACTTAACAAAATCACAAAAAGTTTCATGAACTGATCGTTTTAGGGGGTAAAACTACCCCATATCTCATACGAACGATCATTTTAACCTGTTATTGACATAATAGACAAAATCAAACTGGGGTTACTTTTTAAAAGTTTTCAGAATAAACGGGTAACGCACCGAATGCGATAAAAAAAAGATACCGGCCCAAAGGCCGGCATCCATTTTCAAAACTTAATTATTAATCGGGAGTCGCCACTCCCAAAAAACGTTCAAAAGTATGAAAAAGATTTTACTTCTGGCTGTATTCAGCCTGGTTATTCTGTCAGTCAATGCACAGATCAAAGTGAGCAGTACAGGGTTTGTAGGAATCAACAACACCTCCCCCGTCTACCAATTGGATGTGAAGGGTAAATATTTTAGAACTTCATATTCCAGCTATCAACCGTTTGTTCTGGATGTATTTCATGCGGACCCAAGGGTTACCAGTGGCAACCGCGTTGTTTTTTACAACACTGCTGCCTCCGGGTTTATTGATATTCAATGTAAAACGCTTTATGAATATTCTGATGCGACTGCCAAAGAGAACATCACGCCACTGGCAACAGAGAAAGCAGGGGAATCAGGCAGCACGATAGAAAAAATCAAGAAACTCAATGGGGTGAACTACAACTGGAAAGACGATGGAAGCGGGAAACTACAGGCAGGCTTTCTGGCCCAGGAAGTTGAAGCAGTGATCCCGGAAGCGGTTTTCACAAACGACTCAACCCAGAATAAATCATTAGCCTATTCCGCCCTCATTCCCTACCTGGTCGAAGCCATTAAGGAGCAGCAGGCCGAAATTGAAGCGTTGAAACAACAACTGGGACAATAAAAGCAGAAGATCATGAAACAGCCAGTCATTTTATTGTTGATCATGCTGCTGTCCGTTTTTATTCCGGTGGTTTGTTATGCGCAACACATCGAATTTACTTACGACAACAGCGGAAACCGCATTACGCGGACAGTGATCGGCCTGAAAAGCGCCGGCATCCAGCCCGGTTCTTTAGACTCAGAGGAGGACGATGACCTTCTGGAAGACCAGATCAGTTTGCAGGAAACCCGCATCTATCCCAACCCCACCAAGGGCTTGCTCCGGATTGATTTTCCAAACCTGGCCAACCAGGAAGCCGCCATTCGCGTGTTCGATTCACACGGTAAGCTTATTGTTCAGCAGCCTGCAGCTGGATCAACCGAGGTCGACCTCTCGATTTATCCCCCGGGATTTTACATCATGACCATCCATGTCGGTCAAGACAGAAAAGAGTGGAAAATCATTAAGGAGTAAGACAGTTTACAGTTGCCAGTCCCAGTCGGCAGTTCGGAGCTTAGGCTCTGAATACTGTGACCGGATAATGGGACTTTTAACCAGTTGCCCAAACTTAGTTTGAAAAAATAATCACATGAAAAAATTATATCTGACCATGATATTCGGATGGTTGTGCACATTTGCCAGCTTTTCCCAACCAGCCGACCTGGTGCTGAGCACCGCCGAGTCGGGCACCAAACTCCACCAGGCCACCAACAGCATCACCTTTGCCGCCGGTTATTCGTATACGCCAAGCGGAGGAACGATGACGGCTGAGATTGTGGAACCTTCAGGCGGAGGGGAAACCTATGAGAATGTCGTTTACCAGACAATTATTGATCCCGTAACCAGAAGTCTGAATACATCCTATCTTGTTGGAACGACCGAAGGTGCCTTCAATGTAAGTGCTACCGGCGGGGCAACTTATACCATCCCGCTTGACTTACCCCCGGGGGTGGCTGGATTACAACCAAATTTATCCATCACGTACAACAGTCTTGGAGGCCCGGGCGTTGCCGGTTATGGCTGGAACATTTCCGGGATTTCGGCTATTACACGCTCCCCACAATCATATTATCACGACGGACAGTCCGTTGGAGTAGATTTAACCTCTGCCGACCGGTTCAGTCTCGATGGGCAGCGGTTGGTCTGTACATCCGGAACATATGGTGGAAACGGTTCGCAATACCGGACTGAGAATGATATCTTCACCCGTGTAACTTGTACCACAGGAAGCTATGGCCCCACGCAGTTTTTAGCCGAAACCAAAGGTGGACTGGATTGCCAGTACGGCTACACAAGCGATGCTGACCAAACCGTTGACGGACATAGCCAGGTAGTGAACTGGTATATGAACAAGGCTACCGATGTATATGGGAATCAGATAAATTATGAGTACGTCAAAGATAACGGTTTAGTTTACCTTAAGGAGATCACCTATGGCCCCAATTCCGTTAGACTTTACTACAAAATTCGCAACGACAAAACGACCAATTACCTAAAAGGAAGCGAGATTATGCAAAACCTGATCCTGGATAAGATTGAGGTGAAATACAATACGGCGGTGGTGAAAAAGTACGAGTTTAAATATAATCACCATGCTTCAAATTATGGTAATCATTCGGCACTTAATGAAGTGATAGAATATGGTTTGAATGACAGCAGGTTCAACTCAACAGTTTTTTCTTACGAATATCCGACGGGTAATTGTAGCAACTATCCATACTTTGCATACAACAGTTATATTTCAACTGACTATGTACAATATCCCGGAGATTTTAACGGTGATGGAAGAATGGATATTTTCACAGTTAAAAAATCAAATCTGAAAGATTGGAGATTATATCTTGCCTCTTCTTCTGGCAGTTTAGCCTACAGTGCATCAGGAACGTGCCCGGAAACCATTGACTTGGTTATGCCCTCTGACCTGAATGGGGATGGGATGGATGATCTGCTTTTCCTTGATATAGTTGGCAGTTTAGTTGCTAACAGCGGGGTTTTCTATAATTATGCGTTATCAACAGGAACTAATTTTGGAACTTTCACTGCGATCGACTGGTTACCTACGAATGACAATTACTACGACCCCAAATTTCAATATGCTGGTGATTTTGACGGCGACGGGGTGCAGGATGTACTTGGAAAGGTCAGGGGTGGAGGCTCAATATCGAATAGCGCATGGAACCTATATTCGATGCGAACAACCTCCTTGAATAGTTATTTTAGTCTCAAAAATTCCGGCACGATTACCAGTTGGGGAAACAAAGACTATTTTGGAGATTTTAATGGTGATGGAAAAACTGACATTTGGACATTCGATAGCAATGGTGTGAAGATTTATACCATTAACGGGAATTCGCTTACTACGCTTTATTCCGGTTCTTATCCCAAGAAGGATCATCTTTTTAAATTGGGTGACTTCGATGGTGATGGAAAAACTGACATTTTCATATATGGTTTCGAATCTTATGAATGGTCCGAATGGCAATTCCGTTTGTCAACCGGAACAGGCTTTAATGCCAATTACTTCACCAAGAAAAAAACCGATCTTAAAAGCGATGTAGTTTATACCGGCGATTTTAACGGTGACGGGCGTACAGATATTCTGGCCTTAAGTAAGAACACAAGTAATAACCCACGCCAGTATTATTTTATTACAAAGCCTAACGCTACCGATGTTAGCAGTGAATATTATGAACGTACAGAATATAACAAAGATTACCAGTTTACCTTGGGCGATTACGATGGAAATGGCAAAACTGATATTCTTGTTACTTCTGCAACCAACGGTTACCGGCGTGGAAAGATGGATGGCAACACAAACATCCTCCTTTCCAGATTTGCCGACGGGCTAAATAATACGGGATCTTTGTCGTACCGAAAACTTTCAGGAGAATACAGCAATTATGAGAAAGGAACCACCCCGGTTAGTTTCCCCGTTTTTACCTATATGGGGCCTTTATCTGTTGTAAGCGATTACTGGACAAATGGAGGCTCCTTATCGAATCAGGATTATAGCTACAAAGGTTTGAAAATCCACCGGCAAGGAAAAGGTGCCTTGGGTTACGAACAAATAGTAGTGGAGGATACACATCAGGGAGTCAAAACCGAAACAAATTCTGGTTATGATGCCACCTATTTTTTCCCGACTGTATTATCCACTAAAAACTATATCGGAGGGGACAAGGTCAGTGAAACAAGTAATACCTGGGACAAACAGGTAACCGTATATGTAACAGGGTTGGACCCAGTATTCCCATACTTAAAATATCAACTAAACCGCGATGTACTGAAGGGACAGCAGGACTCTACATCCTTTACTTACGACCCAACGATTAAAGGCAGTTTAAAAGAAGTCAAACAGAAATTCGACAACGGTGTTACGGAAACCCGCACAAATACCTATTACCCCAATGACGAACAGAACTGGTATATCGGGGTGTTAAAAGAGTCAACGGTTAAACACGAAAAAAGCGGGGAAACGGCTATTTCGAAAAAAACAACCTTCACTTATTCTGCCGATGGCAAGCTTAAACCTGATTTGGTCACGTATCATGTGGGCACCTCGTGGGAGTATTATGTTGATCACGACTATAACAGTCATGGGAACCTGGTACAGGAGTACAGAAACTCGGCGAACGGCGGCGCCCGTCAAACCAACTACGAGTATGAAACAAACGGGATCCGGTTGAAAAAAATAATTGACCCGGTAGGCTTGAAAACCGATTATACTTACGACACCTATGGACGGTGGCAGAAAGAGATCGACAACCGGGACAACGAAACCGCTTACTCCTATGACAATATGGGAAGGGTGGCAACCAGGTTACAACCTGATGGATTTCAAACAACAACCAGTCAAAGCTGGGAATCAGACAACGATTTGACCGGTGAAGTTTACACTATAAGTACATCAGGGAATGATGGCTCTCAAAACAAAACCTGGTACGACAGGGAAGGAAAAGAACTGCGCAGTGACGTACTTGGCTTCGGTGGCTCATGGATTTATAACGTGACAACCTATGATGGCAAAAACAGGTTGTGGAAGAAGCATGAACCTGGTTTTTCTGTTTCGCCCGGCGATTACACCTTGTATGAATACGATACCAAAAGCCGGTTAAATAAAATAACTTATCCAGGAGGAAAAATTACCGACATCACGTATTCCGGAAATCGGGTAACTGAAAGCACCGAAGGGATGACAAGTTGGAAGGAGACCGACAGCCAGGGGCTGTTGACGAAAGCGAATGATTTTGGGGGCACAATAACCTACAGCTACTACCCCAACGGTCAGGTAAAAAAAATAATCCATCCTGATGGCAGCGAGACCGGGATGGTTTATGATGCTGCAGGTAACCAAACCCAATTGGACGACCCCAGCGCGGGGGTAATTGAATATACCTATAATGCCTATGGGCAACTCAAGACCCGCACGAACGCCAAGGGTGACTTGACAACCTATAACTATGAACCGGACGGACGACTGGATAACTATGTAACCGGTCCGGAAACCACCGACTATACTTACGATGTGACTTATAAGCATCTTACAGGTATTAGTTCGCCATCTTCTGTTTCCCGTACCTATTCGTATTCGACAACCGGTGTGAAAGGCCGTCTAAATGGCATTGCGGAAAATATTGCAGGTGAAAATTTTTCCACTAATTTTGAGTACGACAATTTGGGCCGGATGTGGAAACGAACACACCCATCGGGGATTGTAGAAGAAAATGTGTACGATGCCAACACCGGCTACCTGGATAAAATAAAAGCAGGGACAACAGTAGTTTGGGATATTGAAAATATGAAAGAACGGGGGCAAATAACAAGCGCAAAATACGGTACGGGTCTTACGGCGACGATGGTGTACGATGACGGTTTTCCCGATTACACGACTATTGGAAGCCTTTACCACTATGATTACGAGTTTGATAAAAAGAACGGTTGGCCAAACTACCGGAAAAACCTGAAACATACCGGGCTGACCGAAAACTTCATTTATGAGAATCAAAGATTGGACAGTATTTACGGGAATGCTCACTCCCGGGGAGGACTGGACTATGATGCGAACGGGAATATCCGCCGTAAAAGCGACATCGGGACGATGGAGTATGACCATCCTTACAAACCTCATGCAATTACGGAATTGTCAACAACGACCAACTTGATACCTTTGGTTCCCCAGGTAATCCATTATACCTCGTTCGAACAGGTAAAGGACATTACTGAAGGCAATTACCTGGCCGAATTTACCTATAATAGTGACCAGCAACGTTGTAAAATGGTCATGAAACAAAACGGCGTAGAACAATATACCCGATGGTACCCGGGTAGCAGGGACATGAAGGAAAAAGTTGGTTCAGTCTATACCCAGTATGCGTGGTTGGGAGGCGATGCCTATTCTGCTCCTGCTGTCAGCGTAAAGGTGGGCACGGCAACACCGGTTATTTACTACATTTTGCGCGATCACCTGGGGAGTATAACCCATGTTGTCAAAGCTTCCGATTTATCAACCAACGAGTACAGCTTCGACGCCTGGGGACGCCGTCGTAGTGCTGACGATTGGAATTACACTCTGGATGCCAACGACAAAGACCTATTTGCAGGACGAGGGTTTACAGGGCATGAGCATTTGCCGGAGTTTAATCTCATTAATATGAATGGGAGGTTATACGACCCCCTGTTAGGAAGGTTCTTAAGCCCGGATGAAAATCTGCAAATGCCTGATTTTAGTCAGAACCTAAACAGGTATAGTTACGCCCTGAATAACCCACTGGTTTATACCGACCCGAATGGGGAGTGGTTTTTTAGCGTAATATTTCCAGGGGTTGGTACCGTTGTTGATGTTTTCTTATGGAGTGCCACAATCGATTATGCAACGCAGGTTATAACCAACTATGTGACGAGAGAACCTGGAACAAAATTTTCAGATTGGGCGTGGAAAGATATTGATTGGCTTGATGTGGGAGTTTCTGGTGTTGCAGGTGTAGCAACCATGGGACTTGACAAAGCTTATAAAGCAGGGAAGATTGGGAAAACGTTTTATCAGACGGGCAAAGCTACTATTGATTTTGGATTGCCAGCCATATCAGCCCGCTACAACTGGACTCCTGCATCAGACAAGGAAAAGTTCTCTGTTAACAAAGGAGCAGATTTCTGGGCTGAATACGGTTATACCGTGGTAAAACAGAAAGTAGCAACAAGCAACACCAATGCAGTTATTGATGGTTTATATGGAGATAAGCCTTGGGTTTTGAATCATCCTTTAAAGGGAGAGTTATGGAAGAAAATACTAGATATCCCCGCATCTGTTGCCGCAGGGTGGCTTTCAAACAAAGCTACAACCCCGGAACCTGGGCCTCAGGATCAAACGCCCCCCAAATTGCCTAACCCGACAGAAATCCCAGAATGGAACCCTATTAACCAAAATTTTTACCAGAATGATCAAGGGGGCAACTTGGAGCAGATAAGAAATAGTTTGCAACTAGATTTTTAACTTTTATGAAATTGACAAGTAAACAAAAGCTTATACGGGCTATACCGGGGGTTATTGTTGGATCCATTATGGCAGGCATTATCATTTGGGGGATCTCTTTTGATAGAAGATGCAAAAGGCTATTGAAAAAAGATGATTGCATCCAGCAGATGGTATTCTGTAAATACTCCCATAAGGGGCTAAGGGGAAGTGGTATAGAGGTCACTACAGGTTTCGTTAGTGCTGACGATACATCACTATATTTCACTACACAAGCTTTTGTTAAGCCAATCCCTGTCGGGCTCCCTATTGTTGTCAGGTATTCTCCTGAAAATTCAGATTGTTCAGTGTTTTTATGGGATTCGGTGATTGTCCACAATGGATATTCCATCAGCTATTTTCGCATAGAACATGAAGGAATTGATTATGAGGTAACTAAAAACTAACCCAACTCCCCCTTCGTCTTAGCGAAGGGCTAAGTTGGCTGTCGTTTATAACGACATTAGATGAGAAATTAATTTAGTAACCCAAAGAAGCTGCCCGGTAATTGCCGGATGGCTTCTTTTAAAATGACTAAAGGCCGCCTGTACCGGAAATATTTTAACGGAACTACGGAGTATGAACAATACGATTATGACACCAGCAGTGGTTATTTGTACCGGATCCAATTTACGGCAGGCGGAACAACCACAACCGTTTGGCAACTGACCGGCATGAACGAATACGGAAATATCACCAACGCGAACATTGGCAGCATCGCGGCTACCTGGAGCTACGACAGCAACAAGCTGTTGTCGGGGATTACGGCTACCGGGGTGCAGGACTATGATTATTCGTTTGATGTGAATACCGGCAACCTGAACTGGCGTACTAATTATCTAAAGAGTAAAACGGAAAATTTTGGTTACGGGACCGATAAGCTTGACCGGCTGGCAACGGTTACCGGCCCGGTGAACCAGACTGTTGGTTACACCACCAATAAAAATGGCAACATCCAGTCCAAGAGCGATGCCGGTACTTATGCTTACAACGAAACGCCTTACGCGGTGAGTAGCATCAGCTACCACCACAATATTTCCTCTACGCCGCAAACGATCGACTATTATTCGTTTGAAAAAGTGAAAAAGATCACCGAAGGGAGTAAAACGGCTGACTTTGACTACAATGCCGACCACCAGCGTATTCGCATGGTTGTGAGAGATAACGGAGCTTATCTAAAATCACGCTATTATTTTGGAAGTTGGGAAACTGAAATTGTTGGAGGTACGGGCATTCATTATATCTGGATTGGCGGCGATGCCTACAGCGCCGTAGCCGTAGCCAAAAAGGTTGGCAATGGCAGCTGGACGATTTACAATATTTTCCGTGACCATTTGGGAACCATTACGCACCTGAAAAATGCCAGTACCGGTGTGGTTGACGAGTATAGCTTTGACGCCTGGGGCCGCCGGAGAGACAAAGACACCTGGACTTACACTTTAAGCAGCGAGCCCGCTTTGTTTGCCGACCGTGGTTTTACAGCGCATGAATTCCTGCCTGACTTTAACCTGTACAACATGAACGGCAGGATGTACGACCCGGTGGTGGGGCGGTTCCTCAGCCCCGACCCGTTTATTCAGGCACCAGACTTTACCCAAAGCTTTAACCGGTATTCATATTGCTTGAATAACCCGCTGAAGTATAGTGATCCGAGTGGGGAGTTTTGGTGGATGGTTCCCGTGATTTTTGCAGGTAATTATGCTGCCAACTGGCTGGATAATACCATCAACAAAGGCATGAGCGCAAAAGAGGCATTCCGGCAAACACCAATTGTGGCTGGCTTCAATTACAGCCCAAGCGCCAACCAGGTTTCATTGCCACAGCTTGATGAATTCAAAGCTGCCAAGCATGAGGAAAAAGTTTGGAGAGACTTGGTCGGGATGGAGGCAAGTATGAGTGGCGAAGGGAGGAAATATAAATTTGGAAGTTTTCGAGAATTCGCAGAAGATCATAATCTTGGTAATGGATTGTTTGGAACTGGAATTGAGATTGGCCCTGTAGGAATTGGATTAAACGTTGAGTTAGCTTATCCTGAATGGATTCCAGGATTAAGCAGAAATGAAGGATTTAGTGCCAGTTTCGGATTTGTTGCAGATTCCAAGGACAATTTGGATTTCTATTTTGTTGATAGGATTCCAACCAGGAATAATGTTACATTCTCTATAGCTCCTGAAGCATTTTATGTAAATGGAAGAACCCGTTTAATGTATAACAGGGATATCGAAGGCTATGCCTATGATTTCGGAATAGGTCTTGGTCCATTGGGAGGTTCTGTTAGTTCTAACCCTTCTCGGTCTTATCTTCAATGGACTGTCACGGGATTTGGCTATGGTATTGATGTTAGTACCGGTCATTGGAACTCATATACTCATCTTTATAACCTATATGGACGATGAAAAAAGCTAAAAGAATATGGCTGGTCTGGTACACTTTAAGTATAATTGTAGTAGTTGTTTTTTTCCTAAGCCAACCGTCAAGCGATAAAGTTTGCCTTCAACAATATGAAAGAGAAAAGGGGATTTCTTATGATGGGATTGTAAAGGCCAAATATCGTGATAGTACAAATCACTTTGATAGAACTGTTGAGTTAAAGGACGATAGGAAAATTTTAATGGAATGGGATAAAAGTGGGCTTTTTGAATTTATCCAGACCAACGACAGTATAATTAAGAAAGCTGGAGGTTACGAGGTTAAGTTGTACCGAAACTTGAATGAATACAAATTTCAAATTGATTTTGGATGTAATAACAAAGATTAATAAATAAAAGCCCGGATATGCCGGGCTTTTAAAAGTTCTTTAAAAAATGGATTGGCGGCGATGCCTACTCAGCTGTTGCAGTAGCCAAAAAAATTGGCACCGGCAGCTGGATGGTTTATAACATCTTCCGCGATCATTTGGGAACAATTACCCATTTGAAAACAGGCAGCTCCATTTCGGAATACAGCTTTGATGCCTGGGGTAGGAGAAGGGATAAAGACGACTGGACCTATACCTTAAGCAGTGAACCCGCTTTGTTTGCCGATAGGGGATTTACAGTGCATGTGTATTTAGTCAATCCTTAAAAACAAAATAAATCACTGGTTATCAACAGGTAATGTGAATAAAATCCGTGATTTGAAGGTGTTTAATTGCAAG